>CAJXOD010000010.1 GCA_913057795.1 uncultured Aquiluna sp.
CTTTTATAAATACTGCACAGCCATGGTCGCGGCGCCGATGATGCCGGCGGCATTCTTTGTCTCAGCGGGCACTAATTGAGTTTTTACTTTTATGAAGGGAAAAAACTTTTCGTGTGATTTGCTTGCTCCGCCGCCAACTATAAATAGTCCCGGGCTAATTAGCTTTTCTAGGTGAGCGAAGAACTTTTCTAGCCGCTTGCCCCACTGCTCTTGAGAAATTTGGTCGCGCTGAAACGCACCGTACGACGCGTAGCTTTCAATGTCGATGTATTCACCAATATCTAGATGCCCGAATTCGGTGTTTGGGACCAGCGTCTTCTGGATAAAAAGTGCTGAACCAATGCCGGTTCCGAGAGTTGCCATAATTGTGACTCCGCTTGCATTCCGTCCGGCACCGTAGGTCATTTCGGCGACTCCGGCTGCGTCGGCATCGTTGAGTACGTGGACCCTCCGATCGAGTGCAGCTGTGAGTAGGCCTTCGGCACCCAAATCGATCCAACTATCGCTTATGTTGGCGGCTGATCGTGTAATGCCATGGGTGACAACTGCCGGAAGGCACACACCGACCAAGGCACTTGAAGGAGCCTCGAGTTGGCTTATAAGTTCCTTGCAAATTTGAGCAACCGCATCGGGCTCTGCGCCATCGGGTGTTGGAATCCGAATTCTTGAGGAGGCAAGCTCTCCAGTTGAGGTGTCAACTAGCGCAGCCTTAATCCCGGTGCCACCTACGTCGATACCGATTGAAATGCTTGTCATCTAGAGCTCCGTAAGTATTTCCGGGCCAGTTTCGGTTATCAAAATAGTGTGCTCAAATTGCGCGGAGAATTTTTTGTCTTTGGTCGTGATGGTCCAGCCATCGTCCCACATGTCCCAATCTTGAGATCCGAGCGTAAGCATAGGCTCAATCGTGAATACCATTCCGGGTTCGATTAGATCCCGGTAAGCCGGTTCGTCGTAGTGCGGAATTATTAGACCGGTGTGGAAGCTGGTCCCAACTCCATGACCGGTGAAGTCACGAACAACTCCGTAGTTGAAGCGCTTCGCATAGCTCTCGATAGCTCGCCCGATAATGTTGACTTCTCTACCGGGAATCGCGGCTTTTATGCCTCGCATCATAGCTTCGTGAGTGCGCTCCACTAGTAATTTGACTTCCTCTGACGCTTCTCCTGCAATCACAGTTCCGTTGTTATCACCGTGGACTCCGTCAAGGAATGCGGTTATGTCAATGTTTACGAGGTCACCCTCTTCGATGACCGTGTCATCAGGTATGCCATGGCAAATCACCTCATTCAATGAGCTACACAGAGATTTTGGAAACCCCCGATAGCCAAGTGTTGAAGGATAGGCTCCGCGGTCTATTAGGAATTCATGCCCTATCTGGTCCAGCTGATCCGTGGTCACGCCTGGTTTTACCGATGCAAGAACAGCTTCGAGGGCTTGTGCGGCGAGCTTGCTAGCTGCGCGGATTCTTTGAATGGTTTCTTCCTCGTACTTGTCGCCACCCTTGTGCTTGGCGGGTCCGCTCTTTCCAACATACTCTGGTCTAGCTATGTTTGAAGGTACGATTCGCGGTGTGGATATTTTCCCGGGGATAAGGCTGGAATTGTGAGCTTTTGGCATGCGATTAGTCTATTTTTGATTTAGCAATATAGGAGGCACATTGTCCGATAAGCCCGAATTCTGGTTTAACATCAAGACTCAACTTGTTGAGAGCGGACCGCAGTCTCTCTCGCTTGATCGAATCGGGCCATTTCCGGATATTGAGAGTGCGAAGGCTGGGCCCGACACCGTAATCGCAAGAGCAAAAGCGCTTCGAGAAGAAGATGAAAAAAAGTGGGAAGACTAAAACTGCTGATCAATGGCAGGAAAGCTGCCATTTTGCACTTCGGATCGATACTCCACTGCCGCAGCCTGGAGTGATTCTCGAAGGCTGAGATATTTCTTCGCAAACTTTGGCGATCTTTCCCCTAATCCTGCAAAGTCTTGCCAGACCAGTATCTGGCCGTCGCAATCTGATCCAGCGCCGATGCCGATCGTCGGTATCTCCAGGGCGATAGAGATCTCCTTCGCCAAAGCTGCGGGTATCATTTCCAAGACGATTGCGAAGGCTCCGGCTTTTTGAATCGCTAGGCACTCGCTCATAAGGCGATCTGCATTTTCCTGATCCCTGCCTTGAACCTTATAGCCAGCCAGTCCGTGCAAGGTCTGAGGGGTGAAACCGACGTGACCCATTACGGGAATACCGTTGTCTACAATTCTTGAAATCTGATCTATCTTGGCCCCCTCGAGCTTTACAGCTGCCGCGCCAGTTTCCTTCATGGCTCGGATAGAGGTTATTAGAGCCTGTTCGGCACTGACTTCGTAACTACCGAAGGGCAAATCGAAGACCACAAGCGAGTTTTGAGCGCTTCTTGCAACTGCCTTTCCAAATGGGATCATCTCGTCAAGAGTGATTGGAGCTGTGCCTTGATTGGCTAGGACGTTGTCGCTTGCTGAATCTCCAACCAATAAAACTTCTATCCCAGCGGCATCGAAGATGCTGGCTGTATGCATGTC
This sequence comes from uncultured Aquiluna sp., assembly GCA_913057795.1. Classification (GTDB taxonomy): domain Bacteria; phylum Actinomycetota; class Actinomycetes; order Actinomycetales; family Microbacteriaceae; genus Aquiluna. Next base: position 2,557 of record CAJXOD010000010.1, read on the forward strand.
GTAGCTGGTTAGTGCCGCAAAACGAATCCCTTTGTTCTTAAGCTCCCTCAGAGTGCTGGTCCTGATCTTCATAGTTCGGTAAACCTCGTTGTGATAGGAACCCTGCGGCCGAAGCCGAATGCAATCGCCGTAGTTTTTGTTCCGATGGCGCCTTGTGAACGCTTCCATTCTGAGGCCCTGACCATACCCTCAATCTTTTCAGCCAGTTGTCTTGAATGACCGCTGGCAATCACCTGCTCAATCGTCGCGGATTGTTCTATGAGGAGCGCTAGAACTTGATCGAGAATCTTGTAATTAGGAAGTGAGTCGGTGTCAATCTGGTCAGGTCGTAGTTCCGCACTCGGCTCCTTGGTTATTGAGTTTTCGGGGATCAGCTCTCCATTGCCTCGATTATTTAGCCAGGAAGAAACCCTCCAAACATCTGATTTGAAAAGGTCCTTTATAGGCGCAAATCCGCCCGCGCTGTCGCCGTACATGGTCGAATACCCAACCGCGATCTCCGACTTGTTGCCGGTCGATAGAAGAAGAGCATTATCAGTGTTGGAGATACCCATTAGGAGTACTGCCCGGATTCTTGCCTGTAGGTTCTCTCCCGCCAGGTCGCTGAAGTGAAGAGAAGACTCAAAAGCCTTGTGCACTGTGTCAATCGGAATCTCACGAAGTTCAATTGAGAGGTTCGCCGCTAACTTTTTGGCATCTGTTACCGAGTGGTCCGAGGAGTAACGGGACGGCATAGCAACACCTATCACGTTGACCGCACCGACGGCTTCGACAGCAATCGCCGCTGATAGAGCCGAGTCAATACCACCACTTAGACCTAGGACCAATTTTGTTTGGTTGGTCTTTCTGCAGTAGTCGCGTAACCCGGTAACTAAGGCCTTCCATAGTGTGGACAGATCGTCGCTTGTCACCGGCTGTAGGTCATTGGTGGTTTCATAAAAGCAGCCCTCTTCGAAGGGAGCTCTCTGCACTTCGGTCCCGCTTGAGTCAAGTAAAAAGCTCCCGCCGTCAAAAACTAGTTCGTCCTGCCCACCGGACAGGTTGGCGTAGGCAACGGCGAAGTTATCTTGAAACTTCCGTGCCGCAACGCGTCTCTCGGACGCCTTTTCGCGAGTATAAGGAGAACCGTTTGGAACAATTAGCAGTTCGACGCCCGCTTTTCTGAGTTCTGCTGGTCGGGTTGAGCTCAGATCCCATATGTCCTCGCAAATAGCTATTGCGCATGTGGTTCCACGCACCTCAAAAATGAGTTCTTGGTTACCAGGAACAAAGTTTCGCCAATCGTCGAACACGTCATAGTTAGGCAGCACTTGCTTGTGATAAGTGCCTATCAGCTTGCCCCCGTGAATTACGCTGGCTGAGTTGTGGGCTATCGCCTTGGAGGACTGAATGTGTGTGAACTTGGAAGCGGCTAGCGTGGCATGACCGACGACAAAGTACAGTTCCGAAAACATAGGCGCGTTAGAGGCTTCGACCAGCTTGTGCAGGGCTTTTTCTGAACGATGAATCACGTCTTCGCGGTAACTCAGGTCTCCCAGCGGATATCCCGACATCGCAAGCTCTCCTGAGACCAGCACATCGGCCTTACCTGCAGCTTCTTCGGCATATCTCAGGAGTTGTTCGAGGTTATGGGCAACATCGCCCACCACTGGGTTTGTCTGGGCAAATGCTACTTTTATTGACGTCACACCCGATAGCCTATTACCAGTGTCAGGAGGAAATATGGACAAGCAGCAAGAGTTTGTGTTAAGAACCATTGAAGAGCGCGGTGTTAAGTTCATCCGCCTCTGGTTTACGGACGTTGCCGGGTCTCTGAAATCGGTGGCTGTTGCCCCTGCAGAGATAGAGGGCGCCTTCGCAGAGGGCATAGGTTTTGATGGTTCCTCCATAGAGGGGCTCGCCAGAAACTCTGAAGCGGACATGCTGGCCATCCCGGATCCTGCCACTTTCCAGATTCTTCCATGGAGGGGGACAGTTGATCCTGCGGCAAGGATGTTCTGCGACATTGCAACCCCCGATGGACAGCCTGCAGCTGCCGATCCACGAAATGTTTTGCGCAGGACGCTGGCAAAGGCCGCATCCATGGGCTTTAGTTTTTACGTTCACCCTGAAATTGAGTTTTATCTTTTGAAGTCGAGCAGTGTTGACGCCTCTGGGGAACCCGTTCCAGTTGATAACGCCGGCTATTTCGACAACGTGCCTGGAGGCACGGCTCATGACTTTAGAAGAAGAGCCGTAACCATGCTTGAGCAGCTGGGTATCTCGGTTGAGTTCTCCCACCACGAGGGCGGTCCGGGACAAAACGAAATCGACTTGAGATATGCTGACGCGCTAACAATGGCCGACAACATAATGACTTTCCGGACTGTAATCAAAGAGGTGGCCATAGAGCAGGGTGTCTATGCAACCTTCATGCCAAAACCTTTCACTAACCACCCCGGTTCCGGAATGCACACTCATTTCTCGCTTTTTGAGGGAGACAAGAATGCATTCTTTGACCCCGCCGCCAAGTACCACCTGTCAAACACCGCTAGGCAGTTCATGGCCGGAATTCTTCGTCACGCCCCTGAGATAACTCTGGTCACGAATCAGTATGTGAACAGCTATAAGAGGCTCTGGGGCGGTGGTGAGGCTCCAAGCTACGTCAGCTGGGGCCACAACAATAGAAGTGCCCTAGTTCGCGTTCCACTTCACAAGCCGGAAAAGTCCCAAAGCACGAGAATTGAATATCGCGCAATGGATTCTGCCGCGAACCCATATCTTGCTTATTCTCTGCTGTTGGCTGCAGGGCTGAAGGGCATTGAGAATGAATATCAGCTTGAGGATGAGACTGAGCAGGACGTTTGGACTTTGTCCTACCAGGAGCGTCGTGCAATGGGCATAGAGGCTCTTCCTCAGTCACTGGACCACGCCATCAAAAAGCTTGAGGGCTCCGAGCTTGCCGCCGAGGTCTTGGGGGAGTCGGTATTCAACTTCGTGCTTGCTAACAAGCGCAACGAATGGGCCGATTATCGTGCCCAGGTGACTCCGTATGAGATTGATCAAAACCTAAAAACTCTCTAAATGGTTATCGGTAGAGTCACTTCACTAAGTGACATAGTTCGACTGGGTTTTGAGTCGCTGAGCGTTGCCAGGGAAAACTTGGTTGAACTAGAGAGTGTTCTTGGCTCAAGCTACCAGCGGTGCGAATCTGCTTTTGAAACGTCTGCGTCTCCGGATAGGGCTCTGACGCAACTCCTGGAGCTTTCAAGGAACCACCCGAAACTTATTCAGAAGGCGCTTGCTGAGTCGTCAGGCCCGAAGCGGTTAATAGCAATTCTCGGTGCATCTGACGGTTTGGCAGAATATCTCACGCGTCATCCTTCTGAACTGTCACTTTTTAGCAAGGCTCAATCACTTCCATCAACTTTTTCTCTCAATCGTGAATCAAGACTCGATCTTCGTGTGTCATATCGCAGCATGCTTCTAGCAATAGCCGATTGGGACTTGGGGCAGTCAAATCCCTCTGACGGTGTCGTTGCGGTGACTCAGGCCTTGAGTAGGCTCGCCGATGCAGCCTTGGATGCAGCGTTGTCGGTGGCAAGGTCGGAATTACTGGCAGACGGAAGAATTTCCCAAGAAAAATCTGAGAATACTAAATTATCGATTATCGCGATGGGCAAAACAGGTGCGGATGAACTGAACTACGTGAGCGACGTTGATGTCATTTATGTTGCTGGGGGTCCAGAGGAATATGCGATTGCAACGGCGACTCAATTGGCGCAGAGGTTGGGTTTGGTTATCAACGAGGCAGCTATGGAACCTGGACTTTGGGAGGTTGATCCGAACCTTAGGCCCGAGGGTAAAAATGGGGCGCTTGTCAGAACGGTTGCCGCTCATGCGGCCCACTACAACAAATGGGCTGAACCTTGGGAGTTCCAGGCGCTACTAAAGGCCAGGTTCGCAGCTGGTGACCAAGAGCTTGGAGAGCAATACCTTCTGGAGGTGAAGTCCCAAATTTGGGGTGACAGAGAGCGCTCAAATCTGGTTCAGCACGCCAGGCAAATGCGTAAGCGTGTCATTGAACAAATCCCCTCGGAGGAGAAAGAGCTCAACATAAAGCTAGGCCGCGGAGGACTTCGCGATGTCGAATTCACCATTCAGCTTCTTCAGCTGGTTCATGGCGTTGTCGACGAGACCCTTCGAGACTCGGGCACATTTCCTGCAATTCACGCTCTAGCCGAGGCCGGGCTTTTGGGCCGAGATGACGCGTTGGAGCTGCAGAGCCAATATCGCTTGCTTCGGGTTATCGAGCACCGGCTTCAATTGGTAAAGCTTCGAAGGGCTCATTTGGTGCCAACCGATTCTTCAGATCTCAGAAGAATTGCGCGTGGTGTCAATCCTCGTCTTAGCGCCGAAGATCTTCGCGTGATTTGGGCGAACAGTCGCCAGGAGATTGCAAGTCTCCACGATACGATTTTTTTCCGACCCTTATTGGCGGCAACGGCCGCGCTTTCGCCCGGTGAAATTTCGCTAACCGCCAGCGAGACTGAGAGCCGTCTAGTTTCTCTTGGATTCACAGATCCCAAGGGCGCCATGCGCCACCTAAAGGCCTTGAGTCTAGGGATGTCACGCGGTGCTACTATTCAACGCTCTCTTCTTCCGGTCCTGCTGCGCTGGATGGCCGAAGGTATGAATCCGGATGGAGCTTTATTGAGCTTCAGAAGGCTCAGCGAATTGTTGGGTGATAAGCACTGGTTCCTAAAGATGCTTCGTGACTCTTCGGGTGCCGCAGAGCGGCTTATGCAAGCACTGTCGAACTCCGTCTACATTTCGCGACTGCTTGAGTACACGCCGGAATCAACTGCCTGGTTTGCGGACGAATCCAAGCTTCAACCCACTAACAGGACCTCTTTAGAGGCTGAGGTGGCATCATTTTTGGCCAGGAACTTAGGGTTTGAAAAAGCCGCCGAAGGACTGAAGTTTATCCGCCGTAGGGAGTTCCTAAGGATTGCTATTGGGTCGACTCTCGGCAATCTAAAGGTGCGTCAAGTTGCGATGGCGCTCAGTGAAGTCACGGAGATTTATCTAGGGTCAATGCTTATCATTGCTGGGCGCAAGTCCAACATTGACCTAGACGTGAGCATCGTGGCAATGGGTCGCCTTGGAGGTCAAGAACTTGGCTTTGGTTCAGACGCTGATGTGATGCTTGTCTACAGCGACGATGGTCCGAATGCTCAGAGCATGGCCGAAGTTCTTACCGGGGAATTTATAGGGCTAGTCAAGGACCCAATTTTAGAGTTTGAGTTAGATCTCGACTTACGCCCCGAAGGTAAAAATGGCCCGCGCATCAAATCACTCAACGCATACGAGGGTTACTACCAAAAGTGGGCGGAGACCTGGGAGTTTCAAGCTCTTCTTCGCGCACGTCCTATGTTCGGATCTCAAGGCCTAAGAGATGCATTCACAAACCTCATCGACAAGTATCGCTATCCTGAAGAGCTCTCAAATAAGCAGCTTGTGTCTGTGCGTGTGGTCAAGGCGAGAGTTGAAAACGAAAGGCTTCCGAAAGGTATCGTCGCAAATAGACACCTGAAGCTTGGACCTGGCGCAATTAGTGATGTGGAATGGCTTATCCAGTTGATGCAGTTGAGATACGCCGGGAACAATCCCGAGCTGCGAAGCCTCACGACACTTGACACTTTGGCATCTCTAGTCAAGCTGGGACACATTGACGACGCTGATTCGCACGTGTTGGAGGATGCATGGATTATGGCGAGTCGAGTGCGCAGTGCCCAAGTTCTTGCCTTGGATAAGGCATCCGACGAGCTTCCGATTGACAGGAATAAGCTTGAGGCGCTCGCACGAATTTTAGAGTTCGAGCCTGGCTCAGCTACCGAGCTTGAAGAGCGATATCTCGCTGTGACGAGGCGCTCAAGAGCAGTTTTTCAGAAGTTATTTTTGGAATAGAAAAAGCCGGGTGGAAAATCCACCCGGCTTTTTCTGATGCAGATAAGTCTTACACTCCGTAGTAAAGCTCGAACTCGTAAGGATGAGGTCGCTGCGCCATTGGCTTTATCTCTTTCTCGCGCTTGTAGTCGATCCAGTTCTCAATAAGGTCCTTTGTGAAGACGTTGCCTTCCATGAGGTAGTCGTGATCCGCCTCTAGCGCCTTCAAGACAGACTCTAGATCCGCAGGAACTTGAGGGATCATCTTGGCTTCCTCTGGAGGTAGCTCGTAAAGATCCTTATCAACTGGCTCATGCGGTTCGATACGGTTTTTAATTCCATCCAGGCCAGCCATTAGCTGCGCGGCGAAAGCCAAGTAAGGGTTTCCAGAACTATCTGGAGCCCTGAACTCGATTCGCTTAGCCTTTGGGTTCGAACCAGTCATAGGGATACGAATGGCGGCAGATCGGTTTCCGGCGGAGTACACAAGGTTTACTGGAGCCTCAAAGCCGGGTACCAAGCGATGGTATGAGTTGATAGAAGGGTTGGTGAAGGCAAGCAAGCTTGGTGCGTGCTTCAAGATTCCACCGATGTACCAACGGGCTAGATCGGAGAGGGAACCGTAGCCAGCCTCGTCATAAAACAGCGGCTTGCCGTCTTTCCAGAGCGACTGGTGAACGTGCATGCCAGACCCGTTGTCGTTGAACAATGGCTTGGGCATGAAGGTTGCTGTCTTGCCGTACTGATGAGCAACATTTTTCACGATGTACTTGAACTTTAGAAGATCGTCCGCGGACTTCACTAAAGTGTCAAAGCGATAGTTGATTTCACATTGTCCAGCAGTTCCGACTTCGTGGTGGCTTCGCTCAACACTCAATCCTGCGTCTTCTAGCTCCAACACGATTGCGTCGCGGATGTCGGCCAAGTGGTCCACGGGGGAAACTGGGAAATAGCCACCCTTATAAGGAGTCTTGTTTCCTAGGTTTCCACCTTCTTCTTCCCTAGCGGAGTTCCAAGCGCCTTCGATCGAGTCAACGATGTGGAAAGCGGTGTTTGACTTCACTTCATAGCGAACGTCGTCAAAAATGAAAAACTCAGCCTCAGGGGCGAAAAACGCGGTGTCGGCGATTCCGGTCGACTGCAGATAGCGCTCGGCCTTGTGAGCTACCTGGCGTGGGTCGCGGTGGTACAGCTCACCATTCCGCGGGTTGTAGATGTCAAAGTTCATGATCAGAGTCTTTTCGACTCGGAATGGGTCTTCCCACGCTGTTGTGACATCCGGAATCAGCTGCATGTCACTCTCGTGAATGGAAGCGAATCCGCGAATTGAGGAGGCGTCAAACAGCTGTCCAATTGCAAAAAATTCTTCATCAATTTGAGAAACTGGCAGGTTGAAGTGCTGTTGCACTCCGGGCATATCAGTAAACCGAACGTCCACAAACTTGATGTTGTGTTCCTTGATGTACTGCAGCGCCTCTGAGGCTGTTTTGAACATTGAGGTACCTCTCTTGGGTAATTACGGGTATTTCTACTTACTCAGCTGTAAAGATAACGAATCTATGTTTCGGAAATGTTAACCTTTGCGCTTTGGAGCTCTAACTCGATTGGGATCAATTCCTTTTGGAATCGGAACAGAGGCGTGTGCGCCTAGAGCAGCAAGTCTGTTTGATACTGCATTTACTTCGCCACGACTTAGAGACTTGGGAAGCTTGTAAACATGCTTTAGCAGTCGATAGATTCTCACTCCGGAGTCGTCTACAGTCACCTTGACTTTGTGAACCGCCGCGCCGGGTGCTGACCTCAGAACTTTTCTTGCTTCATCATCAAGCATTTGCTGAACTCGGGCTGATGAACCCTCTGAAATAAGGACCACCCCGGGGCGTCCTATCATTCGGTAAATAGCTTCTCGTGTCTTGGCGTTGACGGCTACTGGCATCGAGGAAGTCCTCCAGCCGCGCTTTATTTGTGAGTCCAACACTGCACCAACGGCCCCTGCTTGACCTTCGATTTGCATGTAGGCGTTCTTTTCGGCCTTCTTGCTCATGACGATCATTGCCAAAAGTACTCCGGTTATGAATCCGGATAGGCCCCACAACACCAACGTGAAGACGTTTCCATCTCCGGTCAATACCCCAACACCTAGACCGACTGCGATGGACACCAGCAATGTCAGGGCTGCAAGCCATGCCGAAGTCGGGTCAGATTTAGCCGTCGTCTTATACACACGCCAAAGCTGTCGGAAGCGTCCTGGGGTTTTCTTGTCTTTAGCCACGGGGATTAGTTTAGTCAGGCTACTGCGCTTGCTTGCGCAAACTCGACTTTGTCCGCCAGATGCTCAAGTTCTTGAGGGATCTCGCGGCCCTTAGCCATCATCGACTTGGCCCAAAGCCTTCCGGCGCGGTAACTTGATCGAACCAATGGACCGGCTAGGACTCCTAGGTAGCCCATTTCCTCGGCGGCCTGTGAAAGCTCGACGAATTCCTGAGGCTTGACCCAGCGTTCAACCGGGTGGTGTCTTGGGGAAGGCCTTAGGTACTGAGTGATTGTAATGATGTCTGTTCCGGCATCGTGTAAGTCCTGAAGGGCTTGAAGCACCTCTGGAATTTCTTCACCCATACCCAAAATCAAATTGGATTTAGTTACCATTCCGGCTTCTCTGCCTTGGCTTAGAACATCTAAAGAGCGATCGTAAGTGAACGCTGGCCTAATCCTCTTGAAGATTCGGGGCACTGTCTCGACGTTGTGTGCAAATACTTGTGGTTTGGTGTCAAATACTTTTTGCAGAAGCTCTGGTCGACCTGAGAAGTCTGGAATGAGTATTTCGACTCCGGTTCCCGGTGACTGCTTTTTAATCTGTCGTATTGTTTCGGCGTAAAGCCAAGCACCCTCATCGGGAAGGTCATCTCGAGCAACTCCGGTGACCGTTGCATAGCGGAGGTTCATTTGCTTGACTGAGGAGCCAACTCGTCGAGGCTCATCCGCGTCGAAGGCGGCTGGCTTGCCTGTGTCAATTTGGCAGAAATCGCACCTTCTGGTGCACTGGCTTCCGCCAATGAGGAATGTCGCTTCTCGATCTTCCCAACATTCGAAAATATTTGGGCAACCGGCCTCTTGACAAACAGTGTGGAGTTCTTTTTCCTTCACAAGACTTTGCAGTTTTTGATACTCAGGCCCCATTTTGGCTGTAGTTCTTATCCAATCGGGTTTTCTCTCGATGGGAACCTCACTGTTACGAACTTCCAGTCGGAGCAGTTTTCGCTCTGGTTTAGCTTCTGACATTCGGTATTTCTCCCATCTGCTGCTCTACAAGCGTAGCTGCTTGAGCTGGCGTGATATCGATTCCAGCAAGTTTGGACAAAGTTGTCGCCTTTGCGTCGTCTATACCGCAAGCAATTATGTGATCGAAGGGGTCGAGTGAGTTGTTGCAGTTGAGGGCAAAGCCGTGCATGGTTACTTTTTCGCTAACTCGAATCCCGATGGCCGCAAGCTTCTGGAAGCCCCCTTCGGTATTTACCCAGACTCCAGTTCGGCCTTCAACGCGCTCTCCTGCAACGCCAAACTCGGCTGCAACATTGATAAGAACTCCCTCCAGCCATCGGACGTATCCAACCACATCGATTGGTTGAGGAAGGTGCATAATTGGGTAGCCAATAAGCTGCCCTGGGCCGTGCCAAGTTATTTTTCCGCCCCGGTTTGTTTCGATAAATTCGGAACCATCATTCGGAAGCTCGTGTTTCTCGGTTCGCTTACCTGCTGTGTAGACGCTTTTGTGCTCGAGAAGGAGGACTGTGTTCGGCCTCATGTTTGATGCAACTTCGGCATGGGTCTTGAGCTGCATCTCCATGCCTGAGCGGTAATCCACAAAGTTGGGGTTTAGTCCAACTCTTTCAAATTCAGGCATTACTAAGGAGTTCACCCATCTTCATCTAGATGCCGAGATTGGCTTCAAAATTGCCAGCCTCAAGCCTTGACTTCACCTGCATTAGGTAGCGGGACGCGTCTGCGCCGTCAATAATCCTGTGGTCGTAACTGAGAGCCAAGTAGACCATTGAGCGTATGCCAATGGTGTCATTGCCGTCAGCATCTTTCACTACCGCTGCACGCTTTGTGACGACGCCGGTGCCCAAGATAGCTGACTGTGGCAAGAAGACAACTGGAGTATCAAACAGGGCTCCACGGCTACCAGTATTCGTCAGCGTGAAGGTTCCGCCGGAAAGTTCGTCTGGTGTGAGTTTGTTGGTTCTTGTGCGCTCGGCCATATCGGCAATTACCTTCGCCATTGTGGCGATTGACATGCTCGCTGCGTCCTTTATGACTGGTGTGAGCAACCCTCTTTCGGTGTCAACAGCAAATGCGATGTGGTCTGAACCGTGATACACAATGTTGGTATCTTCGACGGTTGCATTAATTATTGGGTTCGCCGCTAGAGCCTCTGCCGCCGCAAGAGTGAAGAACGGCATAAAGGAAAGCTTTGTTCCGGCTTTCTGGGTGAACTCGGCTTGGACGCGCTGTCTCATCTCGGCGATTTTTGTTACGTCCACTTCAACAACGGATGTCAGCTGAGCGCTCTGTTGCATCGAAGCAACTGCACGCTCGGACAGTACTTTTCTGAGTCGTGACATAGGTACTGTGGTACCCCTAAGCGGTGATGCCTCCGCCGTCGTGTGGGAAGCGGCCGGCACGACCTTCGAAGTTGGCGCAGTTAGATCTTCTTTTCTGATTCGACCGCCGACGCCGGATCCTCTAATGGTTCCGAGGTCTATTCCTAGCTCCGATGCAAGTTTCCGGACGATTGGCGTTACGTAATTTGGGTCGCTGGCAGTCTCTTCCGTTCCAGTTCCCGCAGCCGGAGCTGTCGGTGGGGTAGGAGCAGGGGCCACTGGCGCGGCGACTACTGGCGCAGCAGGTGCAGCGGCTACTGGTGGAGTGGCTACCGGAGCAACAGGCGCAACAGGTGCAGCGGCTACTGGTGGAGTGGCTACCGGAGCAACAGGCGCAACAGGTGCAGCGGCTACTGGTGGAGCGGCTACCGGAGCAACAGGCGCAACAGGTGCAGCGGCTACTGGTGGAGTGGCTACCGGCGCAGCGGCTTCGGGTTCAACAGGAGCAGCTGGTTCAACAGGAGCAGCCGCTTCAGGCGCTGCAGCTTCAGGAGTTGAAGGGGCATCCTCGGCAGAAGCTGCGGATGCTGCCTCACCAACGATGGCAAGAACGGCGCCAACGGCAACCGTCTCGTCTTCCTGGACCATGATTTGAGTTAGGGTGCCGGCGAAGGGCGATGGGATTTCGGTGTCTACTTTGTCTGTAGAGACCTCCACCAGAGGCTCATCGATGGCTACAGTATCTCCGACGTTCTTAAGCCATCGTGTGACTGTGCCTTCGGTAACAGATTCGCCCAATGCTGGAAGAGTTACTTCGCTCATCTTGGATACCTATCTCTAGTGTTCTTGGCTATGCGTGGGCGTGAAGAGGCTTACCAGCTAGAGCGAGGTGCGCCTCGCCAATAGCCTCGTTCATCGTTGGGTGTGCGTGGATCAGCGGTGCTACATCTTCCGGATATGCTTCCCAGTTGATGATTAGCTGTGCTTCACCAATCTGCTCGCCTGCTCGTGAGCCGATCATGTGGAATCCGATGACTGGACCGTCTACCTCGCGAATCAGCTTGATGACGCCCGCAGTCCCGAGGATGTTGCTCTTGCCGTTACCGGCCAAGTTGTACTCGTAGATGGAAATCTTATCCGCGCCGAACTTCTCTTTGGCTTGGGCCTCGGTTAGTCCCACTGAGGCGATTTCAGGCTCGCAGTAAGTTACACGCGGGATTCCCATTTGGTCCACAACCACTGGCTTCAGACCGGCAATTTCCTCGGCCACGAAAATTCCTTGCATAAAGCCACGGTGCGCAAGCTGCAGCCCAGGCGTCATGTCTCCGACAGCAAAAACGCCCGGCAGGTTTGTCTGGAGGCGTTCATCGGTGAGAACGAATCCACGATCCATCTGGATTCCTTGCTCCTCGAATCCAAAGCCTGTGGCGTTAGGACCGCGACCGACAGCTACTAGAAGAAGGTCAGCGGCAACGCTGTCGCCGTTTTCCAGCGTGACTACAACGCCATTTTCATCCTGGGTTACTTCGCTGAACTTGTTTCCAAGCTTCAGCTCCATACCGCGCTTCTTGAAGGCTCGCTCGAGACCCTTACTCATTGCGGGGTCTTCGTTGGGCACAAGTCGGTCAAAGCCTTCAATGATGGTGACTTCAGCTCCGAACGACCTCCAAATGGAAGCGAATTCGACGCCAATGACGCCGCCTCCAAGGATCGCAACCTTGGCCGGAACCCAGTCCATTTGTAGGACCTGGTTGCTAGTTATTACTCGTCCCTTGATTTCGACGCCCAGGGTTTTTGCGACCGAACCCGTAGCAAGAAGAACATTTGTTCCGGTGTAAACCTCGGTGCCTACCGTGATTGATTTTGGTCCAGTTAGGTGACCTTCTCCCTGGACTGAGGTTATGTTCTTTGAGGCCACAAGCCCAGTCAAGCCCTTGTAGAGCTTGTCAACGATGGAATCCCGGTACTTATTCACCTGAACCATGTCGATGTTCTGGAAGGTTGCATTTACTCCGAAGTGAGCCGATTCCTTCGTGGTATCTGCTACTTCGGCCGAGTGAAGGAGCGCCTTTGTTGGGATACAGCCATAGTGAAGGCAGGTACCACCAAGTTTGTCTCGTTCGATGAGGGCGACTGATAGTCCTAGTTGGGCTGCACGCAGGGCGGCCGCATAGCCACCGCTTCCGCTGCCAAGGATTACAAGGTCAAAATTATGCTCTGTCAATATTCACTCCAAAAAACGCGGCTTATTAGCCCAAGTCTACTACTTAGCTAGAACTCAAGTTCTTGGCCATTTGCACAAGCGTGCGAATAGCCACCCCTGATGCACCCTTCGGGGTGGAAGCGAAAGGGCCACCGTCATTATTCGCTGGACCGGCAATGTCTAAGTGCGCCCAAGATGCTTCGGGTTTCACAAACTCGCTCAGAAACCAGCCAGCAATAAGCATTCCACCGGCCCGGTTTCCAATCTTTACGTTCGTCAGGTCTGCAAGGTCCGAATCTAGAAGGGGCCTCAGTTCGGCTGGTAAGGGCATCTCCCACATCAGCTCGTCTGATTCGACAGCCGCCGTTCGAATAAGGCTGACTGCTTCGCCGTGCCCCATTACGCCGGCATACCGGTTCCCGAGGGCGATCGTGGCGGCTCCGGTCAAAGTAGCGACATCGACGATGTGGTCGACGTTCATCTCGGTAAGTAATGACAGACCATCTGCCATGACTAATCTGCCTTCGGCGTCGGTGTTTAGTACTTCAACAGTCTTGCCATTTCTCATGGTCAACACGTCGCCAGGTCTTGTTGCTTGCCCGGAAGGCATGTTTTCAGCAACGCAGAGTATCGCCGTCACGTCCAGCGCCAATTTTTGCTCAGCAATTGCAAGAACCGCCGCCATTACTGTTGCAGCTCCCGCCATGTCGTATTTCATTCCCACCATGGATTCGGCTGGCTTCAAGGAGAGACCGCCAGTGTCAAAGGTGATCCCCTTGCCAACTAGTCCTAGGTGCTTTCCGCCGCCTCGATAGGTCATCTTTATGAGTCTCGGCGGACGCTCTGATCCTTGTCCGACGCCTAGGATTCCGCCGCAGTTTTCCTTGGCTAATCTTTCCTCGTCCCAGACTTCTATCTCCAGCGGGAGTCCAGAACTGGCGGTAATGCAAATCTCCGCCAGTTTTTCGGGCCATAAGTCATTGGCCGGCGTATTGATTATCTGCCTTGCCTGCACTATGCGGCTGGCGAGGTTCAGGGATTCGGAGATGTCTGTTCCGAGGAGCTTCTCATCGACTACAAGCTCAATTGCCAAGAGGTCTGAGGAGGATTTTTTATACTTAGACGGTGTGTCCATACCCAGAAGGCATCCTTCCGCAGCCAGCAATAATTCTTCCGCGCTTGCTTGGGACAAATCAATACTTAGGTGGGCAATCCCTTTTGAGGCCCTAACCGCTGCGGCCGCGTAATTTCTGTAATTGATTGCGTCGCCACACCCTATTACTAGCAAAACCACATCTGCTCCAGGTACCCGGGTAGCGCTCTCCAGCTTTGCTGATGAGCCGTATTTGAGAAGAGCGTCAGTTTCAGAGGACTCGAACCAGTCGGCTTCTGAATTACCCGCAGTCTTGGGAACTGCCAGATGAGTAAATGTGTTTGTTCGGGTTGAGGTCAATGTGATGTTTTGCATGTTCCTAAGTTTAGGTCGGTTACTCTTTAAGGGTGAACCCGCTATACGAAGAATTTACACATGCCGAGATTCCATCTGGACTGCCGATGGTTGCGTTGATATCTGGGTTTAGCGATTCGGGGTCGACCATTTCTCAGCTGTCTGATCACTTTTTTTCGGAACTGAATCACGAATTGGTGCTGAGCTTTGACAACGATGAGTTTTTAGATTATCGATCTAGGCGACCGGCTCTCTTTTTTGAAAAAGATCACATTGAGTCTTACGAGCCACCGTCGCTATCAGTCCATCTCGTGTTCGACGAAGCACAACAACCCTTTTTGCTTTTGGAGGGCTACGAGCCAGATTTGAAGTGGGAGGCATTCGCTGCCAGCCTCCTTGAAATTATTCAACGCCTCCAGGTGTCAAATTTCACGTGGGTTCATTCCATTCCATTCCCGATTCCTCATACAAGACCCGTTGGTGTGACCGTTTCTGGGAACCGTAAGGACATGATCGAGAGATTTTCAGAGTGGAAACCGCAGACTCAGGTTCCAGGTAATGTGACACACCTTCTTGAATTTCGGTTGAGCGCTCAGAATGTGAACACTGCTGGGTTTGTGCTTTTGGTTCCTCACTATTTAGCTGACAACGAGGTGCCAAATGCTGCGATTACCGGACTTGAGCTAATTAGCGCCGCGACCGGGCTGGTATTCCCATCGGATCAGCTAAGGGACGATGCGGGAAAGTTTGAAGCCAAGGTCAAGGGCCAGATTGAGGACAACCCGGAATTAAGTAAATTGGTGCAAACTCTTGAAGCTGGTTACGCAAGCGGTGGCTCTGGTCCGTCGAGGGCTCCAATTAGTAAACCTTCGGGGGAGCCTCGCAGTGTTGACGAGCTCACGGAAGAGCTAGAGAATTACCTTTCGACTATGAGAAAAAATACTGACACCGAGGAATAAAATCCCTAGAAATTGTCTTATCTTGATACACACAGCAACAATAAGTGGCATACTTGCTGTTCGAAACCCTTTCAGGTCGCAAGACTTGACAAGGGTTTAAAGTCTGCCCAAGAGCGAGGTCTATCATCGCAACAGTGTCAAAGGCGAAAGCCAAGGAAATCACACCAGAAGGTGTCGCTAAGGCTGAGCCTAAGAAGGCAACGGTCAAGCCAGCTAAGGCTGCTGCAAAGACGCCTACCACCGCACCAGCTAAGGCTGCTGTGAAGAAGACGGCTGCGAAGCCAAGGGCTAAGAAGGATGACTCCGTGGAGGATATTGTCTCGGAGGCGACTTCAGCTGTTGATCTGAGCCTGGATGCCGACTTAGATCCAATAACTGCAGCCATTGAGCTACCTAAGGGTGCTCTGGTCATCAACGATGACGAAGACGACATTCCAGTTCAAAATCTTGCAATCACCGGAGCTACGGCCGATCCTGTCAAGGATTACCTGAAGCAGATCGGTAAAGTCGCTCTGCTAAACGCGGAGTTGGAAGTTGAACTCGCGAAGCGTATCGAGGCCGGCTTGTTCGCCGAGGATAAACTTGCGACCGAAAGCAAGCTCGCGCCTGCTGATCGCAGAGACTTGAACTGGGTCGTTAAGGACGGAAAGCGCTCAAAGTCTCACCTTTTGGAGGCCAACCTTCGTCTGGTCGTCTCACTGGCGAAGCGCTATACCGGACGAGGCATGCAGTTCCTGGATCTAATTCAAGAGGGAAACCTCGGCTTGATTCGTGCAGTAGAGAAATTCGACTACACCAAGGGCTTTAAGTTCTCCACCTACGCGACTTGGTGGATCAGGCAAGCAATTACTCGCGCGATGGCAGATCAGGCGCGCACTATTCGTATCCCAGTTCACATGGTTGAGGTAATCAACAAGCTGGCACGAGTTCAGCGTCAGTTGCTTCAAGACCTTGGTAGAGAACCGACTCCAGATGAATTGGCCGCTGAATTAGACATGACGCCTGAAAAGGTTGTAGAGGTCCAAAAGTACGGCAGGGAGCCAATCTCACTTTCTACTCCTTTGGGAGAGGATGGCGACAGCGAATTCGGTGACCTGATTGAGGACACCGAGGCAGTTGTGCCAGCCGACGCTGTTGGTTTCACAATGCTTCAACAGGAACTAGAGCGGGTATTGGACAGCTTGCATCCCCGTGAGGCTGGGGTTATTCGCTCTCGATTCGGTCTGGGTGATGGAGTGCAGATGACTCTTGACCAGATCGGTGAAAAATTTGGCGTGACTAGAGAGCGCATCAGGCAAATCGAATCCAAGACGATGTCGAAGCTTCGACACCCTTCTAGATCACAACTTCTTCGCGACTACCTGGACGGTTAAATGCGTGCCATCCTGGCGGTCTTGATCGGGAAGTTTTTGCGTTTTCTCGTTCGTTTAGTCCGGCCAGGTGGAGGCTCAGCACTTCCAGGAGTAGTAGCAAATAAATTAGACCCAAATCTTCTCTCGAATGCTCTTCGCGCTCTGGATCATGGCCTGGTTGTCGTATCCGGTTCAGCGGGAAAGTCCTCGACAACTAGCTACTTAGTCACCTTGCTGGAAACACACGGTCTTCGCGTCTTTACTAATAGCAGCACAGCAAACATTAGGCAGGGCCTTGTTGCGTCGGTGTTGAAGCAGAGTAATTGGCGTGGACAGTTGGACTGTGACATAGCGGTGTTGGAATTAGACGAGGGTCACGGCGCAGTCCTAGCTAGGGAACTCGAGGTTCGATTAGCGGTACTGACCAACGTGCTTTCGGATCAACTAGATAGATTCAGTGACCCTGATGATGTCATTGCAATGCTGAAACAAATAGGTTCGGCAGCAAAGGCAGTTGTCCTAAACGTGGATGATAAGAATCTGGCTCAGTTGGAATTCGAAATCCCTGTCTTTGGGTTCGGGGTGTCGAGGGGGACAGTCAACACTCCAAAGGCGGTTTACGCCTTGAATTTCGGTTCTCACCCGACTATTCCGGTTTTCGCCGAAGTCGGGCATGGCGGCATTGTCTTGCACTCAGAGGCTGAGACTAGATTTGAAACAACGAGTTTGCCAGAGCATCAGGCGCTGAACCTGTCGGCCGCTGTGGCCGCCTTGTATCAATTGATTGAGCCGTCCGAGAGCATTATTCGTGCTGTACTCATGGAACTAAAACCAGTCTTTGCTCGAAACGAAAGAGTTGAAGTTGCCGGCGTCGACGTGACTATCCGCTTGGTTCAGAATCCGACTAGTTTCCAGTTGAACCTCGATGAGCTGTTGCCGGACCAGACTCCACTCATGTTTATGGCCGGGCGAGACATTCATGATCCGAGTTGGCTGTGGACAGTCGATTTTTCAAGAGTGAAAAGGGTAGACATCGTTGGAGGTTTCAACGCGCATGAACTGTCTCTGCGATTGGCCTTTGCCGGCGTTGAGGTTGGCGCTGTGATTCAAGATGCTAGCGCTGCGGCAGACAGTTTCCTAGCGCTATCAGGGACGGGGCATACTGTCTTGTTTAGCGCAGATGCAATGCGTCGCGTGAGAAGACATTGGGGGCTAGCCAAGTGACTCGTTTTTTTAGTTTTCATAAAGAATATTTTGACAACAACGGTGATCAGGGGAACTTATCGGTCCTGAAGTTCTTTCTAGGCCAGCAATCCGTCTCATTTGATGAGGTTAGTGAATTGGCATCGGCTGACTTTGTCCTAGTGGGCGATGCAAGTCGCGCGGCACTTCGAGAATACGGAAAAGAGCTTTTAGATTTAGCCCCAGCCCTTCAGGCCAGACACGCAAATGGACTGCCAACTCTGGTTATTGGTTCAAGCTATGAGCTTCTTGCCTCTGAGGTGGATTGGCTTGAAACTCCAAAACGGGGATCTGTCGTCAGCGAGTTCAGAACTCTAGTTACAGATGAGGCCGGACCGGTTCTCGGTTATCGAAATAGCTCGATACTGGACCTAGATTTCGTTCGGAGCGGCGACTTTATTGCGACAACGCTGTTCGGGCCTATTCTGGCTAAGAACCCAACTCTGCTGGACCAGATGCTTCTTGCCTGCGGTGGCACCTCGGCCGATTGGGAACCGAAGATGAAGAACTGGGTCGAAAGCATTAGAGAACTGGCGCCGACTCATCACTAAATAAAGTGCCTGAACAATGCTGCTCAAGATTCTTGTAGCTGGCAGCTTTTCTAAGGCTTGGTCTAGGCCTGGTTTAGGTCAGCGCTTTGGTCGTGCCATCCTAGGGTGATTGGCTCTAGTTTTGCCTTGTTGGCATTTCCGTGGTGTGCACAAAACAGCAACTCTCCGCCTGCTAGCTGAACTCGCATGTATGCCTGAGCTCCGCAAACGTCGCAGCGGTCACTAACCAATAGCTTCGAAGTTTCTGTCATGTTTTCCATTCCTTTATTAAAGCATGGTTGGCCGTAATACACGTGACATCTGCTGCCAGTTTCTCTTACGGCGAAGTGGCGTAGTGCTACTAATGTCAAGCGGGGTTATTGTTTCGGGGTGGATGATTACTCAGCGAGACACCTTTCAGTCCTTGAGGGACTTGAGGCAGTTAGAAAAAGACCAGGCATGTATATCGGTTCGACCGACGGCCGCGGGCTCATGCACTGTCTATGGGAAATAATTGACAACTCTGTCGACGAAGCTCTTGCTGGACACGGCAAGTCAATCGGTGTTGTTATTCATACCGACGGTTCTATCACTGTTCAAGATGACGGCCGGGGAGTGCCGGTCGACATAGAACCTAGAACTGGACTAACGGGAGTAGAGGTCGTCTTTACCAAGCTGCACGCCGGAGGTAAATTTGGTGGCGGTTCTTATGGGGCCTCTGGTGGATTGCACGGGGTTGGCGCATCCGTAGTTAATGCTTTGAGCTCCCGTCTTGACGTTGAGGTGGACCGCGCCGGTCAAACTTGGGCCATGTCCTTCCACAGGGGCGAACCGGGATTGTTCGCGGGTGACGGGCCAGAGGCGGACTTTGCACCTTTTGTTGAACAGAGCGAGCTTCAGGTGATTGGCAAGGTTTCCAAGTCGAAGACCGGCACCAGGGTCCGGTATTGGCCAGACGTCCAAATCTTTGAGCCGGGTGCGGATTTTCAGATGCAGGATCTAGAGGGCCGTCTAAGACAGACCGCTTTTCTGGTTCCTGGATTAGTCCTCAGCGTTCACGATGAACTCTCGAATATCAGCCAAGAGTTTGTGTTCGAGGGCGGCATTACCGAATACGTTGAGTATCTAGCGGCCGATGGACCAGTCTTGGCCACTCGCCGCATCCAGGAAACGACAAGTTTTCGCGAGACGGTTCCGGTATTAGACGAAAACTCCGGCTCGATGAAGAGCAAAGAGGTCGAGCGACAATGTGTTGTGGACATCGCCTTACGATGGGGAAGTGGTTTTGATACGAGGGTCAAGTCTTTTGTAAACATAATCTCGACGCCCAAGGGCGGATCTCACTTGACCGGTTTCGAACAAGCCTTACTTAAGTCATTTAGGACTGCGATCGAGGCAAATGCGAGACGACTAAAGGCAACCTCTCTAAAGATTGAGCGCGACGATGTCATGGCGGGCCTGACTGCGGTTGTGTCAGTCAGTTTTCCGGAGCCACAGTTCGAAGGTCAGACAAAGGAGACGCTGGGTACTCCTGCCATAAAGGCCATCGTGGCTAACTCGGTCGCTAAATGGGCCGATGAGCTTCTTGCCGGCAAGATCCGTGGCACAAAAGCCGAAGTTGATGCTCTCCTAGACAAAGTAGTCAGCGAGGCCAAGACGCGGATTAGTGCGCGGAGCTTGAAGGACACACAGCGCAGAAAAAACGCCCTTGAATCGTCATCGCTTCCTAGCAAGCTTGTGGATTGTCGCGGCAGCGCCACCGTTGGTTCCGAGCTTTTCATCGTTGAGGGTGACAGTGCCTTGGGAACAGCTAAACTTGCGCGCGACTCGGCCTTTCAGGCATTACTTCCTATTCGTGGGAAAATCCTAAACGTCCAGAAGGCGTCTCTGTCCGACATGCTGTCGAATGCCGAATGTGCAGCAATCATTCAGGTTCTCGGTGCGGGATCTGGTCGAACTTTCGATCTAGAGCAGGTTCGATACGAAAAAATTATTCTTATGAGCGATGCTGATGTGGATGGTGCACACATTCGCACATTGCTTCTAACGCTATTTTTCCGCTACATGCGACCACTGGTCGAAGCCGGCAGGGTTTACGCTGCTGTTCCTCCATTGCATCGGGTGGAAACTGCGGGCCGTAATAAAGAGGTCATCTACACATACTCACAGCAAGAGTTGACTGACCTTCTAAAAAGTCTGGAGAAGGCCGGCAAGACGTATAAGCAGCCTATTCAGCGATATAAGGGCCTCGGCGAGATGGATGCTGATCAGCTTGCTGAGACGACGATGCAACCCTCGAACCGCATGCTACGACGCATCACTGCCGTCGACGCAGCAGCCGGAGAGCGAACCTTTGAGTTGCTCATGGGTAATGAAGTGGCTCCTAGGCGCGACTTTATCGTTGACTCGGCGGACGATTTTGACAGAGAGAAAATCGACGCTTAGAAGGCTGCAGCTAGGTAGTCATCGGCAGCTACTCCGCTGCCGTCCCTGCGTTGGTCTATCTCTACCGCCGCCATTTCTGAACCATCCAGGTTTAGCAGCACTGGGCTCTTCGAGCAAAGGCCTGCAAAATACAGCTGGTCCTGATTTTTCAGGAAGCGCTGGCATCTAACACCTTGGGTTCCTCTACCTTTTCTCGGGTAGTTGGCAACTGGGGTAACTTTTATGGCGCCTGGATCCGTGGAACCTAGGGCCAACGACGAGTTCGCAGCTGTTACAAGATGAGAGTCCGAATCGACTACGCCGAAACTGATCACCCGTGATTCAGTCGAAGTAATTCCCGACATGCCGCCAGCGCTCAGCCCTTGAGGTCGCACCGATGATGCTGGGAAGATCAGCAGATTCGCGTTGCTTGTCACGAAGCAAAGCTCCGAGTCATTCTCGGCGACCGTGAAGGCGACAATCTTGTCACCATCTTTTAGCCCAATCACTTCGGTCTCTTCTTTGTCAGGGAATGGTCCGGTTAGTCTCTTCACAACACCGTTAGTTGTTCCAATCGCGTAGGTTGCGTCACTCAACCAGTCCGCTAAGCCGACGACTGATTCACTGGACAGCCCAAGAAATTTGTCGGCACTAGAAGCATTTGTCGAAACACCAGCTGACAGGGCAGGTAAATCGGAAACGTGCACTCTTATTATTCGCCCCTTGGAAGTAACTAGGCCAACGTCTTTCCTAAGTGAAGTAGTGAGGGACCTTCCCGATCCTGAATGAGATGCAGGCTCGGTGCGGAAAAGATTGCCCATTGTGTCTAGGGTTACCGTTGCGGGGGAGTCCTCGAGTTGAGTTACCTGAACTGGCTTTCGAGAAATAGTGATTCCCTCTGAATCGATCAATTGAGTTCGCCTAGCATCTCCAAATTCCTCTGCTACCTCGTCAAGCTCTTTGGACACCAGTCGTTTTACAAGTTCATCGCTACTTAGGAGTTGCTGGAGGTTTGCGATTTCTTTTCGCAAGGTGTCGGCCTCTGTCTCTAGCTCAATAAGGCTGAATCTGGTCAGCCTTCGAAGCCGGAGTTCCAGAATATAGTCCGATTGCAGCTCTGATAGATCAAATACTGTTCTTAGTCGATCGCGAGCAGCATCGGCCGTGTCAGAAGTTCTAATGACTTCTATAATTTCGTCGATGTTCAGTACCGCAATCGCCAGGCCGTCAAGCAGGTGGAGCCTGCCCATTCTGCGGTCTAATCGGTTTTTACTCCGTCTAGTAGTAACGCTAATTCGGTGCTTGAGGTAAACCTCGAGAAGAGCTTTTAGTGGCATTTGCTGTGGCCGGCCTTCGACTAGCGCAACGTTATTTATGCCGAAGCTTTCCTCGATGGGCGTCAATCGGTAGAGAGCATCGATGACGGAGGCAGGATCGAATCCGGTTTTCAGTTCAATGATTAGACGCAGTCCGTTTTCACGATCGGTTAGGTCGACAACGTTGTGGATTCCCTCAAGTTTCTTTGAGGTAACAGCGTCCCGTATTTTCTCTATGACTCTTTCTGGGCCAACCAGG
Source organism: uncultured Aquiluna sp. (assembly GCA_913057795.1). Lineage (GTDB taxonomy): Bacteria > Actinomycetota > Actinomycetes > Actinomycetales > Microbacteriaceae > Aquiluna. Next base: position 24,818 of record CAJXOD010000010.1, read on the forward strand.
TAGGGAAGCTCAGTCAGCACTAGTCCTGTGCGCCGTGGGCCAACCATCTCGACCGAGATTTTCGCTCGAGTGCGAAACGTACCTCTTCCGGTCTGATACGCCTCTCTAAGGCCCTCTCCGACGAGGGCCACGGCGCCGGTGGGCAGATCCGGACCGGGGAGAACTTCCATGATTTGGTCTAGAGATGCCTCGGGGTTGTTAATCAGCAAGTGCAGTGCCGCAACGACCTCTCTCAAGTTGTGTGGCGGCATGTTGGTGGCCATACCTACGGCAATGCCGCTGGCGCCGTTAACTAGGAGGTTTGGGAAGGCGGCGGGTAGCACTGAGGGCTCAGTTAGCTGGGCATCGTAGTTTGGTGTGAAGTCGACTACGTCCTCATCGAGGCTCTGATTTAGCGCCTCGGCAGCTTTTGCAAGGCGGGCCTCGGTGTATCTCGCGGCGGCGGGACCGTCGTCAAGGCTTCCAAAGTTTCCGTGACCGTCAATCAGGGGCAGGCGCAGTGAAAACGTCTGAGACATCCTCACTAGAGCGTCGTAGATTGCCTGGTCACCGTGAGGGTGTAATTTACCCATCACTTCACCGGTGACTCTGGCCGACTTCACATGACCGCGGTCAGATTTGAGTCCCATTTCGCCCATTTGGTAAATAATTCGTCGCTGCACGGGCTTTAGGCCGTCCCTAGCATCCGGGAGCGCTCTTGAATAAATAACCGAGTAGGAGTACTCCAGGAAACTCTCTTGCATTTCTGCAGAGACATCAATGTCTACAATTCGTTCTGATGTATCGGTCATGAGTCCTAGCTGTGCGAAACTTGTGGGGTGCCTTTGACTTTACCCGCTGTCCCCAACGCTTTAGGGAACATTCGCAACGTGTTCACATCTGGGCTTCTATCGTTGCAGGGTCTTACTAATCCCTTGAACTTGAGTCATAAGCAAAAGGTGATTGTCATCTTGATTGACGGTCTTGGTGCTGAGCAGATAATGCAGCGAAGTGGACACGCCCCCTGGCTCAATAGCTTGCTTAATAAAAAGAGCATCTCGGTATGCGGTTTTCCAGCAACCACCAGTGCAAACATTGCCTCCTTCGCGACTGGCGATTCTCCGGGCCAGCACGGATTAGTCGGGCACCGGGTTTGGGATAGAAAACACGACGAGCAAATAAATCTTTTGGTCGGATGGAACGAGCGCACGGATCCAAGAGTTTGGCAACCACGCCAGACTGTTTCCGAGCGAGCATTGGCTCTGGGATTGCAGTGCAACGTTGTTGCGGCTTCTGAATACCGCGACACTGGCTACACAGAGGCAACAATGCGAGACGCAAACTTCGTAGCCGCCAACACTTGGCAGGAAAAGTTCGAAGCCGCAAGGGCGATTGTAAATTCAAAGCAACAATCGCTCACTTATCTTTACATTCCCGAACTCGACAAATTCGGCCATCAGAATGGTTGGTCTAGTTCCGGATGGGCGGCGATGCTGGAAGAGCTGGATGCAATGCTTAGGTCTTTCTGCGAGCAGGTACCAAAGGACACGGGTGTTGTGATAACGGCGGATCACGGAATGATCGAAACTTCAAAGCCCAGGCAATTGGTACTCGATGATTCTTATGACAAGAGCGGTTCTGTGCAATTTGTCGGGGGAGACACGAGGGTGAATTATGTCTACCTTGACGACATTGGAGCTGTCGACCAAGTTGTTGCTGACCTCGAGCCTTTCAGCTACGCATTCGATGCCGTAAGGACCGAAGAAGCAATTGTCGCTAACTGGTTTGGTGAAGTCTTGCAGCCGGCCAGAGATCGATTACCAGAGCTAATGCTTCTTGCCAAGTCTGATTTCACGCTCTATCACTCTAAGTATTTTAAGAGCAGAAGTTTTGACATGATTGCGCATCACGGCTCGCTGTCACCGGCTGAAATTAGGGTGCCACTAATCCGAATTGGGTTCTGAGTTAGTAGTACCCAGAACAATCTCATCCCAGCTTGGAAGAGATGCCCTACCTTTCGCCGTTGCTGGTTTCAGGTCCGCCTGCTTGCGCCGGGTCCTTAGTTCTTCGACAAGGCTGTGGACGGATGCGGTTCGTTCAAAATCCTCTGGGTTCTCGATTACCTCTGGGGTTGACATGTCTTTCATCGCCGAATCCTCGACCGGGATTGCTTGATGGATCGCTGGCGAGACGACGTCTCTTCGCGATTGTTGTCTTGACGCGTTTTGAGCTTCTAGATTGGTGGGCTCGATGCTTCTGGTACGAGGGTCGAATTTCCAAGTCATCAGCGATTCGCCTGCCGCGTGAACGTGCCACATTCCATCAGTTTTTAAAACCCTGAAGGTTGCCGAGGAGTCGGTGCGTGCGACCAGGTCTTGAAAACGCATCATGCTTACGCCGTCACTCACCTCGGTTTCGAGAGCCGCATCTAAGACATATCGAAGCTCATCCAGTATCGGGGCGGCGAATGGGCTAATTGCATTCACTTCCTGACCAACCTCAGCGGCGACTTCCTCGATGCCGAGGCCGGCCCTGATTAGATCTTGGACCAATTTAGGGCTGAAGTCTGCTCCGGACACTCGCGGGTTGTTCTTGAGCGCGTCCCTCATCGATTCGTCGATGAGGACCTGAAAGCGTTCTCCCTGGTCTGACTCGAGAATGATGGCGTCGCCGTCTCTGGCTACGAATCTTAGGTTCATGAATGCCTCCTAGCTAAGAAGTGTTGCACTTCGGGCGTGTTGTTGGTTTATTTGCCTCGGTGAGTTTCGTAACGGATTTTGTGTTGCGGCGAGCCTAGTTTGCGTAATATCAATTCCTAGGGCATAGTTCACGCGCAGAGGCACGGAGAGGCTGGACAGAATGGCAACGGATTACGATGCAACTCGAAAGACGGATGATGACACTGAGTCCCTTGACGCCATAAAGGAACGCGGCCCTTCTCAGGGTTCAGGCGGTGAAGATGATGTTGACAACATCGACGGCTTCACGATGCCGGATGTGGTTAACGAGGAACTTGAAGTCGTTGTGTTACCACTTCAGGAAAACGAATTCACTTGTACGACATGTTTTCTAGTTAAACCGCATCAGCAGCGTGCTTCAAAGCCGCGCTCAGCTGCCGTTTGCATTGATTGCGCTGGCTAGCTCCGCGGGATTTCTAGTGCTTATTAGTAGGTAGGCCGTAGGGTCGTTGGGATCTGTAACGGCAACTTTTACCATGAATTTTATATCCCCTCTTATGACAAATTGAGCCGCGGGGCTGAGGCCCGGGCCGCGCTCCGTCTTCATTCTTTCTCCTTCTAAACCGATTGCTTCACCTAAAGCATTCAAAGGAACGTTTATCCTGCCAACGCGGATACTTTCCGAGACTTGAATAATGGGGGCCGTGAAGATGGATAGAAGTGCGAGGCCAATGGGAACCAGGACGGCCATGACTATGGCCACAGGCTGTGACACAGGTAGCAGTGACAACAGGACCAGCGGAGCAGACAGGCTCATGGCAACTAAAAATCCCACTGAGGGGTACAGGCGTTCGAAATAAGAATTGGTAGGCACAGGAATACATTACGCTCTAGGCATGGATTTGGAAGTGCTAATAATTGCTCAGGACGGCTTCGAGCCGATTTACGCAAAGCCGGGAGACGCCGGCTGCGATCTTCGTTCGACTCATCAACTCGTGATTAGTGCGGGCGAGCGCATGCTTGTACCTACTGGCGTAAAGATCGCGATGCCCGATGGTTATGTGGGCCTTGTTCACCCCAGAAGTGGGCTGGCGGCAAAGCACGGAATTACCGTATTAAACTCACCGGGAACGGTGGATGCGGGTTATCGCGGAGAGATTATGGTGACGCTGCTGAACACCTCCTCCGAGGATTTCGCGATTGAAATTGGCGATCGCATCGCACAGTTGTTGTTCCAGAAGGTCGAAAGAGCGCGTTTTGTCGCGGTTGGTGAATTGCCTGAATCAAGTCGCGGTGAAAGCGGATTTGGTTCCAGCGGGAGGTCATAATGTCAAAATCAAGCCCTGTGGACAGAGATACAGCTGGTCCATTCGATATCTCCGAAATCGGGGTTCTCACACCGTATCTAGATTTTGGTTCCATCAGATTAGCGCCTCGTCAGGACATGCAAATCCGCGCTGACATAGACGATACAAGCAAGAAGGTAGTAGCTCTAACCGTCGAAATCGAGGGACACCGGCTGCAACTCCAAGCTTTTGCGTCAACAAAATCTGATGGGCTTTGGGAGGCGACCATGTCAGCGCTGATTCAGGGCATTGCATCGCAAGGCGGATCGGTGGAGCCTGTCGAAGGAATTTTGGGTCAAGAGCTCAGGGGCAGCGTTCCCGCTAAGAGCGGAGACAAAACTATCTCTCGTCCCACCAGGTTCATTGGTGTAGATGGTCCGAGGTGGTTCCTTCGAGGAGTCATTTCTTCCTCCACAATTAGCGAGGACGTTTATGCTCGCCTCGTGTCGACATTTCGCTCGGCTGCGGTCAGTCGTGGAGACATTGCAATGCCTCCGGGCGAACTCTTGCCGCTGAGGTTGCCAGTGAGTGATAAAGATGAGTGATCCGGATGCGGTTGCTAGACGGCTTGGCATAGAAAAAGGCGAAAACGGTTTTGATCTAAATCGCCAGTCATTACTGGCAGGAATCGGAGGGCCACTAGGGATTGCCGAAGCGATACTTCCGGCAACGCTTTTCTCTATCGTTTTTGCTGTAACCGGCGAAGCCATAGCAGCCGTGGGTGTAGCTGCCACAAGCTCGGCTTTATTCATTGCCATTCGCCTTGGGCAGCGCAAATCCATAGTGCAGGCGGCAGTAGGCGCCGCGGCGATTGCTTTTGCAGCCTTCTTAGCACTTCGCGATGGCGGACAAGCGGCGGACTACTTTGTTCCTGGCTTCTTTACTAACGGAGCATATGCCTTGGTGTTTTTAGTCTCGGTTTTGATTCGAAGACCTGTCATGGGTTACGGGGCCCAGTTGTTGTTTGGCTTGGCAAATTGGCGAAGCAACAAGGCGGTTTTTTCTAGGCTTAGAACGGTGACTTTAGTTTGGGTTGGGTTTTTCTTAGCTCGGCTCGCAGTTCAGTTGCCGTTGTATTTCTCTGGTCAGGTTGAGCTCCTGGCCGCATCTCGGGTCGTTATGGGTGCTCCGGCCTACGCCGGCTTGTTGGCTCTCACCTGGATTCTACTGAGGCGCATTGCCAACCCAATTGAGGGTAGATTAGAGGGGTAACCTTCTAGGAGTTGAGTTGATGTCCCATTTTTCAAGCGCTAGCAATCTAACTGTCGGCAACAAGACTTATAAGTACTTCAGCATGGCTGACTTAGAGGTTCAAAAACTTCCGTACAGCCTGAAGATTCTCCTTGAAAACATGCTTCGCACCAAAGATGGTTTGAACGTCACCCAGGCTCACGTCGACGCCCTAGTGTCATGGGATCCAAGCAAGGAACCAGACACTGAAATTCAATTCAGCCCTGCCAGAGTGATCATGCAGGATTTCACGGGTGTTCCTTGCATTGTCGACCTAGCAACCATGCGCGAGGCAGTTCAGGAACTTGGTGGTGACCCACAAAGCATCAACCCATTGACTCCAGCCGAGATGGTAATCGATCACAGTGTTGTGGCGGATGTGTCTGGATCTCCGGACGCGGCTGAGCGAAATGTTGAGTTTGAATATCAGCGCAACAGTGAGCGCTACCAGTTTTTACGTTGGGGTCAGACCGCGTTCGACAACTTTAAAGTTGTCCCGCCGGGGACAGGTATCGTCCATCAGGTGAACATTGAGTTCCTGGCTAGGACAGTGATGACACGTGAGGTTGACGGTGAGTTAGTTGCATATCCCGATAGCTGCGTGGGAACAGATTCACACACGACGATGGTCAACGGACTGGGTGTTCTCGGTTGGGGTGTTGGCGGAATCGAAGCCGAGGCCGCAATGTTGGGGCAGCCAGTTTCCATGCTTATTCCAAAGGTTGTTGGTTTCAAGCTAACCGGGGAAATCCCGACTGGGGCGACGGCTACGGATGTCGTGCTGACAATTACTCAGCAGCTTCGTAACCATGGAGTCGTTGGCAAGTTTGTCGAATTTTACGGCGATGGCGTTGCCAGCGTGCCTTTGGCTAATCGCGCAACCATCGGAAACATGTCTCCAGAATTTGGTTCGACTGTCGCAATTTTTCCAATCGATGATGTGACTCTCGATTATTTGCGCATCACAGGCCGTGATGCAGACGAAATAGCCCTAGTGGAGACTTACGCCAAAGCGCAGGGAATGTGGCATGACCCAAGTCAAGAGCCTGAGTTCAGCGAATATCTAGAGCTGGACCTGTCGACGGTTGTACCTTCAATCGCCGGGCCCAAGCGCCCTCAAGACCGGGTTGAACTTTCCACAAGCAAGGCTTCTTTTGAGCGTGATTTGAAGAGCTATGCGCCATCGTTCAGTGCTCCAGTGCCAGTGAAGGGCAAGGACTATCAGCTTGACCACGGCGCCGTGACTATCGCATCAATTACCTCTTGTACCAACACCTCAAACCCGTCGGTGATGATAGCCGCCGGGCTGCTGGCGAAGAAAGCTGTTGAAAAGGGCCTGTCAGCAAAACCATGGGTAAAGACATCCTTGGCACCGGGCTCCAAAGTCGTGACTGAGTACTACAAAAAGGCGGGCCTAACGGAGTCTTTGGACCAGCTGGGTTTCCAGCTAGTTGGTTATGGCTGCACCACGTGTATTGGAAACTCCGGTCCACTCGCTGACGAAATCTCAGCGGCGGTCAATGAGGGTGACCTAGCTGTAACGGCTGTCCTAAGCGGAAACCGAAACTTTGAGGGACGAATAAATCCCGATGTCAAGATGAATTATTTGGCGTCTCCTCCTTTGGTCATCGCCTATTCATTGGCCGGAACCATGGACTTTGACTTCGAAACTGAATCACTCGGTTTGGATCACGATGGGCATGATGTTTTCCTGAAGGATATCTGGCCAACACCTGGCGAGGTGCAGGACACGATTGATAGCTCAATCAACTCCGACATGTTTACCACTCAGTACGCGTCCGTCTTCGATGGGGACAGCAGATGGCAGTCACTGCCAACACCTGAGGGAGCGTTATTTGATTGGGTCAGCGATTCTACGTACGTGAGGAAGCCCCCGTACTTCGACGGGATGAGCCTTACGCCGTCGCCCGTTACTGATGTGCACGCGGCTAGGGCACTTGTATTGCTTGGCGACTCGGTCACCACCGATCACATCTCGCCTGCCGGTTCGATTAAAGCCGATTCGCCCGCTGGTATCTACTTGATGGAAAAAGGCGTTGGACGAGTGGACTTTAATTCCTACGGTTCCCGTCGCGGGAATCACGAAGTTATGATTCGTGGAACCTTTGCAAACATCAGACTGCGTAATCAGCTGCTCGACGATGTTGAGGGAAGCTATACCCGAGACTTCACGACCGACGAAGGTGCTCAAAGTTTCATATATGATGCGGCTGAAAATTACCGTGCAGCCGGCACGCCACTGGTGGCAATTGCTGGAAAAGAGTACGGCTCTGGATCTTCCAGGGACTGGGCCGCAAAGGGAACTAGTCTTTTAGGCATCAAGGTAGTGATTGCAGAGAGTTTTGAGCGTATCCACCGAAGTAACCTCATCGGTATGGGCGTTCTTCCGCTGCAGTTCCCGACAGGACAGCACGCAGCCAGTCTTGGTCTTGATGGAACTGAAGAGTTTGACTTCACGGGAATTGAAGAGCTCAACAATGGCAAGACACCCAAAACTGTCCACGTGGTGGCCAAGCCGACATCTCACTCCGCTGAAGATAAGCCAGTTATCGAATTTGATGCGGTGGTTCGCATCGACACTCCGGGTGAAGCTGACTACTTCCGCAATGGGGGCATTTTGCAGTATGTTCTTCGCTCTTTGGTCGCCTAGGAATACTTCAAGTTGGCAGATGTTGGGAAACGCATGAGTCTTTTAGCAGGAATCGAATCTCCGAGTGACCTCCAGGCTCTTTCATCGACGCAGTTGGTGGAATTGTGCCAGGAAATAAGGGAACACCTAGTCGATTCAGTTTCAAAAACTGGTGGTCACTTGGGTCCTAACTTGGGCGTCGTTGAAATAACAGTCGCACTTCATAGGATTTTTGAATCGCCCAAGGATTCGATAGTTTACGACACCGGTCATCAGAGTTATGTCCACAAGCTACTCACCGGCCGCAGGGACCTTTCCACTCTTCGCCAAAAGGACGGCATCGCCGGCTACCCACAGCGTTCTGAGAGCGAACACGACATCGTAGAGTCATCACATGCTTCCTCCTCTCTCAGCTGGGCAGATGGCATTTCAAGGGCTTATAAGGCAACCAACCAGCACGACAGGCATGTCGTAGCAGTAATTGGCGACGGCGCTCTGACCGGAGGCATGTCTTGGGAGGCACTGAATAACATAACCGACGACAATGACCGCAACTTGGTGATTGTCGTGAATGACAATGGTCGATCGTATGCACCGACCATGGGTGGCTTGGCTCATCGTCTTGAGTCGATTCGAACTAACAATCTTTATAACGCCAGTTATTCGCTATCCAGAAAGATTTTTTACCGTCTCGGCCCGCTGGGTAGGGCCGTTTTTGATTCAACTCGTGCCGGACTTCACTCCTTGTTTGGTCCTGGTAATTTCGGCGGAATCTTTCCAAACTTAGACATAAAGTATTTTGGCCCAGTAGATGGGCATGACCTGCTAGCTCTTGAAAAGACGCTCGCCAGAGCCAAGGCGCACCAGGGACCGGCCGTTGTCCATGCCATTACCCAAAAGGGCAAGGGTTACGATCCTGCTATTAAGGATGAGGCCGACCAATTCCATGCGGTTGGCAAGATTAATCCAGAGACTGGGATGCCGATGCCGAGCAATGGCTCGACCCCATGGACCGAAGTTTTCGCGGATGAAATTCTCGAAATAGCAAAAGCCGATTCAAGAGTCGTAGGGATCACTGGAGCGATGATGATTCCGGTTGGTTTGGATAAATTTGCCGGTCACTTTCCGGACCGCGTTTTTGACGTTGGAATTGCGGAACAGCACGGAGTGGCAGCGGCGGCAGGAATGGCCTTCGGGGGACTCCATCCAGTCGTTGCAATATATTCGACTTTCATAAACCGTGCCTTTGATCAAGTCCTCATGGACGTCGCTCTTCACAAAGCCGGAGTCACGTTCGTGCTTGACAGGTCCGGCATAACTGGCCCGGATGGCGCCAGCCACCACGGCGTTTGGGACATTCCGCTTCTGCAGATGGTCCCCGGAATCCACATATCGGCGCCGAGGGATAAAGAACGGCTTCAAGAAGGCCTCAGAGAGGCAATCGCGATCGATGATGCTCCGAGCGTTATCCGTTTTCCAAAGGGTGCCGTTCCAAAGTCGATAGATGCCATTCTGCGGACAGCAAATGGCGTTGACGTTCTAAAGCAGGCCGCAAGCAAGGACGTACTCATCGTTGGAGTGGGTAGTTTTGCCCAGGTTGCAATCGATGTGGCCGATCTCTTGGCAAGTCAAGGGATTGGTGCCACGGTTGTGGACCCAAGATGGATCTTGCCCATAAACATGGACCTTGTCGAGATGGCTAAGGATCACCGGTTGGTCGTGACAATCGAGGATGGACTAAAGACCGGGGGCTTTGGTTCTAGAGTTCGACAGGAGCTAAGAGCGAATGAAGTTGATACTGCTCTTAGCGAGGTTGGTGTTCCGGCCGAGTTCTTAGAGCACGCTGAGCGTTCAGAGATACTGGAGCGATTGGGGCTTACGGCCAAGTCGATAGCGAGAGATATTGTCGCGCAGGTTCTTGGGTCAAAGGTTCCGTACGCTAAGGCGTTTGAGGATGAGAGTTCTCAGCCTCAGCTGACGCAAGACCCTCTTCAATAAGCTCAGCCACAATCTCAACCTGCCACGGCCGTGCTCCTAGTTTCTCGAGTTGCGCAGCTATTTCACTTTCGGGCTCGAAGCAAACTCTTCTCAAAAATTCAGGCGTCAAAAGATTTTCTACTGGAACGACCAGTTCGGTTGCCTTGGCCATTATGAGCTCTCTTACGAGCTTTAGTCTGACGTGTGCCTCTGGAAATCTTTTTTCCCAGCTCTTGTGGTTCGGAAGTGCGCCGGTGTGCTCTGGCGCCGGCAGGATCTCAAGATTCTTTGATCCTTCTATTGCCTCCCACCACACTGACAGCATGGACCTAGAGGCTCGTCCCTGAAACAACTTGTTCTGGGACAGTTCGTGCTTGGACCTGGGTACTTTGTCGATCGCCGCCATTATGGAGCGGTCTGGGATCAGACGCCCAGGAGCAAGGTCTGATTCAATCGCTATCTCGTTGCGGGCCAGCCATAGCGCAGCGGCAGCCTTAAGTTTCACTTGGTCTTTGACTCGGCTTAGTCCCGGGAGGTTCCTCCACGGCTCTTGGGCAATTGGCTTGGGTCGAAAGTTCTGGAGGGCTGCGAATTCCTCTTTCGCCCACTGGCTCTTGGACTGGGACTCGAGACTCTTTTCAATTTCGGCCCAAAGATCGTGCAATACGTCTACGTCGAGCGCCGCATAATTTAGCAGCGAAGCTTGCAGAGGCCGTATTGACCAGTCCGAAGCAGAGTGTTCTTTTGCAAGCTCAAGGTCAAGTAGTTCCGTGACCATAGATCCGAGTCCAACTTTTTCATAACCTGCCAGCCGCGCTGCCAGTTCGGTGTCGATTATTGTTTCGCTTGCAAAGCCGAGCTCTGTCAGGCAGGGAATGTCCTGCGTCGCAGCGTGCAGTAGCCAACTCCTGCTGTTTATCTCTTTAGCCACGAGTTCGTTCCAGCCGGGGGAGGTGTCATCTAGGGCTACTGGGTCAATCAGGTAAATCGAACCGGCAGCCAAACCAATCTGGACCAGGTATGCGCGCTGGGAATATCGAAAACCACTAGCTCTTTCGGTGTCAATGGCAAGTGTGTCCGTGTTTTGCTTTAAAGCTTCTAGCATTTCTTCAAGTGATTCTTGATCGACGACTTGAACAACTGGACGTCTTGGGGTGTCTAAATTCAACTAATTCTCATAACTTTGCTGTCTTTCGGTGGCAGGCCTGAAATGAGCGCTAAAAGCTCTATCCAGCCCATTAGGTGTGACGCCAAATCGAACGACGTCGGGGCCCAGCTGGCTCGAATTTCAAGCTCAGCGTGCTGCGGTTGCGCGATTAGCGCTCCGTGCCCTGTGGAGATAACTGTAGTCGTGGTTCCAGCCTCGTGGGCAAAGCCGGCCTTCTCGGCTGCTAGAGAGTCCTTCAGCCACTCCCAAGGCAAGGCCGCCGTGTAGTCATCCTTTGCCATCTCAAGCTCAATGGGCGACTTTGCGTATCCAATAATTCGAAACTCAGAGTTCCAACCCTCGGGGATTTCAGGGTTACGACAAAAAACCAAACGAGAAACCCCATGATCGGAGGCTGTTTCGTGCACAATTTCAGCAGAAATAGCGATCGACTCGGGTGCAATACCGGCAGGAGAGGGAATTTGAGTAAGTTCGATTTCATCCCTAACCGACAAGCTCGAGAGTTCTCGGAGCATTGAGGCAAAGGGTTCTGAGATGTTGGTTAGGTCAAGTTCCACAACATCAAGCTACAGAGGTATTCACGGGGCCTCCTCTAGACTCGCCCAGTTACCTCAGTTACGTAGAGATTTTTGAATCTAAAAGTTCCCACTTGAAAAAGGTTCCACCTCGAAATAAAGGCCGCGCCCCCTGACTCATATTCGCTGCTGATAAACGCACGGACATCATTCCTTGATCGAAGAGTCTCTATAAGTGCAGTTGGACCGAACTCAATGTGAATGGGTGTCGGGCTTGATGTCATGAGTTGTTGCACGGATTCGGCTGGCGTGAGTACTGTTTCGCCGCCGATTAGGCGCACTTGTTCAGCCTGAAGTTCCATAGGGAGTGTTTCCGCGGTCGATCTAGTGAGAATCGCTAATGCTGAAGATGACGGCAGTCGATAGCTCTCAGAACGTGCAGTTAGACCGGTTGTCAGAACCGTACCGGCTCTTTTTCGGAAGAGCATCAAGAGCTCGAAGTCTGATTCGCCACCTAGAGATTTTGAGGTGCCGTCTGGTCCTAGGTGTGATCCGGCCTGATCAACCACCATTGATGCCGTAATGGTGGTCTTACCAATCGAACTCAGAAAATCAGGCATCCTTCGCGACGAGCTCTGCTGTTTTGCGCTTGATCCTGGCCAGCATGCCACGCATGCCACGAACACGAAGCGGGGTGATTATGTGATCCAGCCCAAGTTTCGTTGGGAAGTCATCTGAGAGCTCAAGGATTTCATCGGCCGAGTGCGAGCTCAAAGCGCTGAACAAAATGCTTGCGAAACCCCTTGTGGTTGGAGACTCTCTAGGTGCCGAAAAATGAAGCTTAATCTCCGCGGCGGTCCCGTCTACGGCAATAAAGACCGGCGACTGGCACTCCTCAACTCGCTCGAGCAATTCCGGGTGGTCGCCGTAGCGTGAATCTAATTCCGGTAGGGCTTCGCTGAATTCTAAAAGAAGCTGCAACCGGTCACTGCCCTCCAAGAATTGGAAGTCAGCAATTATGTCTTCGGAGGCACGTGTCAAGTTGCGAGCCCAGGCTCAGAACCGGTAGCAATTGGAGCGCCAACCAGGTTGCCCCACTCTGTCCAGCTACCGTCGTAGTTTCGAACACTTTCTACCCCAAGCAGATACTTCAGCACAAACCAGCTGTGTGAGGATCGCTCTCCAATTCGGCAATACGCGATGAAATCGGAACTGCGGTCGTAACCCGTGTTTTCAAAGTAGAGCTTTTCAAGCTCGGCAACTGGTCGGAAGGTTTCGTCTTCCTGAATCGACTTGGACCAGGGGATCGATGCGGCGGTTGGGATGTGACCACCACGTGTTGCGCCCTCATTTGGGAAATCTGGCATGTGCATGCGCTCTCCGGAGTATTCCTCAGGGGAGCGAACATCGACCATTGGTTGACCTATGTGCTGAAGAACTTCGTCTCTAAAGGCGCGAATTTCAGAATCGTGCCTTTCTACTACTGGGTAGCTCTTGCTGGAAACTGTTGGCTTTTCCTTTGTTATTTCTCCGCCGTCAGCGATCCACTTGTTTCTTCCTCCATCAAGCAGGAGCACGTTTTCGTGACCGAAAAGCTTGAACACCCAGAATGCGTAGGTAGCCCACCAGTTTGAACGGTCGCCGTAGAGCACGATAGTGTCTTGTCTGCCGATACCTTTGATGTTCATAAGGGCTGAAAATTCTTCGCTCTCGAGGTAGTCGCGTCGAAGCGGGTGATTCAATTCGGTGTGCCAGTCAAGTTTGACGGCTCCAGGAATGTGGCCGGTCTCATACAAAAGGATGTCCTCGTCGGACTCAACAACTATCACGTTATCCAAGTTGCTCTTTAGCCACTCTGTTGTGACTAGCACATCGGGGTTCGCATACTCTGCTATTTTGCTCAGCTGGTTCATGGGTCTCCTCTTGATTATCTACACTTATGGTGACGAAGGGTACTTACATTGACAGAACAAGATTTGGTGAGACCAAATTCCTTGCTGACGCGGCATCCCGAGGTTTCTAAGGCAGAGCTTATTAGTCAGCTTATGCCACCTCCAGAGTTTGACCATGCCAGATTCGAGAGTTACCGCCCTGATAAGAATTACGAAAGCCAGTCAATTGCTCTTGGGCTGTGCAAGGAATTTGTGCATGGACCAAAGAAAAAGTTCTTCTCAAAGACAGAAAAGTTTCCTGGCATATATCTTGATGGCGGTTTTGGAGTGGGTAAGACCCACCTTCTCGCGTCTATCTGGCATTCATACTCTGGAGTGAAGGCCTACGGCAGTTTTCTCGAGTACACCAGCTTGGTCGGTTACCTGGGGTTTGCACAGACAATTCTGGAGCTGAAAAAGTATGGGTTGATCTGCATTGACGAGTTTGAGCTTGATGACCCGGGGGACACCATGATTATGTCCAGGCTGCTAAAAGAGCTAGAGGCAAGTGGAACCCGGTTTGCTGCCACCAGCAACACCCCTCCCAACGCTCTTGGGGATGGAAGGTTCGCTGCGAGTGATTTCCAGCGAGAGATTAAGGGTCTTGGAGACAGGTTCCGGATTGTGTCTGTGGACGGTGAGGATTTTCGGCATCGCGACATAGACGCTGAGTCTGAAACCCTTGACGAAGTCACTCTTGGTGGCTGGCTCAAAGAGCACAAAAATAGCTTCAGAGACGACTTCGGCGATCTCCTAGGACACCTTGGAACTCTGCATCCAACGAAATATCGCGCGTTGGTGGCAGACGTTGGAGCTCTTGGAATCACCGATGTGTCAAAACTGGATGATCAAGTACATGCTCTTAGACTCGTGGCCTTTATAGACAGAATGTACGAGTTTCAGGTGCCACTAAGAACATCGGGCAGCACACCAATTACTGCGGTCTTTTCTAAGACCATGCTCTCTGGCGGTTACCGGAAAAAGTATTTGAGAACAATCTCTCGCATGGGAGCTCTTACGAGCCTTTCTTAGCCTTTGCTTTTTCTTCTCGGTGCTTGCGCATGTGATATCGCCCTCTGACTTGAGATAACCAGCCACCAAAGGCCATCGACACTAGTGAACCCAGGATCACGGCAAGCGTTGCCTCAGCAACTATGTACTGAGTGTCGGCGAAAGCCAAGTTGGTCATCAGAAGTGAAACAGTAAAGCCAATTCCAGCCAGTCCGCTTATTGCCAAGAAATCCAGTGGCTCTAAGTCCAAGCGGGCATGCTTAGCCGCGATCTTGTTAGCCAAGATGGCTAACGCCGTTATCCCCAGCACCTTTCCGACTGGCAGCGCTACTGCGATGCCAACGAACACACTTGAAAATGCTCCGTCGAAGACGGGAAGTGCGATTGCCACTGCAAAGAAGGCATAAATAGGTAATGACACAGTGTTAGTCCATGGCTGGATTTTTGCAACGAGGGAGTGAGTCTTCTTGCTTGGGATTATGAGGCCCAGAACAACACCCGCCACTGTGGCGTGAACTCCGGACTGATAGACGGTGTACCAAAGCAGGATGAAGGTCAAAACTCTT
>CAJXOD010000011.1 GCA_913057795.1 uncultured Aquiluna sp.
CGTGAATCCAAAGCAGTAGGTCTGCATCACCCCTAAACCCTGTGAGGTCATAGGAGCCGCGCAGCTCAATATCGTCTTTGGCCAGACTCGCCTCAAATTCCGCGACCGGGGTGCCAGCGTTTGTCCTGGGCACGCTCAGTCTTCTTAGTGCGGTCCAGTTGGTATAGCGAACCGTGTTGTTGATTTCTTCTGCTTTAGATTCCTGTTCCAATGAGATCTCCTTCTCTAGTTTCTAGCTCGTGTTTTAAGATTCCCAGCAGGCCATTTCCTGACATGTATGCACCGCGCAGTTCTATGCCCAAAGGTTCAACGAGACTCTTAATCCGCTCTATTCTTCTCAGGTGCCCGGCGGACGCCTTGACCAGAGAGTCTTCCCAAAACACCTCGACTTGACCAAGTAGCTTCGGACTTTTTACTCCGTAGATTAAGTCGAAACTCTCGAGGATGGCAGATTTTTGCTCGATGCCGTCTAACTTCCTTGAATTTCGGAAACTGAATCGGACCAGATGTTGATCTTTTTTAAGCTTGTCGTTTAGCCATTCCCACTTCGCGTTTATGTGGGTGGTCGCCTTCACCGCGAGCCCTAAATCCTCCGCTACAAGCGCGCCGGTGCCAATCGGAAAACTGTTGAGCTCCGGGGACTCAACCAGCACTGTTACCAGAAGCGTTTCTAAGGACTCGATCTCCTGCAAGGCAACCGACAGCTCATGAAATTCGACCAGCATTCTTGCTGCAGCGTTTGCCGTTGTCGCGATAACTAAGTTTCTTGCGCGAATGGTTTCTCCCGCTTCAATCTCAAATTGGCCATCGCTCAACCTTGTTATCCGAGAGACGTCGGTGCCTAGACGCAACGTGCCACCGGATTGCACAAACTCATCAACCAGTTTTTCAACGAGCAGGTGCATGCCACCCTCAAAGCTCGCAACCGCTGATCCAGGGGCAGGCTTATCGCCTCGAAGCGTTTTGGCGGCCTCTACTATCGAACCTTTTGACTTGAGCTCTTTTACAAGACCGCCAAGCACAGATCTGGCCTCGAGATGCTCTGGTAGCGATCCATGTACACCTGAGATCACCGGGCCCACAAGTGAATCTGTAAATGCCGGCCCGAGTCTCAAGTCGATTAGTTCCCGAACTGAAAGTTCATCGAGATTCTCAGGAAGCGGCTTGGCGTCAAGCTTTCTGGCAAGTGCAAGCGCTGGAGCACCAAGAAACTCAAGGCCCGAATCATCGAGGCTCACTGGAACGCCAAATACACCTTGGGGTATTGCGTGGACACCTATTTTCGAGAGAATAACTGGAGATTTGGTGTTCGGCTTCACAACGAAAGAGCCAAGACTCAGATCTGACAACCAATTTTCAAACTCAGGGGTGACATTGGAGAAAGCTTCCGCTCCCGAATCGAACTTGATACCGTCAATTTCTTCAGACTGAATCAATCCGCCAGGAGATTGGCTTCTCTCAAGTAGCAGGACTTGTTGTCCTGCTCGAATAGCACTCAGTCCGTGCAATAGACCTGAAAACCCTGCGCCAATAATTACCTTGTCGATGCTCATTTTGTTAGCTCGTGCACTAGCGAGACAATCTTGGTGAGGACTTCTGGATTAGTATCCTTTGGAACCCCATGGCCCAGGTTCACAATGTGTCCCGGTGCTCCCTGGCCAAAAGCAATGACATTTTTGACTTCTTGCTCTATTACTTCCCAGGGCTCGGTTAGTAGCTCCGGGTTGATATTGCCCTGCAAAGCAACCGATGGCCCCAAGACTTCAGTAGCAAAAGAGAGCGTCGTGAAGTGATCGACTCCCATTACCGTTGCACCGGTCTGATGCATTTGGGACAACATGTCTTTGGTCCCAAGACCAAAGAGGGTCCTTGGAACTGCAATCCCTGCCTCGTCCTTGAGGTCTTCAAGAAGAGAAAATAAAGTCTTTGTGTGTGGGGCAGCAAATTGTTCGTACTCGGGGACTGTAAGTTTCCCAGCCCAGCTGTCAAAGACCTGTAAGGCACTTGCGCCCGCCAAAACCTGGGCCCTGATAAATTCTGCCGTAATTTCCGCGCACCAGCTAAGAACACTGTTCCAAAGCTTGGGATCCCCATGCATTATTGCTCTGGATTTTGGGAGATCTTTGGAGGGCCCACCCTCAAATAAGTAAGAAGCAAGCGTAAATGGAGCCCCACCAAATCCAATAAGGGGTGTGCTTCCAAGTTCTGCAACAAGCTTTTGTACCGCTGATCGGATTGGTTCAAGGCTCTCGGGCGTTATTGGTTTGAGCCTGGCGAGGTCTTGAGTTGTTGAGATTGGATCCTTAATTACTGGGCCCACTCCGGCCACAATCTCAACCTCTATGCCCGCAAGTTTGAGCGGAATCACAATGTCCGAAAATAAGATAGCCGCGTCCGTTTGGTGTCTACGAACCGGCTGCATGGTGATCTCAAAAACCATGTCCGGGTTCAGGCAGCTTTCTAGCATTGTTGTGCCTAGCCGAATCTCACGATACTCAGGCAACGACCTGCCTGCCTGGCGCATGAACCAAACTGGAAGCGGTGCCGTGCGCTCGCCACGCAGTGACCTGACCAGTGCAGATTTTGCAGTCAGTCCGGTGTTCAATGGATGGCTCGCGCTTAGGGTCACATCAATATCTTCGGGAGCATTTGGTTAGATTCTCTGACAAAGTGTCAGTAGGCCTATTGATACCTTCTAACTTGTGGGACTTGTATTTATTGGTTCAAACTTTAGAGATAGCGAACTGAGCTGGCTTGAGAGGCTTGAGGCTGCCAGCTCGGCTATAAGAGCCAGGCTTGACGACTCGTCAAGCCTGATTGACTCCCATGTTTCTCTGGCCACTTGCAACCGTTTTGAGCTTTACTTCGAAACCGATGATTTCCACCGCACTTTAGACAGCGTGATTGATGCGATTGCTGAAGAGACGAACGAAAATAGGGATTCTGTTTCCCAATCTCTTCAGATCCTCTCCGGCGACAAAGTTGCTCAGCACCTTTTTAGTGTTACTTCGGGCCTCGAGTCGATGATCGTAGGCGAGAGTGATGTCACCGGACAGGTTCGAAGGGCGCTCACCCGCGCGCAGCTGAGCGGCCCCCTAGCCCCATCAGTCCAACAGCTATTTCAAACTGCCCTTCGAGTCTCAAAGAAGGTTAGCCAGACAACTGGAATTGGCTTATCTGGCAAGTCCGTTATCACAACGGCCCTAAAACTTTCTGAGCCTCTGATGCCTCAGGATGTCCCGAAGCAGGTTCTAATTATCGGCACCGGTGCATACGCACGAGTGGTGACCGCCTTCTTCAAAAAAACTGGGGCGGGCGACATAGCGGTTTACTCGCGCTCGGGCCGTGCGGAGATGTTTGCCGAGACTCATACAGTCAGGGCCGTGACGAATCAAGACCTGGTGGCAGAGCTGTCCCGAGCGGATATTGTGATCAGTGCAAGTGGCTCAAGGGGCCATCTCCTGGACGAGGCCTTGGTTTCAGAGGCTCTAAGGCTACGAAGCAAAGAGCATGATTTAGTGGTTGTTGATGTTGCTCTTTCTAGAGACGTAGCTCCCGCGGTGCACGAATTGGCTGGTTGCTTCGTGTTGGATTTGGAGCAGTTGAAAAAACTCACTCCGCAAGAGCATTCAATCGCGATCGACAGTGCTCGTGAAATGGTGAAGGCAGCGGCTGAGGAGTTTGAGGTAGAGCAGCGCGCCAAGACCATGGGCCCAATAATCACGGCGCTGCGATCTCACATTGAACTGCGGGTTGATCAAGAGATCGATTCGGTAAAACACAAGCTTGATCCGGCCACGGTGACTGAGATCCGAAAATCGCTTTCCAGAGTAAAGGACGCGATTTTACACACTCCGAGTCTGAACGCAAAGAGTTTGGCTGGGACGGGAAATCAAGCAGATTATGTCAATGCTATAAGAGTGCTGTTTGACATAGAGATCGGCGAAAATGGCTAAATTTCGCATTGGCACCAGGGCAAGTTTGCTCGCCCTCACCCAAACTAGGTGGGTTGCGTCTCAGCTGCAGCTCCACTTTCCAGGGCTTTCTATTGAAGAGGTGTTGATCACCACCGAGGGAGATCTCAGCACCTCACCTCTCTCGGAATCTAAAACCCCCGGAGTCTTTGTCTCCGCCCTACGTAATGCACTTTACGATCGGGAAGTGGACTTTGTTGTGCATTCAATGAAGGATTTACCGGCAAAACTAGAACCAGGAATCAGTGTGGCTGCTGTCCCGAAGCGCGAGGATGTCAGAGATGTCTTGGTATCAAAGGGAAACCTCAAACTTTCCGAGCTAAGAAGCGGCGCCAGGGTTGGAACTTCCTCACCTAGGCGGGCTGCGACTCTGAGGCAACTGCGACCAGATCTTGAATTGGTATCAATCCGAGGCAATGTAGACACCAGAATCGCCAAGGTGCGAGAGGGCGATTATGATGCCACCATTTTGGCTTTGGCAGGACTCAATCGCATTGGTAGATCAGCGGAGCTCAGCGAGGTTTTTTCGCCAGATCTAATGATTCCCGCTCCTGGTCAAGGTGCTCTGGCAGTGGAACTTAGGACTCAGGACAAGGAATTAGCAGCGGTCTTAGGTGCGATTAATAGCGCATCGGATCTACTTGTCACCACAGCCGAGAGGGCAGTACTGCGAGGTCTCGGCGCTTCTTGCGCGACCCCCATTGGCGCCAGTGCTCGCTTTGAAAAGGGTGAGCTGATACTGATTGCCGAACTGGCAATCGAATCAACTGGCCAAGCCATAAGAGTGTCAAGGTCAGTTGAATCTGATCTCCACAACCTTGAGCAGGCTGAGGAGCTGGGTCTAAGTGTCGCGGCCGAAATGCTGAAGAGTGAAATTGCAGATCGGGCGTCACTCAAGTGAAGATTTTGCTGATTAGACCGAATCGTAACGAGGCCGACGCGTCGGCGCTCGCGGAATTTGGCATAGAAACCGAGATTGATCCGTATCTTGAGATTTCTCAGGTGGACAATGTCTTAGGTGCCCAAAAAATGCTGGATGCGTTGAGGTCTAAGGCCGAAAAGTGGCTCATCTTAACTTCCTCAAACGGCCTGCAGTATTGGCAAAATCTCTTGAGTCCGGGTGAGCTTGAGAAAGTGGTTTTTGAATCTGAGTCAATTCAATTTGCCGCCATCGGTCAGCAAACCAAGAAGCAGCTTTTCGCACTAGGTGCCAATGAAGTTGTGGTTGCGGACCGGTTTGATTCTGCATCTTTGGCTAAGACGCTTTCTGGGGGCAAGCCAATACCCGTCGTGATTCCGGCCGGCTCTATCGCGATGCAGACCCTAGATAATTCGCTGTCGGGACTTGGATTTGATGTCATCTCGGAGGTTGTTTATCAAACCACGCCAGTCGTCGCGGCTCCTAATTCTGTTCGCCAAATTTCGGCTGGCGTTTTTGATGCGGTGTTGTTGAGATCGCCAAGCGCAGCGAGAACGTTTTTGTCCAAGAACCCAAGCCCTCGATTGAGCATCATCTGCGGCGGTAACACCACAGCTAAGGCCGTTCAGGCGCTAGGTGTAAAGCCTGATCTGATTGCGGCTGATCCCAGCCCTGAGTCAATTGCTAAAGCGGTGTCAGAGTACTTTTCGGACAGGAGAACCTAATGCTAAAGCGTCCCAGAAGGTTGCGCTCTAGCGCTGCTATCAGAGAGCTGGTTGCCGAAGTGCGGCTTAGTCCGGAAAATCTTATGCTTCCACTTTTTTTGCGTGAAGGGTTAGTTCAGCCAAAGCCAATCGAAGGTATGTATTCGGTTTTACAGCACTCGCCAGAGACTTTTCTCCAGGAACTTGATCGTGCATTGGCTGTCGGAATCAAGTCAGTCATGGTTTTCGCCGTTCCGGAAAAAAGGGATGGGACGGGATCCGAGGCCTGCAATAGCGAAGGTGTACTTTCAAGAGCCATCCGAAGCGCGCGAGCGCACGTTGGAGACAAGCTGGTTCTGGTTGCAGACCTCTGCCTAGATGAATTCACTGACCACGGCCACTGTGGAGTTTTGGATAAAAGGGGCGAGGTCGATAACGACGAGACTGTGAAGCACTATCAGGAGATGGCCATAGTTCTTGCAGATGCCGGCGCTGACCTTTTGGGCACAAGTGGCATGATGGATGGTCAAGTTCAGGCCATAAGGGAAGCGCTTGATGCGGCAGGTTTTATAAACGTCGGCATTCTTGCCTATGCGGCTAAGTACGCCTCTAGTTTCTATGGTCCGTTTAGGAATGCAGTTGAGTCAAAACTTCAAACAGACAGAAAGACCTACCAGCAGGATTGGCGGAACGTCGTTGAGGCGCTGCGTGAGATTCAGTTGGATCTTGATCAAGGCGCGGACATTGTCATGGTTAAACCGGCCATGAGCTATCTGGATGTAGTGCGAGCCGCCGCTGAGATTAGCGATGTTCCGGTTGCTGCTTATCAGGTGTCAGGAGAGTACTCCATGATCGAAGCTGCCGCGAGCCTTGGACATTTGGACAGAAAACACGCGATTTTGGAAACCCTTCACTCCATTAGGCGAGCGGGCGCGACCATTATCTGTAGCTATTTTGCAATTGAGGCCGCCACTTGGCTAGGAGAGAAGAAATGATCACCACAGGTTCAAACAGTTGGCACGAGAGAGCAAAGCTCTCAATTCCAGGCGGCGTGAGCAGTCCAGTTCGAGCTTTTCAGTCCGTTGGTTCACATCCGAGGTATTTTGTACGCGGCAAGGAATCGAAGGTCTTTGACATCGACGGAAACCAGTACGTTGATCTGATTGGCTCTTGGGGTCCCATGATTTTGGGTCACGCGCACCCGGCAGTGGTCGAGGCTGTAGTAAAGACATCAAGAGATTCCTTCTCGTTTGGTGCCCCTGGGCCTAACGAGGTTTTGCTGGCGGAGGAAATCATCGCCCGCGTTGAGCCTGCCGAGCAGGTTAGGTTCGTGTCCTCTGGCACCGAGGCCGTAATGACTGCTGTCCGACTGGCAAGAGCGGCTACCGGGCGCGATTTGATTGTGAAATTTGCTGGCTGCTATCACGGTCACAGCGATGCCCTTTTGGTGGAGGCGGGATCTGCAATTGCCACTCTTGGACTTCCAAACTCTCCAGGTGTGACTGTTGGCGCGACAAAGGACACCTTGGTTCTGCCCTACAACGACGAAGCAGCGCTCCGAGAGCTATTTGCAACCCGGGGCCATGAGGTCGCCGCCATCATCACTGAAGCTGCTGCGGCGAACATGGGCGCAGTTCCTCCAGAGCCGGGCTTCAACAGGCTGCTGGCTGATTTGACCAAGAGTCACGGCGCGCTTCTAATTCTTGACGAGGTAATGACCGGTTTTAGAATCTCGGCTGGCGGTTGGTGGCAGGCGTTCGGAAAACCGGAAGGTTGGGAGCCAGACCTATTTACTTTCGGAAAGGTCATCGGCGGCGGCTTTCCTCTCGCCGCAATTGCGGGTAAAAAAGAGGTAATGCAGCTTCTTGCACCGGTTGGAAGCGTGTATCAGGCTGGAACCTTGAGTGGAAATCCGGTTGCAACCGCATCCGGTCTTGCGACCCTGGAAAACTGCACACCAGCGGTTTACGAAACCCTAAACCTAAGGGCGACACAAATTGGGGAGGGCATAAGTCACGCCCTTACTGGTGCCGGGTTAGAACACAGTTATCAAACAGCGGGAAATCTATTTTCTTTCTTTTTTGCGCCCGGTAGGGTTACGAATTACGCCGAAGCAAAACTTCAAGACACCGCCCGCTTTGCAAAGTTCTTCCATGGACTTCTAGAAAAGGGAGTATCGGTGCCACCGTCTGCTTTCGAGGCCTGGTTTGTTTCGGCTGCTATCACTGATGCGGATGTTGACCAGGTGCTTTCCGCAGCCGAATACGCGGCAAGAATTACCCGAGAATTCTCAGGAGTTGACAAAAAAACTACGTAGAATTAAAGCAAATGAGATCTCAAACCCTTGATGCGCGACAAGAGGCGATACTTGGCGCAGCCGCTGAACTTATTGCAGTCGAGGGCGTGGAGGCCGTAACGATGGCAACGCTGGGAAAAAGAACCGGTCTGTCTCGACCCGCCATTTACCAGTACTTTGCCTCCAGAGATCACGTCTTGGGTGAGCTGTTGATCAATGAAATGGCTGACCTAAGCAACGAGATAGATCGTTTGATTTCAGAAATCGAAGACCCTCTCGAGCGGGTCCGAGTTTGGATTCACTATTCCCTGGCTCACTTGGCCAGCGCGGAGCACAGAGTGGTGAGGCAGATCTCTATAGATAACCTTCCGACCGACCAACGGGGCATGCTCAAGGCAATGCACGGCTACTTCATGATAAGTCTGATCACATCTCTGAAGGACCTCGGGATTGATGAGCCAAGTTCTTTGTCAGGCATGATTTTTGGTTCGATTGCCTCTGCCGCAAAGCGAATTGATGATGACGGCAATTTTGCCGCCGAGGCCATGGCGGTTGAGAAATTTGTGATGGCCGGAATTCAATCAGTCATTCGCTAACCAGTTTCAGATTTACTAGTCTGCGATTCTTCAAACTTAATATTTTTATCTTCACAAAATACTGACCGACACTGGTTTCTATGCCAAGTGACGAGACGCGGTCCAGGAGCAAGATAGCGGCTTGTGTTTCCAAATTTCCAAGAGGGCGAGCCGTTGCTACTTAGTTTTCACCAGCTCGAACAACAACACGAGTCTCCTCAACGCCAACCAGGTCTTTATAGTTTTGAGTGCGCCCCTAACCTCAGTCGCATTCATGGCTAAAAATCGGGTGTGTAGAAAAGCCCTTACCTCAGAGAACTCTGGAAATTTCGCGTCAGCGATCACGGTTACCATCTAGTGATGAGCGCAAAGAGTGAGCAAGAGTCAGTCTGGGACTACCCCAGACCTCCAAGAATCGATCCGGTATCACAGCACATCACTGTCACTCACCTAGGCAAGGAAATTGTTTCAACAAACCAATCGGTAAGGGTGTTGGAGACCTCCCACCCTCCCACCTATTACCTACCCATTACCGATTTTGCTGAGGGGGTATTGGTGCCCGTGGATGGACAAACCTATTGCGAGTTCAAGGGAGCCGCCAGCTACTTCGACATTGTTGTTGGCAACAAACGCTTACCAAGGGCTGCATGGACTTTCGAAAATCCAACCAAAGGCTTTGAAGTCCTCACCCGCAAAGTCGCTCTCTACGCCAGCAAAGTTGATCGTTGCACAGTGGGTGAAGAAGTGGTTCAGGCCCAAGAGGGTGACTTTTATGGTGGCTGGATAACCAGCAAAATCGTTGGCCCCTTCAAGGGCGCGCCCGGAACCTTGGGCTGGTAATACACCCTTACTTAGGCTCTAGGGATGCATTGCCGAAACAAAGCCGAATCGTCTAAAACCACTTATCGATTTGGTCAAATCCAGGCTTGATGCCATTTTCCCAGTCGCTACGTGAGTTGCCCTCTTGTGGGAAGAAGTGGTTGTCTTTCA
Source organism: uncultured Aquiluna sp. (assembly GCA_913057795.1). Classification (GTDB taxonomy): domain Bacteria; phylum Actinomycetota; class Actinomycetes; order Actinomycetales; family Microbacteriaceae; genus Aquiluna. The sequence continues at coordinate 9,459 of CAJXOD010000011.1, forward strand.
ATAGCTTCGCGAGGTACATCAGATTCCAAACCATCGTGGTTGTGTTCCGATTTGTAAAATCGTTCTGCGGGCCTCCGGAGCCTTCGTCTAGATAGCTTTTTCCTGGACCAATAGTCCCAAGCCATCCTGCATCCGCTTGCGGCGGAATGGTATAGCCGATGTGCTGCAGCGCAAACAAGTTACCCATTGAGGCATGCTTAACTCCGTCTTCATTGCCCGAAACCAGGGTGCCGGCAACCTTGCCGTACATCTTGAACTGACCCTTTTCGTTGAGTGCAGAAGAAGTTGCATACAGTCGCTCAAGCACAATCCTCATCACCGAAGAGTTTTCCGCAAGCCAGATTGGACCACACATGACAAGAATATCCGCTGCTAAAAGCTGCTCGGAGAGCTCTGGCCAAGGGTCACTGTCATAACCTTTACCGCGCATGTCGTGTTGAATTCCTGGCGGAATGTCATAGTCAACCGCCCTGAAGCTCGTTGTGTTGACGCCTTGAGTCTGCATAACTTTGCTGGCAAGAGAAATTAGTCCGTCAGTGTGTGAAAGCTCCGGAGACTTCTTGAGCGTGCAATTGATAAACAGTGCCGAAAGTTCATTAAATTGAGCCATGCCCCCAACCTACTCCCGTTCTGAGGCACGCAAATTTCACATTATCTAAATGCACCCTTACCGAGGTCTTTATTCTGACTCTAGATTAGGCGAGTTACTGGCGGAGAATGGGGGATTCGAACCCCCGAGGGCTTGCACCCAACACGCTTTCCAAGCGTGCGCCATAGGCCACTAGGCGAATTCTCCAGAACCCCGATTCTAGCTGTATTTTTTGCGGTCTGGAAATTGACTGATTCTGGGTTTAGAATTGAGAACGACTCCTCGTGTGGCGTCACCTTGGCTAAATCCCCCAGGATCGAAAGATAGCAAGGGTAACTGAGCTCTGATGGGTGCACGGGGGGTCCTTTTTATCGAAAGAATGCTGGCAGTGCCTTTTTTGGCTGCGTACCGCTTCAATCAGCCAAGGATTTTCAAGTAATGGATGAACTGTTTTTACGATTTGGGGACTTACCGCTTCACCCGCTCGCCGTGCACTTTGCCGTGGTGCTTTTGCCGCTTAGCGCGATTGTTTTTATAGTCACAGTTTGCTGGCCGAAGTTTAGAGACAAGTTTTTAGTCACTTCGATCGTGGGGCTAGGCGTTTCGGTCCCAGCTGTCTATGTATCTTCCCAATCCGGCAAGGCGTTCCAAGAGGTTGTTGGTAACCCTGGCGTTCACGCCCAGCTGGGCGATTCGATGATGGTGCTTTCGATAGGCATGTTTGCGGTGGCTTTTGCTTACTGGCTTGCCGTGAAGAAGAATTTAGCTAAGCCGATTGTCTACGTACTTAGTTTTATCGGCATCTCGGTTGCCATTGCTGTGATTGTAATGATTGTCCTTATTGGCCACTCGGGCGCTGCAGCTACTTGGTCCTCGGTACTCGGCTAGTAAATGCTTGCAAGGCTGTGGAATTGTCCTTGCTTGTCTGCTAGCTCGGTTAGGCTTGGCGCGTGACCACAGCCCTATATCGACGCTATCGACCAGAGAGTTTTGCCGAGCTAATTGGCCAGTCTCAGGTAACCGATCCGTTGCGCTCTGCCCTGAGGGCAGACCGGGTTAATCACGCTTATTTGTTCTCCGGCCCAAGGGGTTGCGGAAAGACAACAAGCGCCAGAATTTTGGCCAGGTGCCTAAATTGCAAAGAGGGTCCTACCGACACACCTTGCGGCAAGTGCGACAGCTGCATCGAGCTTTCGCGCGGCGGACCTGGTTCTCTGGACGTAGTTGAAATTGATGCGGCCAGCCACAACGGTGTTGATGATGCGCGAGATCTTCGAGAGCGGGCAATTTTTGCTCCGGCGCGGGACCGATACAAGATCTTCATTCTTGACGAGGCACACATGGTCACCCCGCAGGGCTTCAATGCCCTGCTAAAGATTGTTGAAGAGCCACCAGAGCACGTGAAGTTTATTTTTGCAACCACAGAGCCTGAGAAGGTTATAGGAACCATTCGCTCCAGAACCCACCACTACCCCTTTCGGTTAGTCCCTCCAGGGGAGCTCCTGGAGTACCTAGGGACTGTTTTGGATGCTGAAGGTTTCAGCGCTGAGGCAGGCGTGATGGCGCTTGTAGTCAGGGCTTCCGGCGGTAGTGTTCGAGATGCCTTGTCACTGCTTGACCAGCTGATTGCCGGCAGCGACACCAAAGAGGTTGCCTATCAGCGTGCAGTAAACCTATTGGGCTTTACCCACGACGAACTTATGAGCGAGGTTATAGACGCCTTTGCTGAGATTGATGCGGCCAAGGCTTTTAGTGCAGTGGACAAGGTAATTCAGTCCGGCCAAGACGCAAGAAGGTTCCTTGAGGACTTACTCGAACGCCTTAGAGATCTAATGCTTGTCAGCTCTCTTGGAAACGACGCTAAGGCCATATTGCGAGGTATTGGGCCCGAGCAGTTCGACATTCTTACGATCCAGGCCAACCGATTCGGTCTTTCCGATTTGACCGCGGCTGCGGAGGCCACCTCTAAGGCGCTCTCAGATACCAGTGCGGCCTCAAATCCGAGGCTGCAGCTTGAACTTCTTTGCGCAAGAGTGCTAGCACCGGTGAGCCAGCGATCCATCGCTGCAATTCATCAGGAGCCGGTTGCAACCGTTTCTGCACCCGCAGCTATGCCAGTAAAGACCCCGGTCACTGGGGCTAAAACCACAACTGCCGCAGCCGCCACTCCCTTCGCGAAGGAAGCCAAGCCAGAGGCCGTGAAGCCAGCAGCTCCAGTAGAAGAACAGAGCACGGAGCCTGAGGCAAAGTCTGTTATTACTGCTCCAAAGCAGCCGGTCGTGCTTTCTCAAGACATCACCACCGCTACCGTCAAGTCTGCTTGGCCGATGATTCTAGAAACATTGGCGAAGCAGTCACGATCTGCCTGGGCTGTTGCTTTCACCACCAAGGTGATTGACTTCAAAGACGAAGTGCTAACCCTCTTGTTTCAGAGCCAGAACGATGTTGATGCGTTCAAGAGTTCCCAAGGTGCAGCCGAGGTGCTTCGCCAAGTTATTCGCGAGCAATTAGGAGTCGTTGTCAAATATCGGGCCAAGGTTGCTGAGGCGCCAGTAAAGCCGGAGACAAAAAACACTGTTGAACCGACGGCACCCGAAGAGTTCACTACGGAAGAAGAGCTAGAAGCACAAGACACGCCAGTCGAAGTGATTCAGGCTTCCGAACCAGAAGCTCAGCAAGCCGGAGAGTTTATTCTGAGAGAAGTCCTTGGAGCCAAGCCGATAAAGGGTGAGCCTAACTAATGTATGACGGAGTGATTCAGGAACTAATTGATCAGCTTGGTCGGCTTCCCGGTGTGGGGCCCAAATCTGCCCAGCGAATTGCCTTCTACCTGATTGAAACCGACAGCGAAGTTGCTCTTGAGCTTGCGGACGTGCTCCGGGAGGCCAAGGAAAAAGTTCGTTTTTGTGCAACCTGCGGAAATGTTTCGGAGACCGAGCAGTGCTCTATTTGCTTAGACCCAAAGCGGGAACTGACTTCCATATGCGTAGTTGAGGATTCCAAGGACATCAATTCCATTGAACGAACGAGAGAGTTCAGGGGCAAATACCACGTCCTCGGAGGGGCAATCTCGCCAATTATTGGTATTGGCCCAGACCAGCTGAGAATCAAGGACTTACTAAAGCGCCTAAGTGACCCGGAAATTACAGAAGTTATCCTTGCGACCAATCCAAACCTCGAGGGTGAGGCAACCGCCACTTACTTGATTAGGCTCTTGGGATCAATGGAGATCACGGTCTCCAAACTCGCCTCTGGCTTGCCGGTTGGCGGCGATTTGGAATATGCGGATGACATGACTTTAGGTCGTGCCTTCGAGGGGCGCAAGAGAGTCAACTAGAATTGGCAAGTTGCCAATGAAGGCATAATTCCTCAATCCAGGAGCCCCAATTGGCAGTTATTGTGCAGAAATATGGAGGATCTTCCGTCCAAGACGCTGAGAAGATCAAGAATATTGCTGTGCGCGTTTTACAGACCCAAGCCCAGGGAAATCAGGTGTGCGTAGTGGTTTCTGCCATGGGGGACACTACCGATGACCTAATAGATCTTGCAAATTCGGTTTCGTCTTCGCCGGAAGGCGGACGTGAGATGGATGTTTTACTAACAGCAGGTGAGCGCATATCTATGTCGCTACTGGCAATGGCCATAAAGGAGCAGGGCGGTCAGGCCAAGTCCTTCACTGGTTACCAGGCTGGTATTTCAACTGATTCGGCTCACGGATCGGCCAGAATATGGAAGCTAGAGCCAACTCGCGTGCAAGAGTCTTTGGCAAAGGGCGAGGTTGCTATTGTTGCGGGCTTTCAGGGCTTCAGCTTCGAAAATGGTGACACCACAACTTTAGGTAGGGGCGGGTCGGACACCACTGCGGTGGCACTGGCTTTCGCGCTCAAGGCAGATGTTTGTGAGATCTACTCGGATGTGGATGGCATCTATACCGCCGACCCAAGAATTGTCCCCCGGGCTCACAAGCTTGCGCAGATTGATATCGAATCGATGCTGGAGCTTTCATCCTCCGGAGCTAAAATCCTTTACATCCGCGCTGTTGAATTTGCGCGTCGCCACAAGGTCCCCCTTCGTGTTCGGTCCTCGTTTAGTACTGACCCCGGAACCCTCGTTTACACAGCTAGTGCAGGAGATGACATGGAAGAGCCAATCGTTTCAGGTGTTGCAACTGATGACACTCAATCAAAGGTGACAGTTATTGGTCTGCCAGACCGACCGGGTAAGGCAGCAGAGGTGTTTCAGATTGTGTCCGAAGCCGGTGCGAACATCGACATGATCGTGCAGAACGTCTCGACCGATGAAGACAAGCTGAGCGACATTTCAATGACGCTGCCTCACTCCGACCGACACAAGGTGGTTCAGGCCCTCAAGGACCGTCAGGAAGAGGTCGGCTTCGAGAACATTACCTACGATGACGAAATCGGCAAACTTTCCGTCGTTGGGGCCGGAATGAAGACCTCATCCGGCGTTTCGGCAAAGCTTTTTGGAGCCTTAGCAAAAGCCGGGATCAACATCGAAATGATCTCCACATCCGAAATCAGAATCTCGGTTGTTACTCGCGCGGATCAGTTAAAAGAAGCCACCAGAATCGTGCACTCTGCCTTTGAGCTGGACGCCGCCGATACTGCAATCATTTACGCCGGAACCGGGAAGTAAGAATGTCTAAGCCAAATCTTGCCCTTGTTGGCGCAACCGGTGCGGTTGGCACCGTGATGGTCGAAATCATCAACTCACGAGAGAACATTTGGGGTGAAATAAGGCTTATTGCATCAGCGAGAAGTGCGGGCAAGCAGATTATTGTCCACGGCCAGCCGCTGACGGTTGTAGAGCTTACCGAAGATGCATTTGATGGCATAGACATCGCTTTGTTTGATGTTCCAGATGAGGTATCGGAAGTTTGGGCACCAATCGCTGCTGCCAAGGGTGTTGTTGCGGTTGATAACTCAGCGGCTTTCCGCATGAACCCTGAGGTTCCTTTGGTGGTTCCTGAAGTGAACCCTCACATGGCTAAATCACGCCCTATCGGGATCATTGCAAACCCAAACTGCACTACCTTGACCATGATGGCCGCTCTTGGCGCCCTGCATCACAAGTGGGAGCTTAGAGAGTTAGTCGTTGCTAGTTACCAGGCTGTGTCTGGAGCGGGTACTCCGGGCATTGACCGTCTGGCGAACGAGATCAAGGCTGCAGCCACGAACCGCGAAGCGGGACTCAGTTCCGACAGTGTTTCAAAGACCTTGGAGGCTCAGTCAGTGCACCAGGCCGATTCGCCCTGGCCACATCCGATTGCTTTGAACGTCATTCCTGCGGCCGGCGGCTTCAAAGAAGGTGGGCACACCTCCGAAGAGCTGAAGGTCAGAAATGAGTCACGCAAAATTCTTGGAATTCCTGGCCTCAAGGTTGCTGCAACCTGTGTTCGAGTCCCAGTCCAGGTTGGTCACTCCTTGGCCGTCCATGCGACTTTCGGATCTTCGGTTTCCGCCGACGAGGTTAGAGAGCTGCTTTCCAAGCAGCCAAGCATCGTTGTCATGGATGATCCAGAAAATAACCTTTACCCCACACCTCAGCATGTTGCCGGACAGGACCCGACCTTTGTTGGGCGCATCCGCCAGTCCGAAGATTTTCCAAACACAATCGATCTTTTTGTGGTGGGGGACAACCTTAGAAAAGGCGCTGCCTTAAACACTTACGAAATAGCGGAGCTAGTAGCGCAAGAGCTCGCTTAGTAAAAGCTAACTAAGGGTTATGAGCGTTGCACTCGGTGGGCAGAAGATTCTAAGAGGCGCATAGATAGAGCAGCCAATGCCGGCTGAAACATGCAGCATTGCCTGGTGGTTGTCATCTGACCAAGCCGATAATCCGCTTGCGTACTTCCTCGGCAAATCGCAATTAGTAATCAATGCCTTTTGTCCCGGCAAACACAACTGACCACCGTGAGTGTGGCCGGCAAACATAATTTCGACTCGCTGCTCCAAGAAGGCGTCTATAACCTCCAAATAGGGTGCGTGAGCCACTCCAATTGTGATGTCTACTTCTTTTAGCGATGCGGTTTGCTTTGGCAGTCCAGCAAAATCTTCAAGTCCTTCGTGGGCATCATTGAGCCCAAGGAAACCAATTTGGGTGCTATTGATTTCCAATTGACCTGCCTTGTTGTTGAGGTTTAGCCATCCGGAGCCAATGAGCTCATCTTCAAATCTTTTAGTATCGAGTCGAACTCCCGGTGTCGAGTTTGATGAGGGTCCGATGAAGTAACGAAGCGGATTTCTTGGCATCGGTGCTCGGTAGTCATTGCTTCCGTTGACAAAAACGCCCGGAAACTGCCTGAGTGGTTCCAGGGCCAATAGGGCCGGGTTGATGGCGTCCTTATGTCCCAGGTTGTCGCCGGTGTTGATTACTAAATCCGGTTCCAGTTCAGAAAGTCTGACTAGGAAGTCAGCCTTGGCGGCTTGTCCTGGAGCGAAGTGCAGGTCAGAAATGTGTAGGATACGTAAGCCATTGCCAGCCGAGCTTGCAATCTCTATTTCATGAAGCTTAAAGGGGCCTGAGTTTCCAGCTATCCACATGTGTTGGGCTGCACAATCACTGCGGATGCGACGATCACTGATTCGCCGGCGGCAGGAATGGTTGAATGAGCCGAACCTTCTGGAAGATTCGGATCACAAAGATTTAGCATCCAGTATTGACTTGGCTGAGGTGGGGTTGGGAAAAAGCCCATCACCTCAAGGGCGGTGTAAGCGTCCTCAAGGGCTAGGCCTGAAATGTCTGGCACTATAAGCTGACCACCGGCTGAAATAAAGACTTCGATTATGGATCCTCTAGGTATTGATTCTCCTGCGGCAGGGAGCGTGTAGGCAACGGTGCCCACCTGTTGAGCGGAGGGCACTGGGGTTTCGACGAATTTTATGTTCAGACCGCTGGTGATCAACTGAACCTTTGCGCTATCAATACCGAACCCGGTTATCTCCGGAACATTGAGCATCGTGGCATTTACATATCTAGGGTTTGCAGCTGGGAATTGAACTTCCTCGTAGTGCTTATTTACCTCGAGCATTACCTCTTTCCAGATGGCATGACGAATGGTTGAAACTGCTCTATTGTTTACCGACTTGCCAGTCTGGGGGGTGAGTCCAACTACGTTTCCAACCCAAGTCGCGGTCGCTACTTCCGAAGAGAAACCTGCCATCCAGGTGTGGATGCGGTTGTCTGTGGTACCGGTCTTGCCGGCCAAAGGTGTTCCATCATTGGTATTGGCAGCGGAACCGGTTCCTCCGGAGACAACGCCCTTCATGGCGTAAATCATCGCCGCTGAAACTTCTGGGGAAACCGACTGGTTGCACAAGCTCTTTGGAACGGCTAGCTCCTCGTTGGTCAACCTAACGAGCACTCTGTCAATGGCAATCGGCGAGCAGTAGACACCGGCATTTGCGATGCCAGCGTAGGCGGCAGCCATTGTCAGCGGTGCAATTTCGTTCGTTCCTAGAATTGCGGACGGGACATACAAGAGCTCATCGCCATCGGCCCTGTGGACACCAAAATCCTTGGCTGTGTCTCTTATGGCGCAAAGGTCCAGTTTGGATGCCATTGCCGCAAATGCGGTGTTTTGAGACGTCACAACCGCCTCTCGAACGCTTAGGTCATCGATGGTTTTGTCTCCGGAGTTATTTACCTCCCAGAGTCCAACAACACCACCACAACTAGCCCGGAAATCTTTTGAGACATCCCAAATCTTCACCTTGTCAGCTTTCCCGTCAAGGTCGACATCTTCACCAGTAAAAATTCGGCCATCAACGTGGTCACCGAGGGTGTAGCCACTCTTTAGCCACTCCGCCAAAGTAAAGACCTTGTAGGTCGAGCCGGGTTGGAAGCCCGAAGATCCGCCGTACGGCTTATCGCTATTGAAGTTCACGCTGGTGCCGCCCAGAACTGGGTTATCGCTCTGATCGAAGTAGCGGTTTTGCGCCATCGCCACGATTCGGCCAGTTCCAACCTCAACCGAAACCGATGCAGTGCCAAAGCCCCACTCGTTTTCAGGTGGAAGGTTTGTCATAACCGAATCCCAGGCTGCCTGCTGAATGTCTAAATCGATTGTGGTGAAGATTTCTAGCCCGCCGCGGCGAAGAAGCATTTCCCGGTCCTCCGGGGTAACTCCAAATTCCGGGGAATTTCTTATGGTCCATACGGTGTAGTCGCAGAAGAATGCCGAAACTTGGTTCTCTCCACAGCCCTGCTTATTTTTGGTGATTTTGGTCTGGATTGGTGATTCTTTGTAGGCGTCAGCCTGCTCTTGAGTTATGTAACCTTCGCTAGCCATGTTCTGAATGACGTAGTTTCTTCGGTTAAGGCCACGCTCGTGATTTTCGGCCTCGTCGGGCTTGTAGTCATTCGGAGACTTCAGCATGCCGGCCAAGTAGGCGGCTTGCGGAACGGTCAGGCGGCTTGCCGAGGTTCCAAAATAGTACTGGGAAGCCGTTTCAACACCGTTTATTTGATTGCCCAAGAACACCAAGTTTAGGTAGCCGGCCAGGATCTCCTTTTTTGAAACCTCTTGCTCCAGAGCGATTGCGAGTCTAATTTCCCTAAGTTTTCTGGCAACGCTGACCTCGGTCGCGGCCTGAATGGCTCCAGCGTCATTCGAAATGCTTGCTGCTTCCACCATCGACTGACGGACATACTGCATTGTGATAGTGGACGCACCGGGTCCATCGCCGAAAGTGGCAAGGTTTGTCAGCGTCGCACGGATCAGAGAAATGATGTCCACCCCGCCGTGCTCATAAAATCTAGGGTCCTCAGTCGCGATAACAGCGTTCACAAGGTTGTCGGACATGTTCTCGAATGGAACCTCGACGCGGTTTTCGTGAAAGAAGGTCGCAATTTGCTCCGGCTTTCCGTCTCGAAGCGCGTAGATCGATGATGACTGCGATGAGTTCACGGGCTTGATATAAGAAGGTATTCCTTCAAACATTCCTATCGAAGTGGTCGTAACCACTCCGGCCACCGCGACCGCCGGTGCTAGGAGAGCAACAGACAATAGGCCGGCGACAACGCTGAGTACGCCAAATTTTAGAAGGCTTACGAACGTAGAGGATTTAGAGCTGCCGGACATAGACTCTAGGATACTCGACATAGGCTGAAATGGAGCTGTGAAATGACCAAGTGGGAGTACATAACAACGCCGCTATTGATACACAAGGAAACTCAAATTCTGAACACCTGGGGTAACCAGGGCTGGGAACTGGTTCAGGTGACTACGGGTCCGCAGGGCGGCCTCATAGCATTCTTCAAAAAAGCTGTTGCTGAGTGAGCAAGGTCGAACAAAGGCTCACCGAACTGGGCTTTACTCTTCCCGAGGTGGCAGCCCCTGCCGGCTCGTATTTGCCAGCCATGATCTCAGGAAACCTAGTCTTCACGGCCGGCCAAATACCGCTCATTGAGGGCAAGCTCATGGCTACTGGAAAGCTTGGTGCGGAAATAACCGCTGAGCACGGAGCCGAAATTGCTCAGCGCTGCGCGCTAAATGCCCTTGCTGCTGTGAAGTCGGTTCTTGGGGATTTAGATCGAGTGAAGCAGGTAGTCAAGGTCGTTGGTTTTGTGTCATCAGTCCCAGAGTTCTCCAGTCAGCCGGCGGTCATCAATGGCGCCAGCGAGTTCTTGCAACAGGTTTTTGGAGACGCAGGCAAGCATGCTAGAAGTGCAGTTGGAGTTTCAGTGTTACCGCTTGATGCCCCAGTTGAAATCGAACTGATCGTGGAGTTTTCCTAGAGGGCTTTGCGCATCCAAACCGAGTCCTCGGTTTCGAAACCAAGATTTTCGTAAAGCTTTCTAGAATTGGGGTTTTGGGCTTCGGTTTCGAGAAACACGATCTTTGTTTCGTACTTTCCTAGTTCAGCTATTACCGCGGTGATGATTTTTGCGCCGATTCCCTCGTTACGGTGGGCCTCCAAGACGAAAACCTCATCTATTAGTGCTTCTCTGCCGCCAGATTCGATTCCCCAGCCCCAGCCGATGACCGCGTAACCAACTAACAAGTTGTCCAATTCGGCTACAAATAGCAGCCCCAGATCCTGATTATTTAGCATCGGTTGAAGTCCGGTCAGCAAGTGCTCACGACCGAAGTTAGTACCGGCCTCTTCAGAAAAGCCCGTCAAAAGCGACAGCAGTGCTTCTAAATCATCAGGAACTGCTTGCCTGATCATTTAGTCGTTGGCACCAGAGTCGAGCTTTCGGCCAATGATGTCCATGACTGAAGTGTCCGTAAGGGTACTTATGTCGCCAATTGGTCGATCTTCGGCAACGTCCCTGAGAAGCCTGCGCATAATCTTTCCGGAACGAGTTTTGGGCAGTTCGCTAACCACGAAGATTGACCTTGGCCGAGCAATCGGGCCTATCTGGCTTGCAACGTGATCGCGCAGAATCTTTGAGGTGTCGGCTTCGCTACCGAGTTTGTCTAGTTCTTCTCGCATCAGAATCACAAACGCCACAATTGCCTGACCGGTGGTTTCATCGGACGCTCCCACCACTGCAGCTTCTGCCACATACGGGTGAGCTACCAGCGATGATTCAATCTCTGTCGTGCTGAGTCGGTGACCAGAGATGTTCATCACGTCGTCCACTCGGCCGAGCAGCCACAGGTCGCCATCAGCATCTAGTTTTGCGCCGTCACCCGCAAAATAAACGCCTGGAAACCTGGACCAATAAGTTTCTTTAAACCGTTCCGGGTCTCCCCAGATGCCTCGCAGCATTGAGGGCCAAGGCTCAGTGATTGCTAGGTAACCTGCGTGACCGGGACCAAGTTTTTCGCCGTCCTCACTGATCACCGCAATCTCGATTCCTGGAAGTGGCACTTGCGCACTACCGGGCTTGGTTTTGGTAATCCCAGGTAGCGGAGAAACCATGATCGCTCCAGTTTCGGTTTGCCACCAAGTGTCGACAATCGGCGCCTTTTCAGAGCCAATCGCCTTTCGATACCAAAGCCAAGCCGCTGGGTTTATTGGCTCACCCACTGAACCAAGGACCCTTATCGAACTCAGGTCGTAGTGGCTCACGACCGAGTCGCCTAGTTTCATAAAGCTTCTAATTGCGGTGGGTGCGGTGTAGAAAATGCTGACGTGGTACTTCTGGACAATATCCCACCAGCGACCCCAGTCCGGAGTATCTGGTGTGCCCTCGTAAATAACCTGCGTGGCACCATTGGCAAGAGGCCCGTAGACAACATAGGTGTGACCGGTTATCCAGCCGACATCGGCCGTGCACCAATAAACATCCTGGCCTTCGTGCAGATCAAAAACGTTTTTGTGAGTGAAGCTGGATTGAGTTAGATATCCACCGGTTGTGTGCAGAATCCCCTTGGGCGTTCCAGTTGTTCCGGAAGTGTACAGAATAAAGAGCGGGTGCTCGGCATTGAATCCCTTGGCAACGTGCTCATAGTCAACGCTTTGCATTTGCTCTTCCCACCAAACATCGCGGGCTGAATCCCAGTCGACGTCTTGGCCAGTTCGCTTGACCACGAGCACCTGTTCGACGCTCGGGCAGTTTCCATCTTTGAGGGCTTGGTCCACCGCCGGCTTCAGCGCGCTGGCTTTACCTTTTCGATAACCACCGTCGGCTGTGATGACGACCTTGGCCCCAGCATCTTGAATTCTGGACGCCAACGACTCGGCGCTAAAGCCACCGAAGACCACCGAGTGCACAGCGCCGATTCTGACGACTGCCTGCATGGCGATGATCGCTTCCGGAATCATGGGCATATAGATAGCCACTCGATCACCTGGCTCAACGCCCATTCTTATTAGGACGTTCGCTGCTTTTTTTACAGCCTTGAGCAAATCTAAATAGGTATAAACCTGAGTGTCGCCCGGTTCTCCTTCAAAAAACAGCGCCACTCGTTTGCCCCAGCCGGCTTCAACGTGACGGTCAAGGCAGTTGTAGCTGACATTTAGCTCGCCGTCGGCAAACCATTTTGCAAACGGTGCGTTAGTAAAATCCAGGGTCTCAGTGAAAGGCTTGTGCCAGTGAAGCTCTCTGGCTTTATCAGCCCAGAACTCCAAGCGGTCTACCTTGGCCTGGTCGTAAATCCCAGGCTTAGCTATTGCAGCCTCAGCGAATTCTTTAGACGGCGCAAATGAGTCAGTATCGGTCAGCAGGGTCTCTATTTCGTGCTGTTCAGACAACTTTGCCCTCCAGGTGGTTTCTAGTTTTATACCTAATCTTATTATCGGTTTTCATTGATGTTTCGGCTATCACGCTAGCGCTTTTCGTCGTCGGTCATGTCGATACCTAACAACGCCAAATGTACCGACAGACAAAAAATGTCCATATTTTGCTCTTCGCACCAAAATGGGGGACAAATCTTCGTAATCTTCGATAGGGTTACAGAACTGATTAGTCAGTCGCGGTGCCACATCCCCCATGTCGGCATCGCCGGCAGCAGGTTTCCCCAAACCTGCTGCCACCCTAATTTTCCCCAGATTCATTTTTTAGAGACGAAGTTTCCGGTCCGCGAGCGAACATAAGTTTGTGGAGATCAATCAACTAAGCATCTGGCAAGTAATCGACACCCTTGGGGTTACCGACCTAGTCATCGATGGTGCCAGTTATGCTCGGGCGGATTATGGGTCCGGTCTTCAGGATATTAAATCGCCATTTATTACAGATCAGGATCTTTCTGAAGTCATTATCCAGCTCGCGCTGGATGCCGGATCAAGAATTGATATCGCAAAGCCGGTCGCCGATTTTGTTTATCGCGGAGCACGGTTTCACGCCGTCTTGCCATTCGGGTTATCTGATAAGCCGCTACTGAGTATTCGGGTTCACCCCCGTAAGCCTCAAACTCTCGAGTCGCTGCAGTCAGCTGGAATGTTCTCCAATCACCGGCTCGATTGGCTTAGGCAGCAAATCTCTCGTAAAAAGAACATAGTTTTTAGTGGTCCGACTGGTGTAGGGAAGACCACCTTGCTGCGGTCGCTCTTGAGTGAAGTCACTGAGCGCGTGATCTGTATTGAGCAAACACCTGAACTGTTTCTTGCTCCACCCGCAATTGCACTTACAGAACGGGAAGCAAACCAAGAAGGTGTCGGTCAAATCGAACTGGATGAACTAATAGTTCATGCCCTTCGCATGCGACCAGATCGAATAGTGGTCGGCGAAGTGCGCTCAAAAGAGTTCAGAGTACTGTTGCAAGCTATCAACAATGGTCACGAGGGCACCCTTACGACTCTGCACGCAAATAATTTGGAAAGTGTCGCGGAGCGACTACTAGTCCTTGGGCTGCTCGGGAACCTAACTTCCGAGCTCACCTCGAGGCTCGTTTCCCAATCGATCGATTACGTTGTTCAGCTAGGAAAAAAAGGTAACCAAAGAGTCATTGCGGGGATTGGTCAACCGATCATGACCCCTACTGGGCTAGTGGTTCAGAAGGTGGCAATCTAATGCGGCCTGCAATGTTGGCGGGGTTGTTGTCAGCGGGGGTTCCGTTTCCAAAGGCCATTGAGCTGGCAGACCCCAAGGATTTGCCGAAAAAATTTCGAGATTTTATAGTTCTCGCCTTCGAACTGGGTGCTCCATTGGTTCCAACCCTGAGTCAACTTGAGGTGCAGATGCGCCACGAGGAGCGCACGAGTCAAGAAATCGATCAGGCACAGGCAGTCCCTCAGGCCACTAGAACACTGTTGATTTGGCTGCCATTGGTCAGCTTCGTTTTGGCACAAATAATGGGCCTTGGAACCTTCAGTGGAATATTGCACCCGGTGGGAGCCTTGGCCGCATTGCTCGCAGGAGCACTGCTGTTCGCTGGCTATAAAATTTCCGGCCGAATGCTCAACAGTTTTCTTGTCCCAAAACCAGACCCAACCCTGTCGTTGATGGTTTTGCGTATTTGCCTTTCCGCCGGGGAGCCGTTGGAAAAAATTCGTAGAAGGCTTGAAGGTTACCCAGACGGCGGAGCAAGTCAGTTGGTTGAAATTTCAAAGCGCACTGGAGCAAGGCTCTCCTTTCTTATTGACTCTGAACTCGAGCAACTGAATCAAAAGCTTCTGTCCGCCCGGATTGAGGAGGCCAGAAAGCTCTCCGTTCGATTGCTTATTCCATTGTCTTTGACAACCCTTCCCGCATTCTTGCTTCTCACCCTGCCGCCGATAATCATCGGCTTCACCCAATAAGAAAGGAAAAAAATGCAACTACTAAAATCCGAAGACGGTGCCATTACCGCCGAATATGCAATTGCCACACTTGCCGGGGTCGCCTTTGCGGGTCTCATGCTGCTGGTGCTGAAATCCGAAGAGGTCAGGTCGCTGCTATTCAAGTTGATTGCAGGAGCAATTGGCCTTGGCTAGCAAAAACTTTTCTAGTGATCATGGGGCGGTAACAGCAGAGTTCATGCTGCTGTTACCGGCTCTCATAATGCTATTTGCCACGGTGCTCGGCTCAGTGGTTTTTGCAACCGATCGAATAGCACTTGAGGCAAGGGGTTTTGAGGTAGCCAGGACGCTCGCCCTTGGGCTTGATCTTCGAGCCGAAGAGGGAATCGAAATTGAGAAATCCGTAGAAGGGGCTCTAACTTGCGCAAGAATAACAAAGCAGTCACTCATGCCTATGAGCACCAAGCTCTGCGTGATGCAGGTTGGTCAGTAGATGCGGGATCCACCGCGATGGTCTCACTAGCGTTCATGGGAGCGCTCATGCTGTTGTTGTCCGCGGTCTCGATAACGACGTCATTGGCACTCGAGCGCACGAGGTTACAGGTGGTCGCGGATCTTGTTTCGCTCGCCGCCGCCGACACACTTCGGGGCCTGATTACTGGAATTCCTTGCGAAAATGCGGAACTGATTGCGGTTTCAAATAGTAGTTTCCTAGATTCATGTCGTATTGTCGGAAGCGACGCGAGCGTCGAGCTAACCAAGCAGTTCGGATTTGCAGATCTTTTTGCATTTTCGGAAGCGGGTTCGCCAAATGACTAAATAGGAGTATTTTCTTGACTAAGAAACTGGTGATTGTTGAGTCGCCCGCAAAGGCGAAGACGATTTCCAAGTACCTCGGAAATGATTACGAAGTATTGGCATCGGTTGGTCACATCCGAGACTTGGCTCAGGCAAAGGAAATTCCAGCAGACAAGAAAAAGGGCTCGCTCGGCAAGTTCTCAATTGATGTAGAAAACGACTTCGAACCCTTCTATGTCGTTTCACCCGGTAAAGCCAAGACCGTAAGTGATCTAAAAAAAGCGCTAAAAAACGCCGATGAGCTTTACCTTGCTACCGATGAGGACCGCGAAGGCGAAGCAATCGCGTGGCATCTTTTGGAGGTCCTGAAACCCAAGGTCCCGGTTCACCGAATGGTCTTTAACGAAATTACAAAAGACGCCATCACTGCGGCCGCAAACAACACCAGGGAGCTGAACACCAACTTGGTGCAGGCCCAGGAAACTAGGCGCGTAGTTGATCGCTTGGTCGGCTATGAGATTTCTCCGGTGCTTTGGCGCAAGATAAATCGCGGGCTATCCGCTGGAAGAGTTCAGTCACCTGCAATGCGAATGATTGTGCAGCGCGAGCGCGAGCGGATGGCTTTTGTCTCCGCTAGCTATTCCTCAATTACTGCAAATCTTGAGGCCGACTCAATTGGCTTCGAGGCGAAACTCACAATCTTGGATGGACAAAAACTTGCCGGAACCAAGAGTTTTGACTCCAAGGGCGTTCTAGTTCAAGAGGTTTTGGTGCTATCGCCCGAGGAAGCTGCCGGCTATGCGGCAAAACTCAAAGGTAAGACTCTTAAGGTTTCAGCGGTTGAAGCGAAGCCGTCGACCAGAAAGCCGTACGCGCCTTTCACCACTTCGACTCTGCAGCAGGAAGCCTCTAAAAAACTTGGCATGAGTGCCAAGCAGGCAATGGACACGGCCCAGATGCTTTATCAAGATGGTCACATTACCTACATGCGAACGGATTCGCCTTCGCTGTCTGGGCAGGCAAGTTCTGCAGCAATTGCTGCCGCCAAAGAGCTCTTTGGGCCGGACTCGGTTGCTTCGGCGCCGCGTATGTATGGGGCTAAGTCAAAAAATGCCCAAGAGGCCCACGAGGCTATTCGTCCTTCTGGAGAGAAATTCGTTCACCCAGACGACCTCAAGAATGTTTTACAGGGAAAATCACATCTTCTATACGAGTTGATTTGGAGAAGGACTGTCGCTTCTCAAATGGCGGACGCAAAGCTCTCAACAACGACCGCAAAGTTGCAAACCGAAGTTGATGCGAAGGTCGCTGAATTCTCGGCATCCGGAACCGTGGTTTTGTTTAAGGGCTTTATGGCCGTTTATCAAGAAGCTCAAGAAGAAGGCAAAGAACCAGAGAGTGCGAAGCTTCCGGGTCTTGAGGTCGGCGCAACGATCCAAATTGACGAAATCGCATCGAAGGACCACTCGACTTCGCCACCAGCCAGATACACCGAAGCTTCATTGGTCAAGGCTTTGGAAGAGCAGGGTATAGGAAGACCTTCAACTTACGCTGCCATTATTTCCACAATCATTACCAAGGGCTACGTTGTTAAGCGCGGCAGCGCACTGGTTCCTGAGTGGATCGCGTTTACTGTGACCAGATTCTTGGAAGACAACTTTGGCGACTTGGTTGATTATGCTTTCACGGCGAAGATGGAGTCGGATCTCGACCGAATAGCCCTTGGCGAACTAGATCGCTCTGGTTGGCTTAAGAATTTCTACTTCGGGGAAACCGGGTTGCAGTCAACCGTTGAGGGTCTTGGCGAAAGCGACCCTCGATCGATCAACACATTCGAGATTTCCGAGGACATCAATCTTCGAACCGGTAAATTCGGTCCGTACCTTGAAGTCATGGAGAACGAAGAGCGCAGAATCGTGAACATCCCTGCGGACCTGAGCCCCGACGAACTGACTCAAGCTAAGGCTGTTGAACTTGTAAATGCTCCGCCGGCAAGCGACCGAGTCCTGGGCCAAGAGCCGGAATCGGGTTTGGACATCATCGTTAAAGATGGTCGCTTTGGTCCTTACCTAACGTTGGTTGATGAGGGCAATCCAAAGCCAAAGACCGCCTCCTTGTTCAAGACCATGGCCGTGGACACTGTCACCTATGAAGATGCCCTGAGGCTCATGTCCCTGCCAAGAGTTATCGGCATCGATCCGGAAAATGAAACTGAAATAACTGCTCAGAACGGGAAGTTCGGTCCTTACTTAAAGCGTGGAACGGATTCTCGCTCCCTTGATACTGAGGAGCAGATTTTCTCACTTGATTTAGATTCGGCGTTGGAAATCTACAAGCAGCCAAAGTATGGCGGGCGCCGCACGGCAGCCACTCCGCTAAGGGAGTTTGGCGAAGACCCAGCCTCCAAGCTGAACGTTGTGGCCAAGACCGGACAGTTTGGAACCTATGTGTCTGATGGAATCGTGAACGCGACGGTGCCAACGGATGAGCCCTTGGACGAGCTAGCAAATGACCGCGCCTTCGAGCTTTTAGCCATTAGGCGTGAAAAGCTAGGGGTAGAACCAGGCGAAACACCAAAGACTCAGAAAAAGACGACCAGAAAAAAGCGGTAGCCGTGTTTATTACTTTTGAGGGAATCGACGGAGTTGGCAAGTCCACTCAGTTGGACCTGCTCGAGACCTGGCTAAAAGCCAGGGGACATGAAGTTCTGCGCACGATGGAGCCCGGCGGGACCGAACTGGGTCAAGAAATAAGGCACTTACTGCTTCACCGTAAGGGAGATGTCGCCCCAAGGGCAGAGGCACTTTTATATGCCGCGGACAGAGCGCATCACGTCGCCACCAAGATTAGGCCGGCTCTCGAGCTTGGCACAATAGTGCTCGGGGACCGATATTACGATTCATCAATTGCCTATCAGGGTGCCGCTCGAGAGCTTTCCGTGAAGGAAGTTCAGGACATTTCGCTCTGGGCCGTTGCAGGCCTCGAGCCTGACTTGACTTTTTTACTGGACATGCCAGCCGAACAGGCGCTTATAAGACGCGATGACACTGGAACTGCTCCAGATCGACTCGAAAGTGAGCAGGTTGAGTTTTTTACGAGGGCGAGAGATCAGTTCCTGAAGCTCGCGACCCAGCCTCGTTTTGAAGTTATTGACGCGTCCATGGCCATTCCCGACATACATTCAGCGGTGATTGCTCGTATTGAAAAAGCGGGGCTTGGCAAATGACCGCCGGGGTCTTTGATCGGCTTCTAGGTCAACCAGAAGCAATTGAGCAACTTCAACGTGCGGTTGCCGGCAAACTAGAAGGCGTCCACCACGCGTGGCTATTTACTGGCCCCGCAGGTTCCGGCCGGTCCTTGTTGGCCAAGGCTTTTGCCGCTGCGCTTCAGTGTGAAAATAATGGCTGTGGTCGCTGCCAGCAGTGTTCGTTGACAATTGCCGGAGCTCACCCGGATGTATTGACCCTTGCCACCGAGCGGGTGTTGATCAGCATCGATGAGGTTCGTGAGCTGGTACAAAAATCCGGGATGAATAGCACCATTGGTGATTATCGAATCGTGATTATCGAAGACAGCGATCGTATGACCGAGCGCACCTCAAATGTTTTACTAAAAGCCCTTGAAGAACCTCAAGACAAAACAATTTGGATTCTCTGCGCACCAAGTGTTGCCGACCTTTTGCCAACAATCCGTTCTAGAACTATGAACGTGCTTCTTCGCCTCCCGAGTGTCGAGGAGGTTGCCGAGCTGCTGGTTCAGCGGGACAAGGTTGATAGGGAGCTTGCCATTAGATCAGCACGCCAGGCCCAGAATCACGTTGGCATGGCAAGAAGGCTGGCAATGTCCCAGGACGCAAGATCCAGAAGGGCTGAAACCCTTAGGGAAATTGCGGGAATCACAAACCTTAGCCGGGCCATGCTTGCTGCTGAAAAGCTACTGGGTGTGGCCAAGCGCGATGCTGAGGCGCTAGCTCAAGAGCGCGATAAATCGGAAAGGGAACACTTGATGCTTGCCTATGGGCTCGGGATTGACGAGAAAATTCCTCCCAACCTGAGGCCGCAGTTCAAGGGCTTAGAGGAAAATCAGAAGAGAAGAAACACCCGGGCTCTTAGAGACGGGATTGACAGAATTTTCACCGATGCCGAGTCGTTTTTTAGGGACGTGCTTGCCCTTCAACTCGGAGCGAATGTCGAAATGACTAATCCTGAGCTTGCCGAAGACCTTCAGCTAAGGCAACTGGGTACAAACGCGGCCGCAAGCATCGCTGTTTTAGACGCAATCACCGAATCCAGAAAGCGTTTGGCTTCAAATGTTAGAGACCTGCTGGTGCTCGAATCGCTTTGCACGCTGATGATCCTGAGACGCGACCTTGCGGCTTAGGGCAACTGTCATCGCTGGCGTTTTGTTGCTTGCCGGCTGCACCCCTACTCCAGCCCCGAATCCTGTTGCTGAAATTTCAAGCGGTGCTGTTTCCTTGTATGAGCAGGTAATCATCTGGGAGGACTGTGAAGAGAGTTTCGAGTGCGCGGTTGTTGCTGCACCGCTTGATTGGCAAGAGCCCAATGAATCGTTCATCACGGTATCCCTTATTCGAAAAGCCGGAACCTCGTCGCTAGAACCACTGCTTGTAAACCCTGGTGGACCGGGATCCAGCTCGATCGAATGGTTGCTGGCTTCTTACGAGAGCCTCGGAAGCGATTACCTGCGATCAAATTTTCAAATCATAGCCTTTGATCCAAGGGGGGTTGGAAAGACTTCACCCGTTGAGTGCAGCAACCTAGGCCTAAAAGACCAACTTCTCTACGGAAGCTCTCCCTACCGATTTGGAACCGAAGAGGACATTCAGTATTCGGCCGACTTGTCCTATCGCTTCGCACAGAGTTGCCAGGGGGAAGTGAGCACCGGTTATTACAACACTCAGCAGACCGCCAAGGACATGGAGCTACTGAGAATTCTTCTTGGCAGCGAGAAGCTAAATTATCTTGGCTACAGCTACGGCACCGAGCTCGGAGCCACCTTCGCGGTCCTATTCCCGGATCAAGTGGGTCTGTTTGTGCTGGACGGTGCAGTTGACCCAACTATTGACCCTGACCTGGCTCTACTGGGCCAGATAAAAGGCTTTGATAAGGCGCTCAGCGCCTATCTAGTCGACTGCTTCACCAGAGCCAGCTGCCCACTACCAAATGACATGGCTGAGGCTAGGGACACTATTGCAGGACTCTTGAGCTCGCTAGAAAATAGTTCGATGCCAACTGATTTTGATAGGGACCTATCGTTATCGGCAGCGATTGCGGGAATGATTGTGACTCTTTACTCGGAAGACAGCTGGGAGTTTCTATCGATTGGGCTTGAAGAGGCTCTTGCAGGAGATGGCACAACCCTGTTGCTACTTGCAGATTTTTATAACGACCGCGATGCCGAAGGCGGTTATCTAACCAACTTGGTTGAGGCAAATTATGCAATTGCGTGCGCCGATGAAATTACTTATCCTCTTTCGTCCACTGATCTGACCCAAGAAATAATGGCTGCGAGCAAGGTTTTCGGAAAGTACTTTGCCTATGGCGAGAATTCTTGCGATGGTTGGGCAGAGGGTATTGGGAACCAAGTGCTTGATTACAGGGTTGAGTTACCAAATCCAGTCATGATCATTGGCACCACCGGTGACCCGGCCACTCCCTACGAGCAGGCCGTTACCTTGAGTTCGCTTATGAAGGGTTCTTACTTGCTTACATTCGAGGGTGAGGGCCACACTGCCTATGGCTCCAGTGACTGCGTCGGCAAGGTCGTCGATGACTACCTTGCAGGTGAAGAGATTTCAGAAGATTCGCTTTACTGCAGGTAGTGCGCCTAAAGTCCCCAGCCTTTTATCTGGCCTTCTATAGATAAAGAGCCGCCATTAATACTGCAAATATCACGATAAAGATTGCAGGGGTCACAAACTTCACAACCTCTAGCCATGGGCGAAAGCTAACTACCCTTGATCGAAGAGCCGACTGACCTGGTAGCGCACTTAGGTCATCAATGACAGCCTGGGCCTGGGATGCAGCCGAGTATTCCGCCAAAGCGCCGAGAATCCCTGAGGCTAGTAAAATAAGAGCAAACCCATGAACCAAGAACATTTCATAGCCGGAGATGGTCGGGGTTGCAAAGGCGGCAAAGGCCAGCAGGGCCGTTGGCGCGAGTTGGGCCAAAATAATGTGGAGTCGGTTTTTTTGAAACTCGCGGATTAGTTCGGCTTCTGTCATGGTTATGTCCTTTGATCGTATCTATAAGGTTAGGCAACACATTGAAAAATAATGCCCTGCAGGAGAGCCTGTCGCGCAGATTCCGTAAACTCTTGTCTGGTGCACCCGACGGAGTTCCTCCGTGGCTAGAAGTCGTCGCCAAGGGCAATGAGCCAGGTTTTTATTTGCCTACCGATGCACCCTGGGTTGTACACGGAAATTTTTCGACATTGGTTGGCGGCGTCAGGGCACTACTTATGCAAGCCCTTCACCCAGGTTCGCTCACCGGGGTGTCAGAACACTCTCGCTATGAGCAAGACCCACTGGGCAGACTGTCTGGAACGATTAGGTGGCTAACGGTTACAACCTTTGGTTCAATCGAGGCAATAAACGGTGAGGCCGGCAGAGTAAACCGTATGCACAAGACCGTCAGCGGCGAATATGAGACTTCCACTGGCGAAATAAAGGGTTACAGGGCGGGAGACAAGGATCTGTTACTTTGGGTTCACGTTGCTTTTATGGACTCATTCTTGAGGGCCCACCAGAATTACTCAAAGACCCCAATTCCGGGTGGAGCAGATTCTTACGTTGCACTGTGGTCAAAATCAGTTCAGCCTCTTGGGCTAAAAACTGCCCCGATGAGTGAAGCCGAGCTCCTGGAAACTCTCGAAGATTTCAAGTCGAAGCTCACCGTCACCGAGGACACTAAAGCAGTTATCAGCTGGATAAGGAAAGCACCGCTACCGCTTGTTGCAAAGCCGGTATACGCTCTGCTGTTTCAGTCGGCGCTCGCCTCAATGCCGAAGGAGTACCAGTTGATGATTGGTCTAAAACCTTGGCCACTTTGGTTCTTGAGGCCCGTCACTACATCGTTATTGAGCTTTATGCGTTTCGCTATCGGGCCGGAGTCTCCGATAGAAGACGCAGCCCTTGCCAGGCTTAGGCGAGCAGGCGCAATTAGCGACTAAACTTTGGGAGCGACACGCCACCCTAGCTCAGTTGGTAGAGCAGCTCACTCGTAACGAGCAGGTCAGGAGTTCGATTCTCCTGGGTGGCTCTGCGTAAAGTCCCAAAACCCAGTCGCCCATAGACTCGACTTATGAAGAGTCCTTTGGTAAAAATCACTGCTGCGGATTATCACACCGCTGGCGAGCCATTTCGAATCGTGAGTGTTGGGCTTCCTTCCATCACAGGAGCGATGGTTCTGGATAAGCGAGCAGGGGCTCCCTCGAACCAGGAACTTGAACAAATTAGAAAGCTTCTTGTCAATGAACCCCGGGGACATGCGGATATGTATGGCGGGTTTATCGTGGAGCCAAACGATGATGGCGCTGATTTTGGTGTGCTGTTCTGGCACGGCGATGGTTATTCAACTGCTTGTGGGCACGGCACCATTGCGCTGGGTGCTTGGGCCGTAGACACTGAGTTAGTCGCGGTAGAGCCGAATGGCGAAACGGCAGTCACAATCGATGTTCCGTCTGGCAGGGTGCAGGCTCTGGTGACCCAAGAAAACGGCATTACAACAAAGATTTCCTTTAAGAACGTGTTTTCCCATGCAATCGCCGAGGCAGTGCCAGTAGCTCTGGATGATGGCAGGACCGTCTTGGTGGACATTAGTTACGGGGGTGCCAACTACGCAAGTATTGATGCGAGCAAGCTTGGCCTATCGGTAGAACCCCAGCATTTAGATGAGCTAATTCGCATCGGCAGACAGATCAAATGGAAGTTGAACGAGGCCCCAGAATCTAATTCGCAGGTCGATGAGCGCCTAAACGGCATTTACGGAACCATTATTTTTGATGAGATCAATTCAACTGAGTCCGAGCTTCATCAAAGAAATGTAACCATTTACGCCGATGGCCGGGTTGATAGATCTCCTTGTGGTTCTGGAACCGCAGCGAGGATTGCTCAGCTGGCTCATTCCGGCAAGCTAACTAAGTCAATGACCCTAATTCACGACTCAATCATCGGAACCAGGTTCTTAGGTCGCATCGAAGAAACCCAAACCCACGGCCAAAAATCTGGGGTTATCCCGATGATTACTGGAAACGCCTTCCATGCTGCCAATTCAGAGTTTTTGCTATTTGAAAACGATGAATTGGACACAGGGTTCTCACTTCGATGAGCGCTATAAGCCCAGCTAAGTGGATAAGTGACCAAGAGCTATTCGTAAAGTTCGGCTATCGGAAGGCAATCGAAGCAATAAGCCATGCTTTGACCGGAGGGTTTGACCCTGCAACTGATAAACCCCGCTCATTTGTCGAATTTGCCTCTGGCCAGGGGCTTGTGATGCCGAGCGAGAATGCCGAGTTTGTAGGGCTGAAGTTCGTCACCGTGGCACCCAAGAACCCGGCTAAAGACATTCCCAGAATCCAAGGCATCTACACGCTATTTGATGCCAAAACTCTCACTCCTCTCGCCCAGTGTGATGGCGCCGCCCTAACGCTTCTCAGGACTTCCTGCGTCACAGCCGCCATGGTTCAAAAGCTAGATTTGCCAGAAAATCCAAAGCTGGTTGTTTTTGGGTCTGGGCCGCAGGCCTTTGCCCACATTCTTGCAATTTCGGCAGTGTCGACGCCGAGTGGAATTCGCATATTAGCTAGGAACACCTCCGGGGTTGAGAAGCTGATTGTCGAGCTCAGGTCCCATGGCATCGAAGCTGCTGCCGGTTCAACCAAGGACCTTGCGGAGGCGGACCTTGTCATTACTGCAACCACAGCAAGAGAGCCCCTGTTCGCCGCAGAGCAAGTTCAGAAGACCGCAATCGTTGCGGCGATTGGTTCTCACGAACCAAACGCTAGAGAACTACCCGGAAACCTCATGGGTATTGGAACGGTTTTCATCGAAGATCAATCAGCTGCTCTTAGAGAAGCGGGTGATGTCATCATGGCAATCAACGAAGGCTTCGTTGCCGTGGAAGATCTCGTGGAGGTAAAAAAGCTGTTCACCTCTGATCAAAAGATAGACAGTCGATCCCTAAGGATTTACAAATCGTCAGGAATGCCGTGGCAGGATCTGGCAATCATTGGCGCGGCTTATAAGGCCCTGATCTAAGCGTTTATTTCGTGCGCAACGCGCTTATAAGAGCAAAGCCCCCGGCAATTATGACCATGGCCGGTGGGATGAAGTTTAGAGGCGAGTACCAATCGGTGGCGCTGTTGGCAATTACGAACGCTACTCCAGCGACACCAAGCGCGAGCAATAGCCATGCAATTACCTTGGTGGACTGCGGGTCGATTTTCTGAAGGTCTTCCCTCGACTGCGCGGTTGTTTTACCGCAGCTCGGGCAATTGAAATCAGACTTGGAAATATCGCTCTGGCAATTTTTGCATTTCATAGCTCTAGGTTATTGCCTATCTAAAGTCTGGGTTCACTAAATCAATAACCTGAGGACCTGCCACCAGGAAGATTGCCAGCAGAAACAGCGCTAGGCCGATTCGTTTCCAAATCTTTTCTAGTTGCTCGGAATCCTTGGGTTCCTTCGGGCTCTTTTCATTAATCACTCCCACAGCCTACTTCTAGCCTCCGGCAGGGGCGGGCTTTGACTTGCTGGCAGATACAATTGCCCAAACGGGTAGCAGCAGTTCTGCTGGGGTTTCATTTAGCGTCGCCGCCCTTTTCTAGATTGGAAAACCTTGAAGAACAATCTCGTGGCACTGGAGCCAAAGCAGTTTCCAGAATACGCCCAGGCAATCACCGATGCCGGTGGTGAGGTGACTGCAATCACCCCTTCCACAAAAGCCCTTATCTGGACCGACTACTCGTCCCCGGAGGCCTTGCAGGCGATGCTTACCTCTAACCCGCAGCTTGAGTGGGTGCAGCTGCCATTTGCTGGGGTTGATGCTTTTGGGGAGATTTTGAAAAGTCCAATTATTTTTACAAGCGCAAAGCGGTCCTACTCTGAACCGGTCGCTGAGCATGCCCTCGCTCTTTGCTTGGCTTTGGCAAGAATCATTCCGGAGCGAGTAAGGACCAAGAGCTGGGGCAGGCAATTTGCCGATTCTTTTTATGATGAGGATGTTTTGATTGTTGGTGGCGGCGGTATTGCCGAGGAGCTTGCGTCACTGCTTACCCCTTTTCGATCCAATGTAACCGTTTTAAGGAACAGGCCCAACGAGCCTTTTCTTGAGGGCTTCACAGGACGAGTTGTTTCGTTTGATCACTTCGATCAGGAGTTAGCGAAAGCAAAGTTTGTGATTCTGGCCTGCGCTTTGACCGAGACCACGAGGTTCTTGTTTGATGCTCGAGTCTTCGGGCTGATGCGCACGGATTCGTATCTAGTGAACATTGCAAGGGGAGAGGTTGTGAACCAAGAGGACTTGGTTCACGCTTTGAAATCAGGCAGCATTGCGGCAGCAGCAACTGATGTTACTTACCCAGAGCCACTGCCTGAAGAGCATCCAATGTGGGAATTGGATAATTTACTCATCACCCCCCACACAGCAGACACCAAGGAGATTGTGACGAAGTTGTTTTCAGATCGACTCAGGATCAACGTGGGAGCATGGCTCACCGACAAGCCGCTTGTCGGCGTTGTCGATGCTGACCTGGGCTATTAGCTCAGTATCTTGCTCTAACCCCAAAGCTTCGAGGTAAAGACTTCCACTTTTCCACCCGGAAGGTAGCTTAAGCCGTTTGGAATATCTTGAGCTATCAAAAGCGGCCCATCGATATCTACGAAGTCAGAGTGCTGGCCGATGACATAGGCCGGAGCCATGGACAGTGAGGTGCCGGTCATGTTGCCCACCATTACCGACTTACCATCTTTTTTGGCAACCTCAACAATTTGCAAGGCTTCGGTCAGGCCACCGCATTTATCCAGCTTTATGTTTATCACCTGGAAATTCTTTGAATTGGATTCATATTCGCTGAGGTTTAGGACGCTCTCGTCCCCGCCCAAAGGAATGGGAGAAACAAAGCCGTCAAGTTCAGAGTCGCTACCGCGAGCTAGCGGCTGCTCGATCATCTTTATGCCCAGGTCGCTGAGGGCCGGAATGAACTTTGTTAGCTGTTCAAAATGCCAGCCCTGATTTACGTCGACAACTAGATTCGCATCGGGTCTTGCCAGTCGTATCGCGGCCAACTTTTCTACCGGCTCATAATCATCGAGCTTGATTTTCAAGTTTAAAAAATCGCTTAGCTCTTTTGCTCTTCTGGCCATCTGCTCTGCTGTGCCGATGCCTATGGTCGCAACGGTACTAAGTTGTTTGGGTTTTAGCCCAACCAGCTCCCAGATGCTGGCATCTCTCGTCTTGCATTCCAAATCCCACATCGCAGAGTCAAGCGCGTTTCGGGCCCCATTAGGCGGCATAAGTTCGTTGAGGTCTTGACGGGTGGCACCTTGCTCGATCCGGGGTTTTATTTCTTCAAGGTCTCTTAGCATCTTGGCTTGGTCGTCTCCCAAGTAGTAAGCGCCAACACCTTCGCCTCTGCCAATAAACCCATCTTGTTCAAGGGTCACCCAAACTGCATTTAGCTCAAGAAAGGTGTAGCCGGTGATAACAAAGGGTGAGTGCAACGCGAAATCCTTGCGCTCAATTGTCATCCTCATTTTTGGCCCAGAAGATTATCAATCACATCGTCAAGTCCAGTGATCAATGGGTCCATGGTCGGAAGGTCGTAGAGTGCGCTCAAATTAGTAAGGTAGGCGGCTCGCTCATGATCTGGGATTGCGCTCGTGTTTACGCTGATTCCAACGCACCTAATTTCGGGGTTCACGCTTCGAGCAATCTCAATGGTTCGATCGATTACTGCTGGAATGCTCGGCAATTCAAAATCGGGCCAGCCCTTGATATGGGTGCGAAGTGCTTCGGTGCAAACCACAAAGGCATCTGGTTGCGAGCCCACTAGTAGACCGGTGCTTACGGATGAGTAGCCCGGGTGAAACAAGCTTCCCTGACCCTCGATTATGTCCCAGTGATCGGGGCGATTGTCCGGAGAAATCATTTCTGCCGCACCCGAAAGAAAGTCGGCAACAACGGCATCAATCGGGATACCGCTTCCGGCAATCATGATGCCAGTTTGGCCGGAAGCGCGGAAGTCGGCATCGATGCCTCGTTCTTGCAGTCGGTTAGCGATTGCTAAGGCTGTGTACTTCTTGCCCAGTGCGCAATCGGTACCAACTGTCAGAAGTCTTTTTCCTGTTCGTTTTTTACCGGTTCCAACAGGAATGTCCTTTGGAGGCACCCGAACATCAACCAGCTTTGCCCCAGACGCGTTAGCTACCGAAACCAGCGCTGGAATATCATTCAACTTCGTGTGAACTCCCGCGACGATGTCCATGCCCGCCTGCAAGGCGGCAACCAGGGTTGGCATCCAAGCCTCTGGAATTGCACCGCCTACAGCCGATGTTCCAATGACTAGTGATTTAGCTCCGGCTTCGGCCGCACTTTTCACGCTGTGCTTAGCAAGGCCTAAATCGATCGTGCCGCCCTCGAGGCTCAGCTGGCCCATGCAGCTTTCTGGCCGCCACTTGGCAAGCCCTGCAGCGGTCTTGGCATATATTGGCTCAGTCTCGCTGCCAATAAATAAGAGGTAGGGGGTGCGGAGCGTGATTACTGTCAATTGGTCCTCGCCGGGCTAGATATCCACATGATTCTTCACTCTAACTAGGTTTGTGGCTTGAAGTTTCGCTTCTTAGCTCTGCGGCAGCTGGCACTCTGGGGTGCCGCCCGGGAGTCGATGCCGATTAGCCGCAACCAGGTAGTAAATAGGCTTTGCGATGTTTCTTACGACCGGGAGCTTTAGGAACCAGCCGGCTAGCGCCCAAACGGTTTTGGATTCGATTAGTGCTTGGGCGATAGCCGCCGCCGCAACGAACCTGCTGCTGCTAGACACGAAGTAGACCGCCTTGGAGGTTAGCTCAGAGGTCAGACCCAAAGACTCAAGGTCTAATTTTTGGTACGGTTCGATCGGAATTTTGTTTTTGGTCATTCTGCGCAGCAGCCTGGCACTTGAGCTGCAGAAAGCGCAGTCTCCGTCGAAAATAAGAACTTGTTTAGTTGCGTCCATCGGTTAAGCCTAATGCGGTGTAATGTTCTGGGGTTGTATTGGTTTTACTACAGGAGGCGTAGGCTCAAAGCGTGAACCAATTAGGTCGCAAGCGATCCATGCACCCAACACAGATCGTAGTTATTGCGTTCGGTGCGGCGGCAATCGTTGGCACCCTGTTGCTTTTGCTCCCAATTTCAACATCCGCCGGCAATAACACCACTTTGGTCACCGCATTTTTCACTGCCGTTTCGGCTGTTTGTATTACCGGTTTGACCGTTGTGGACACCGCAACTCACTGGTCCGGTTTTGGGCACTTCGTGATTTTGATTTTGATTCAACTCGGTGGTCTCGGAATAGTTGCCTTTGCAACTCTGCTTGGATTGCTGATTTCCGGTCGTATAAGCCTCAGAGACCGAATGAACACTTTGTCCGAGGCCAAGATTGTAGGCGCGGATAACGTTTCTAAATTGCTCGGTCGCATTCTGTTGGTCTACTTTGGTTTTGAACTAATCCTGGCTGCTTACCTAAGCATTAGATTGCACTTCAGCTATGGCGAAGAAGTTCTTCATTCAATTTGGTACGGTACTTTTCACTCGATTTCAGCTTTCAATAACGGTGGTTTTTCGCTCTACACCGAC
>CAJXOD010000012.1 GCA_913057795.1 uncultured Aquiluna sp.
AGTCGCTCTGGTCAAACCTAGCAAAAACTACGCCCATAGTGTCGCGGCCCTTTGCTGGAACCTCGTTAGCCGAGCTCCTGATTACCTTGCCAGAGGACAATACCGCTAGAACCTCGTCGGTTTCATCCACCATCAGTGCCCCGATTAGGTCACCGCGCTTCTCATCAAGTTTGGCAACCTTAATACCAATACCGCCACGTTTCTGAACTCGGTACTGATCCGCAGCGGTGCGTTTGGCATAACCACCCTCGGTTACAACAAAGACGAAGCCAGACTCTCCAATGACCGAGGCCGACAACAGCTGGTCGCCCTTTCTAAAGGCCATACCAATGACCCCGGAGGTGTCTCGACCCATTGGACGCATTGAGTCGTTAGCCGCGGAGAACCTTATGGACATTCCCTTACGACTAACCAAAAGCACATCGTTCTCTTCGCTCACCAACATTGCGTTAATAAGTTCATCGCCCTCGCGGAGCTTTATGGCGATGATGCCACCAGTTCTTGCCGTGTCATAGAGCTCCAGAGCCGTCTTTTTGACAAGTCCACTCTTGGTGGCCATGACCAAATACGGCTCCTGCTGATAGTCCTTAAGATCCAGCACCTTCACTACGTATTCCTCCGGCTGCAAGGCCAAGAGGTTCGCAACGTGCTGACCCTTTGAATCACGACCAGACTCTTGGACCTCGTAGACCTTGGACCGATAAACCCGTCCGGTGTTGGTGAAGAACATCAACCAGTGGTGAGTGGTAGAAACAATAAAGTTCTGAACCACATCGTCGGCTCGAAGGCTTGCCCCCTTAACGCCCCTGCCACCGCGGTGTTGCACACGATAGTTATCGCTTCTGGTTCGCTTGATGTAGCCACCTTGAGTTAGCGTAACCACCATTTCCTCTTCGGGAATTAGGTCTTCTATGCTGACGTCGCCGTCGTAACCAAGCATTATCTCTGAGCGACGCTCATCGCCATACTTGTTCGTAATTTCAGCTAACTCACTAGACACGATGTCGCGTTGGGCTTTTTCGTCTCCGATGATGCGCTGAAACTCAGTTATCTGAATTTCGAGCTCCGCGGCCTCATCGATAATTTTCTGGCGCTCGAGCGCCGCCAGTTGACGCAATTGCATGTTCAAGATCGCACGGGCTTGCAGTTCATCGATCGTCAGTAGCTTGATTAGTCCATCGCGAGCATCTTCCACGGTCGCGCTCTTGCGAATCAACGCGATTACATCGTCAAGCGAGTCAAGGGCCTTCAGGTAACCGCGAAGGATGTGAGCACGCTCTTCTGCCTTACGCAGCCTGAACTGAGTTCTTCTGACAATGATGTCGATCTGGTGGGTCACCCAATTGGTAATAAAGCCATCAATCGACAGCGTCCTAGGGATGCCATCAACAAGCGCAAGCATGTTGGCACCGAAGTTGTCCTGCAACTGGGTGTACTTATAGAGGTTATTCAGCACAACTCTTGCAACCGCGTCGCGCTTCAGGACAATTACGAGTCGCTGACCAGTTCTACCGGATGTTTCATCGCGAATGTCCGCGATGCCTGTGAGTTTCCCCTCTTTGGTTAGCTCTGCGATCTTCAGTGCCAAGTTATCTGGGTTTACTTGATAAGGAAGTTCAGTAACAACTAGGCAGGTTCGGTTCTGAACCTCTTCGACGTTTACAACAGCACGCATTGTTATTGAGCCACGGCCGGTTCGATAGGCATCCTCAATGCCGCGGCGACCAAGAATCTGGGCACCGGTTGGAAAGTCTGGACCCCTAACAATTTTGATTAGCTCTTCAATTAGAGCTTCGCCCTCGATTTCAGGGTTAGCAAGAACAAACTGCGCTGCCTCTGATACTTCTCTGAGGTTGTGCGGAGGAATGTTTGTTGCCATTCCAACCGCAATACCGATTGATCCATTAACCAAGAGGTTTGGGAACCTGGCCGGCAAAATAGTCGGCTCTTGGGTGCGACCGTCGTAGTTGTCTTGGAAGTCAACGGTGTCTTCGTCGATGTCGCGTACCATCTCCATCGCCAACGGCGCCATCTTGCACTCGGTGTATCTTGGCGCGGCAGCCGGGTCATTTCCGGGGGAACCGAAGTTGCCTTGTCCCGAGACAAGCGGATAACGAAGATTCCAGTCCTGGACCAACCGAACCAAGGTGTCGTAGATAGCTGTGTCGCCGTGAGGGTGATATTGACCCATGACATCGCCCACTACACGCGAACACTTTGAGAACTGCTTGTCTGGTCGGTAACCACCGTCATACATCGCGTAGAGAACGCGACGGTGAACCGGCTTTAGCCCGTCCCTCACGTCCGGAAGCGCTCGCCCGACGATAACGCTCATCGCGTAGTCGAGGTAGCTTCGTTGCATTTCGACCTTTAGGTCGATTTGCTCTATTTTGTCCATCTGGCCTTCTGACATTTTTCTCTCCTACCTAGATGTCCAAGAATCGGACGTCTTTGGCGTTCCGCTGGATAAAGTTTCTTCGGCTCTCAACGTCTTCGCCCATCAAGGTTGAAAACACTTCGTCAGCTAGTGCTCCGTCATCCAGGGTCACTTGAAGCAAAGTTCTGGTGGCTGGGTTCATTGTGGTTTCCCAAAGCTCGTCGTAGTCCATCTCTCCAAGGCCCTTGTAGCGCTGGATGGCGTTTTCCTTTGGAATCCTCCGGCCGGCAGCTTGCCCCTCTTGCAACCTTCGGTCTCGCTCTTCGTCCGAATAAACATATTCGTGGGGAGCGTTAGACCACTTGAGCTTGAACAATGGTGGCTGAGCCATGTACACGTAGCCGTGTTCGATCAATGGACGCATGTACCTAAACAAAAGCGTCAACAACAGGGTCCTGATGTGCTGACCATCCACATCCGCGTCGGCCATCAAAATGCACTTGTGGTAGCGGATCTTGGTGACATCAAATTCTTCGCCAATTCCGGTACCAAAGGCAGTAATCAATGCCTGAACTTCGGTGTTTGCTAAGGCTCGATCTAGTCTTGCCTTTTCAACGTTCAAGATCTTGCCTCGGAGAGGAAGGATCGCCTGAGTCTCAGGGTCTCTGCCTCGAACCGCTGAACCGCCGGCCGAGTCACCCTCAACAATATAAATCTCGGAGACAACCGGATCTCTCGATGAGCAATCCCTTAGCTTTCCAGGCATTCCGCCAGACTCAAGTAAGCCCTTGCGCCTGGTTGCCTCGCGAGCCTTTCTTGCCGCCATTCTTGCGCTGGCAGCCTGGATGGCCTTGCGAACAATCTCTTTGGCTTGAACGGGATTGCGAGCTAGCCAATCTCCAAGTTGGTCGTTCACAACTTTTTGAACGAAGGCTTTGGCTTCGGTGTTGCCAAGTTTGGTCTTGGTCTGTCCCTCAAACTGTGGCTCAGTCAGCTTCAAGGAAACAACTGCTGTCAAACCTTCACGAACGTCGTCACCGGTTAGGTTGTCGTCTTTTTCCTTGAGAAGCGACTTGTCCCGGGCGTATTTATTTAGCAAAGAAGTTAGGGCAGTGCGGAACCCCTCTTCGTGAGTACCGCCTTCGTGGGTATTAATCGTGTTCGCGTAGGTGTGGACACCCTCGTTGTATCCGGTGGTCCACTGCATTGCGATTTCAACGGAAATCGTTTTTTCTTTGGTTTCGGTTTCGATAGAAATAATCTCGTCGTGAATTGTTTCTACCTTTTTAGCTGAGTTCAGATACTCCACGTAGTCGGCAAGACCCCGCTCGTAGCAATAGTTGTCTTTTCGTCCATCGCGCTCGTCCAAAAGGTTTATCTGCAAGCCCTTGTTCAAGAAGCACATCTGCTGAAAACGTTGACGTAAAGTCTCGTAGTCGTAGTCGACGGTTTCAAAGATGTCCGCGCTAGGTGAAAACTCAATCGTTGTGCCGGTGCGGTCGGTTTTTTCGCCTTTGGCTAGCGGGGCGTCTGGGACACCAATTGAATAGCCCTGGCGCCAAATGTGACCGTCGCGGTGCACCTCAACCGAAAGCGTTGATGACAGTGCGTTAACAACCGAAGCACCAACACCGTGAAGACCACCAGAGACGGCATACCCGCCGCCGCCGAATTTTCCACCGGCGTGCAGAACAGTCAAAACGACCTCAACGGCGGGTCTTTTTTCCACCGGGTGCATATCAACCGGGATACCTCTACCGTTATCGGAAACCTTTATGTTTCCGGCCTTGGTGATGACAACGTCGATGTTGTCACAGTGGCCGGCGAGAGCCTCGTCAACTGAGTTGTCGACAATTTCATAAACTAAGTGATGCAGACCACGAGGGCCTGTGGAGCCGATATACATTCCCGGTCGTTTACGGACGGCCTCGAGTCCTTCAAGGACTTGAATGTCTCCGGCGTCGTAGTGGCTAGTTGGCTCTGACATATTCAACTACTTCCCGTTTGAGTTAGCTCCACGTAAATGCGGTCTAGGACCGACTTAGATTCAGGTTTGCTAACCCCTCTAGTCTAGTCCAGAGGGCAGAAAAAGCAGTGCATATGGTTATCACCCGTAGGTGTCACGTGGACCCCGTCCAGGAACCGATCTGGGACCCTTCTTCCAACTCGGTGCGTTCGGACCGATAAACATAACTTCATCTACAACAAGTTTTGGATGAACATCGACTAACTTCTTCAAAACCTGAGTCTCCAATAGGCGCATTTGAGTAGCCCAGGCCGTTGACTTGCAGCGAACGATTAGTTGCGTGCCCTTCAGCTCTTCGGGGAAGGAGGCGTTTGCACTCTCCGGGCCCACAACTAGATCCCAATCCGCAAACAGTGACGCCTTCTCAAGATCCGCAGTCCAGTTGAATTCTCCAAACAGATGTTCCAAGCTCTGGCTGGCGGTCACTAGGTCGCGACCAGGATCAAACGGCTGCGTACCACGCGTCTGGTTTTTCTCCCGGAGCTTCTGGTCCTTCGACTTCATTCCATGCGAGTTTGCAAGAAAGCTTTGAAAAAAGCCATCAGCAACTTCAAAGAAAATATTAGGCACTGACAAAACCCCCCGATACGTTCATTTTGCTGGACCAATCAAGATTCGGCGCCATGGTCTCATCCGCGGCGGTAATTATTACTTGCTCATAATCTGTGACGAATTCGACTAGGCGTTCCCGCCTGCCTTTATCCAACACTGCAAACACGTCATCTAGTAACAAGATCGGATCCCCGTTGTTGCTCGTTTTTCGTGAAACATCCCCTAGAGCGAGTTTTAGGCCCAGGGCCAAGGACCAGGCCTCACCCTGGGAAGCGTGGGTTCTTGCGAGTAATCCGGCTTTATCTATTAGTAGCTCATCCCTGTGAGGTCCAGCCAGGGTGATGCCACGCTCGAGCTCTTTTTTTCGCAGCGCATCAAGGCGTTCGTAGAACAATTGAGAATAAACTTTTGGATCACTTTCGATGTCCGTCCACTTCTCGCTGTCATCGCTCCCCACTGCTGAAACCACCCGCAAGCTAATAACATCGCGTGAATCACTGAGGGCCGTGTAAAAAGTCTGTAAGAGCGGTGAAAGCGCCGTCACCAGCTCAAGTCGCTCCGCGGCGAGTTCGGTGCCCAATGCGACCAGTTGGTCGTCCCAAATTTCTAGAGTGGAAAGTTCGGGATTCTTTACACCCCTTGCGGATTTTAAAAGGGCGTTTCGTTGCTTCAGCACACGTTCGTAGTCTGCTTTCACGCCAGACAAGCGTGGTTTCAGCTGCACGAGGGAGTTATCTAAGAATTTTCTTCTGTCACCAGGGTCTCGCCTTATTAGGTCTAGATCCTCCGGGGCGAAGGAAACTGTTCTGACTAAACCTAGAATCTCTGAGGTTTTCTTTCTGGCAGACCCGTTCAGAAAATACCTGTTACTTGTGTCCCTGTTCAGCTCGATTCCAACTAGGAGCTCGCGCGAGTTATGGTTCACCTTCCCGGATAACTGTGCCGTGGCTTGGTCCTTTTGTATCAAAGACTGATAGCCACTAACCCGATGTGACTCAAGAGAGGATAAATAGCTGACCGCCTCAACAAGATTTGTCTTCCCCTCGCCGTTCTGGCCGTATAGCAACACCTGACCGGCTGAAAAATCAACGCTTAGCTGCGAGTAATTCCGAAAGTTAGCCAGCTGCAGAGACTTGAGCCACAAGTGCCGAGTCCTTTGCCTAAGAAACTAGAAGATTTGGCTGTAATAGGTATTTAAAGTCTTTGTCGCCATCTTTTGGATCGACTGGGCTTATGAGTACCGGACCGGGCTTATTTGGATTGTTCGGGTTCACCGTAAATCCTATTTTTACGTTCTCCACATCAAGGCCCGTTAATGCGTCGGTCAAAAATTGTGGCCGTAAGGAAACTAGCGTATCCTCCCCCTTCATTGAGCAGGAGATTTGCTCGGAGGCATCAGCCACATCTGATCCTATTGATTCAAGGGATAATTCGCTCTCGGTGAACTTGTAACGCAGAGGTTTTTCCCGATCTACTACGAGGGCGACCCTACGTGTCGCGTCCAATAGGTCTTGTCTGCTGAGGATCGCAAAGCTGGCCGTTTCCTCCGGGAACAACTGCAGTACTGCGGGGTATTTGCCCTTGATGGTAGCAGTGGAGACTGACTTATTGCCACTTGAGAAACCAATCATGTCCTTTTCGCCCTCACCGAAACCAAGCTCTAGTTCACTGTCGTGACTGAAGGTCTTTGAAATCTCGCTTAGAACCCTCGCAGGTATCAACACTTCACGTTCCACCGACTTGCCGTTCCAAGGGAGGACCTTCACAGCTACCCTGAATCGGTCCGTAGAGACCATAGTCAATTCTTTCGCGCTTGCGGTTATCATCACTGCCGTGAGAACGGGGGTTATCTCCTCCCGAGAGGCCGCCACTGCAACCTTTGACACACCGTTAGTAAATTCACCGGCCGAAACTTTGCCAGTAGCGACTGGGAAGGCCGGAGTATCCGGATAGTCGGTTGTCGACATTGAGGATAAGGAAAATTTACTAGAGCCTGAATTGACTTGAAGCCTTGACTCATCCAGTTGTATTGCCACAGACGCGGCAGGAAGCTTGCTTAGTATCTCGGAAAGCAATCGCGCTTGAACAAGAACTTTTCCGGGCAGGTCGACGGCAGCTGCAATTTTCACTCTCGCAGCAACTTCATAGTCAAAAATTGATAGCTGCACTTCGTTACCATCTGCTTCTATCATGACGCCCGACAACTGTGGAAGCTGCGGTCTGGGTGACAAAAGGCGAACCAAAAAGGAAACAGCATCACTTAGCACTTCGCGATCGGCTTGGAATTTCATGGTGACCTTCTAGTTGATTGGGTTTTATCTTGGCACAAGACTTCGCCAGAGTCACAACCTCGCAAGGGAGGGTGGAATTATTAATTATTTAATATCTTTAATAATCACTAATAACCTGCTGTGTAAAAGTGGATAAGTCCCTGTCGGGCTCTTGTTAATTGAGAACTACATCGTTGTAAGTTGTACACAGTTCTGTGGATAAGCCTGTGGATAAGTCATCTAGTTGTGGATTGTTTTAGATTTGTGAACAAATTGAAGTGATTTATAGGGGAAAGTACTCGACTTCTCCACATTATTTTCGGAGTTATCCACAGGCTTCTTTTAAAACTATTTGTGGTTATCTTTTAATTTTTGAATTATTTCCGACACCTGATTGTAGATATAACGTTTTTCTCGCATTTCGGAGCTAATTTTTTTCGTCGCATACATGACCGTCGTGTGATCGCGATTACCAAAATGAGTGCCTATTTTGGGTAGTGATAGGTCCGTTAGTTCACGGCAGATGTGCATAGCTATTTGCCGGGCCAGCGCAATTGCGGCTTGTCGTCCGGATCCCGTGAGCTGTTCTTGGGTTATTTTGAAGTATGTCGAGGTCGCTGCGATGATTTCTAATGGGCTTATTCGAGTGTCGTCGGACACTGAGTAGGTGTCCTTTAGGACTGTTTGTACGAGGTCCATGTCGAGCGGTTGTCGGTTTAGGTTGGCGAAGGCTGTGACTCGGATCAGGGTGCCTTCGAGCTCTCTGATATTGGACGAAATTCTGGTTGCCATGTACTCGATTACATCGTCCGGAACCGGAATCCTCTCCAAAGCTGCCTTCTTACGCAAGATAGCAACTCGTGTCTCAAACTCGGGGGCTTGGATGTCCGTGATGAGGCCCCATTCGAAGCGAGAGAGCATTCTCTCCTCGAACCCTGCTAGCTGCTTGGGTCGAAGGTCGGAAGTAATGACCACCTGCTTGTTGTGGTCGTGCAGATTATTGAAGGTGTGGAAAAAGGCCTCTTGAGTCTGATCCTTGCCCTGGAGGAATTGGATGTCGTCCACTAGCAAAATATCAACATCGCGATACTGCGCCTGGAAATCTGAGGTTTTGTTGTTTTGGATTGCGTTTATAAAGTCATTTGTAAATTCTTCGCTCGAGACATAACGAACTTTGGTTCTTGGCTTCAAGTGCATTGCGTAGTGACCAATGGCATGAAGCAGGTGCGTTTTGCCTAGGCCGCTTGATCCGTAGATGAATAGTGGGTTGTACGCCTCGGCGGGTGCCTCAGCAACGGCGAAGGCCGCGGCGTGCGCGAACCTGTTTGAGCCACCAGTCACAAAATTATCAAAACTATATTTCGGGTTTAGTCCGGATGTGCCGGTTATTGGAACTGGGCCAGTGGCCGGATCACGGTCGATTACCGGTGGCTCGGGCTCCACGGCTAATTCAATGCGGGTTGGAGTTTGGAGCTCCTCGTTGGTGATTATTAGGAAAGATGTTGGTCCCCCGAATTCAGCCACGTCGCCAAGCGCATCTAGAAGCAACTCCTTGAGTCGCTGCTGAAGCATTGAACGTGTTGTCTCGTTTGGTACTTCAAGGTAGAGGGTGTCATCTAGGACGCCCTTTGGAACTGCGAGATCGAGGTGGCCTTTTAGATGTGGCGTAACCCTAGGGTCCGATGCAATTTTAGATACGAGGTCGCTCCACATACTAGTGAGGGCGACGTCGGCCATCTGGAGCTCCTTCGGGTTCTTAACATACTTATGCACAGATTTTTGCACAGATAGTTGGACCTGTGTATAAACCCTCAATGCCTGTGGAAAACTTGTCGAAAGTACTTCAATTCCACGATTGGAACATTCAAGTGGATAGGGCGGTTTGATATCAAGTTAACTCGGCGTGTCGCAACTGATTTTTTTGAATTTGTATGAGAAGCACGCAATTTGGCACATTTAGTCCGCGGCAGCCTTGACTATCGGCTATATTCATCGTAGATTATGGAAGTTGTTTTGGGATGTAATTCCCAACAGACCCAGGGAGTTTTAAGTGAGCAAGCGCACATTCCAACCGAACAATCGTCGCCGTGCAAAAAAGCACGGCTTCCGTCTACGTATGCGTACTCGCGCGGGACGTGCCATCATGGCCGCTCGCCGTCGCAAGGGTCGCACAGAGCTAAGCGCCTAGAGGGCAGTTGCTAGCGCGCGAGAATCGATTATCTTCTAGCGACCAAATCCGCCAGGTGATAAGGCTCGGCAAGCGCAGTAGCAATGAATTCGCAACAATCCATTTTTTGCCGGCCGAAACAAGCCGGTTCGCGATAGTAACCTCCCGCGCCGTCGGGAACGCCGTCGTTAGAAACAAAATACGTCGTAGGACCAAAGCCGTTCTGAGTGGACTAATCGCAGATAAAACCCAGATTCATGGAGTCGTGCGCTATCGAGCAGCAGCCACCAATCTCAGCTTCGATGAACTGAAGGCTTCGATACTCAGACTTATGGAGCGGACGGAAAAGTGAAATTTTTTCAGTTTCTCCTTCTGGTGCCCAGAAACACTTTGATCATTTTTGTGATGGTTTACAGAAAAATCATCTCTCCGCTTTACGGAGACGTCTGTCGCTATTACCCCTCGTGCTCGACCTACGGCCTTCACTCCTTGCAGCGCTTGGGTGTGTTGCGCGCAATCCCACTTATGGGCTGGCGAGTTCTGCGCTGTAATCCGTGGTCAGCTGGCGGGGTGGATGAGGTCTCAAGTGCACCTAACTGGATTTCCATAAGCCAGCTAGGATTTACTACACCCGCTAGTTCAGAAATAAAGAGGTAACTGTGGATTTGCTATGGCCGATTAAGTGGCTCATTGAACTAATTCTCGTGAGTTTTCACACGTTGTTTAGTTCAATTGGTTTTTCGTTCGATTCTGGCGGTGCGTGGGTCCTTGCAATCGTGGGTCTAGTTTTGGTAGTGCGAGCAGCCTTGATACCCGTGTTTGTGCGTCAGATCAAGAGCCAGCGAAACATGATGATGGTGCAGCCGGAGCTTGCGAAGCTTCAGAAGAAATACAAGGGTAAGACCGATCGAGAATCACGAGAGCGATTTGCCAAAGAGCAGATGGCGCTCTACAAGGCCACCGGCTCTAACCCCCTGAGCTCTTGCCTGCCACTACTGTTACAGATGCCTATTTTTATTAGCCTTTTTTACGTTCTTAACGGAGCGCAACGAAACGAAGCTGGGGTCGGCGTTTTGAACGCGGACTTGGCCCAGTCGTTTTCGCAAGCCAAGTTATTCGGCGCAACTCTTTCCGACACCTTCTTCGGGTCTGATGACCTAAACGTCAAAGTAATTGCGGCCATCATGATCGTGCTGATGTCCTCTTCTCAGTTCATCACCCAGAAGCAGATTATGGCTAAGAACCAGAACCCAGATACTCAAAATAGCCAGTTCATGCGCACCCAGAAGATAATGCTGTACACGCTTCCCGCCGTCTTTTTGTTCTCGGGCCTAACGTTCCCACTTGGCGTTATGACCTACTGGTTGGTCTCCAACTTCTGGACCATGGGTCAGCAATTCATTGTTATTCGCAACATGCCTACTCCCGGTTCGCCGGCGTATAAGGCCCGTCAGGAGCGCCTGGTGCGCAGGGGCAAGTTGCCCAAAATAGAGACCACCCCGGCTATCGAGGAGGAGACGCCCGAGCTAGAAGCTCGCCAGCGCAACCAGCCAGTTAGCAAAAACCGATCCAAGAAGAAGAAGAAGAAGTAAATGAGTGAAGAAAAAGAACTAGAACAGCAAGGCGAAATCGCAGCGGACTTCATTGAAGAGTTTTTAGATGTAGCTGACCTAGATGGCGACTTGGAGATTGAGTTCAAGAAGGAACGCGTATACATAAGCGTTCAGAGTGACGCCAAGTCGAACTTGGGCAAGATCTCCGATCCCGATACTGTCGAGGCTGTCCAGGAGCTGGCACGTTTGGCTGTTCAGGCCAAGACCGGCGAGATGAGCAGATTGATCCTCGACATTGGTGGGTCGCGGCAGGCTAAGACCGACAAGCTTAAGCAACTTGTGGAGCGAACCATTGAAAAGCTAGAGGACTCTGACAGCGAGCAGCACCTAAAGCCAATGACTTCTTACGATCGCAAGCAAGTACACGACATGGTGTCGGAGGCGGGATTCGTTTCGGAGTCCGAAGGCCAAGGTCGTGACCGTCACATAGTTGTTCGCAAGCCCTAAATGTTTCACGTGAAACTTGTGGCGACTTGAACGAGCTAGGCCAGGTTGAACTCGAGCCGAGTTACGCCAGCGAGCTGTTCGGGCCAAACATTTCACAGGCTCGTGCATACACGGCATTATTGGCGAAGGATTCAGAGACTTTTGGTTTGCTGGGCCCGCGTGAGTTGCCTCAGTTATGGAGTCGACACGTAATAAGCGGCGGACTTCTAGCGGAGCTAGTAACTTCCGGTCAAAAAGTGGTAGACGTCGGAAGTGGTGCAGGCTTGCCGGGGATTCCTATGGCAATCGCCGCTCCCAATACTAATTTCACCTTGGTGGAACCGATGGAGCGCAGGGCTAGCTGGTTATCCTCGGCGGTTACGGAACTCGGATTACAGAATGTCTCGGTTCTGCGTGCAAGGGCTGAGGACGTCCATCGCACGGATTTTGATATCGCCACCGCAAGGGCTGTGGCTGGGCTAGATAAGTTGATTCGACTGCTTAGCCCTCTTATTAGGGGTTCTTCTGGAAGAACAGTGTTAGCACTGAAGGGTTCGAGGGCCTCAGAGGAGATTATTGCTGCAACCGAGCGCCTTGAACTGCTTGGATTCGATACTCCTGAGATACTTACACTGGGTTTGAATAAAGCACCGGAAACTGCCACTGTTGTCCGGATTAGGTTAAAGGCTTGAGGAAAATGACTGTACAACCAGCAGACGAGACGGCTATCACCAAGCCGAGCGTCGCACCTGGGTTGGGCTATCCAAATCAGCGGGACGAGATGTCGCCTGAACCAACTGGTTGGCAGCGATTCCCTAGCCACGACATCGAACATGTTTCACGTGAAACATCTCCTGGGAGCGATCATGAGTAGCCAGCAAGATGTTAGGGCACCAATCCTGAGGGAAATTACCCTTAATACTGAGCGGGCTAAAAGAGTTGAAGCCGCCAGGCTGGTTCCGCCGGCCAAGACTCGAATCATTACGATTTCGAATCAGAAAGGCGGTGTTGGTAAAACCACCACCGCAGTTAACATCGCCGCAGCCCTTGCAATCAAGGGTCTTAGGGTTTTGGTGATTGATCTTGATCCACAGGGCAATGCATCTACCGCACTTGGGGTGGAGCACCACAACGGTGTTCCCGGTAGTTACGAGGTCTTGGTCGATGGATCAAAAGTGGGGCCGTTAGTTCAACGGAGTCCAGAGCATGAAAACTTATTCTGCCTGCCAGCCAGCATTAATCTTGCGGGTGCTGAGATCGATATGGTTAGCGTGGACCGCCGTGAGAAAGTTTTGGCGTCCGCTTTGGCAACTTATGTCGACGAGACGGCACCGCGAATAGATTTTATTTTTATCGACTCGCCACCGAGCCTTGGTTTGCTAACAGTAAACGCTCTGGTCGCTGCGACCGAGGTTTTAGTTCCGATTCAGTGTGAGTACTACGCCCTCGAGGGGGTAACGCAACTTATTGCCAACATTGAGCGAGTCAAGAAAGCTCTAAACCCAAGTCTCGACATCAGTTCAATTCTTTTAACCATGTTTGATAACAGGACCAATCTCAGCACCGACGTTGCCAATGAGGTTCGTAAGTACTTCCCTGAGCAAACACTCGCTGCCACGATTCCGCGCTCTGTGCGGCTTTCTGAGGCTCCGAGCTACGGCCAGACTGCGATTACCTTTGATCCGAAGAATTCAGGCTCCCTGGCCTATCAGGAAGCCGCTATCGAGCTGGCTCAGCGAGGAGACCACCTATGACAACTAGTAAACGCCCAGAGCGCCGTGGTGGCCTCGGCAGAGGCATCGGTTCTTTGATTCCAGAGGGCGACCGAAATGCGGTGGATGTCTTCTTCGGTTCTGACAGCACGCAACCAATAGGTGTTGAAGTTGCGCCAGGGGCCAGACTAGCCCAGCTAGATCTAGACCAGATAACACCTAACCCTCAACAACCAAGAACAGTTTTCGAATCCGAGGCCTTTGCTGAGTTGGTTCATTCAATCCGTGAGTTCGGTGTCTTGCAACCAATCGTCGTGCGGCCGCTGGGCGCAGGATATGAACTCATTATGGGAGAGCGAAGGCTACGAGCATCCAAGGAGGCCGGGCTTTCATCTATCCCAGCTGTGGTTCGCGAAACGGCTGATGAAAACATGCTTCGCGACGCGCTTCTTGAGAACATTCACCGCGCAAACCTAAACCCTCTGGAAGAAGCCTCTGCCTACAAGCAGATGCTCGAGGATTTTGGAACCACTCAGGATCAGTTAGCTGACAAGCTTGGCCGTTCCAGGCCGCAAATCACGAATACGTTGCGATTACTGAAACTGCCCATGGATGTTCAGGACAAGGTGGCCGCCGGCGTCCTTAGTGCCGGACACGCCAGGGCTTTGCTGTCAACCAACGATGAGAACACGATGCGTGAGCTAGCCAGCCGAGTGATTCGCGAAGGTATTTCGGTTCGAGGACTTGAAGAGATAGTTTCCGGTGCAAAGTCCAAGCCGGGCAAGGCCACAATTAGGCCGGGCGGCAAGCAGGACATGCTCAAGGAACTCGCCGAGGAATTGGGTGACCACTTGAACACAGTGGTCAAGATAAGCATTGGCCGCAAAAAAGGTCAAATGGTTATTGAGTTTGGGAACCTAGTGGATTTGAGACGCATAATCCAGGACATCAAGGGTAAAAACTAGCTTTTTTGGGCTAGCTTCACAAGCGCTAGGTAGGTCTCGGGCAAGCTCGCTTCGGTCGCCAATACCGCCTGCGGGAAAAGCGAAGTCTCTGTCATTCCGGGTGTCACGTTCGCCTCCAGGAACCAGATTTCCCCGGACTCATCGACGATCAGGTCCACTCGGCTTAGTTGGGTGAGACCCAAGCTAGTGTGAACCGCTATGGCAATGCGGGCAGCTTCGATCAGAATCTCATCATCCAGCCGAGCCGGAACGTAATAGTTCGTTTGACCGGGTGTGTAGCGCTCGTTGTAGCCAAACTCACCGGAGTCGGGGACTATCTCAACCGCAGGAAGGGCTAATGGCCCATCCCCTAAGTCAATAACGCTAACTGCTAGCTCGGTGCCGACGACAAAACGCTCAATCATCACTTGATCGCAGTATGCAAAAGCATCGACCAT
This sequence comes from uncultured Aquiluna sp., assembly GCA_913057795.1. Taxonomy (GTDB): domain Bacteria; phylum Actinomycetota; class Actinomycetes; order Actinomycetales; family Microbacteriaceae; genus Aquiluna. The sequence continues at coordinate 14,546 of CAJXOD010000012.1, forward strand.
TGCCTTTGCAAAGCTTTTTGGCTCGGAAACTTTCGCGCAACCTTGCGCTGAGCCACCTTTAGCTGGCTTTACCAAAAGGGGGAAACCCAGTTCAGTCCCAACCATCGCCAGCACCGACTCTGCATTCAGTTCCCGAAAGCTCGATTTAGGAAGTGCGATGGATTCAGGTGTTCTAATACCCTGCCTTGCGACTAGCACCTTTGCCACTGGCTTATCCCAGGCTAGACGAGCACCTGCGGAACCGGACCCGACAAATGCGATTCCGGCCAGCTGCAATAGGTTTTGCAAGGAACCATCCTCGCCAACGGCGCCGTGGAGGGTGGACCAAACCACATCTGGCCTAGTTGCCATTAGGTGACCCACCAGCTCGCCGTCTGGTTCGCGAATTTCGGTTGAGACCCCAGCGTCGGTCAGTGCGTCGGCAACTCTTCGACCTGATTTGAGGGAAACATCACGCTCGTGAGAGATTCCGCCGGCTAAAACCAGCACTCGAAGATCGCTCACTAGTCCTTCTTCCCAAAGGTCTCTAGAAGGTCTATTTGTTGGTTCAGAACTCTGGAAAGTCTCTCAATGCCTACGCGAACGTTGTCCGCTGTCGGGTGGGAGAAACAAATTCTGATGTTGTCCGCTCCTCGGCCATCTCCAAAGAAGGCGGTTCCAGGCGTATACGCCACCAGCTCAGTGACGGCCAGCGGCAGCATTTCCTTACTGTTTAGCCCTTCGGGGAGCGTGAGCCAAAGGAAGAAGCCCCCATCGGGCCTGGTCGTGTGGACCTTTGGTAAAAACTGCTCGACAGCCTGCAGAGCGGCGTCGCGCTTGGTTTGATACAAGTCTCTAAAAGTCGCGATCTGTTTTTGCCAGTCGGCAATGCTTAGGTATTCGCTAACGAGCATTTGGGCGAAGCTGGCGGGGGACAAAATTGCCGATTCGTTGGCGAGCACCAGTTTTTCCCTGATTGCCGGTGGGGCAAGCACGTAGCCGACTCGTAGGCCCGGGGACAATATCTTAGAAAAACTTCCCAGGTAAACCACGTTCTGCTCATCGAGTGATCTCATCGCGTTCGGCGGCTTGTCGCCGAAGTAAAGCTGTCCGTAAGGGTTGTCCTCGATGATCAGAATGCCACGTTGCTTGCAAATTTCTAGAACTTCGAGCCTGCGATCGGCAGTGAGGGTCACGCCACTGGGATTTGCGAAGTTCGGCACTAAATACAGCAGCTTTATGCGCTTGCCTTCGGCAATCAGTCGATCGGCCGTCTCTGCCAGCGCCTGAGGCGAAATACCGTGCTCATCCGTGTAAACGTGAGCAATGTGAGCCTCTTTGTGACGGAAAATTCCTACGGCACCTACGTAACTCGGGGCTTCAACCAAGACAACATCGCCCTTGTCCAAAAACAAGTCCGAAACTAGTTCTAAGCCGTGCTGAGATCCAGTGGTGATTGTGATGTCCTCAACCGAGCTGTGGATCCCCTCAAGGGCCATGATCTCTTGGATCTGCTCCCGCAGCCGCAAGTCTCCTTGACCGCCACCATACTGAAGGGCCAAGTCCTTGCGGCTAGACATGAGCGACGCAAAAGCTTTTTCAATTAGTTCAGTGTCAAGAGCGGCAACATCCGGCATCCCGCCGGCTAGCGAGACCACTTCTGGCCTAGACACGACTGCGAATAGAGCTCTAACCTCGGAAACTGACAAATTCTCGGCTCGAGCGGCGTAGGCATGCTTCCAAGAATCAAAGTTGGTTACTCCGTCAGCACGCGTCTTAGTCATTTGAACTCCATGGGTAGGTTCTAAAAAAGTCTAGTTCCCTATTTGCCAAGTGACTAGCTAACTAGCTAACTAGCTAGCTGGAAGGAGGTCGCGGATTTCATCCATGATTGCAGCCTTTGGTCTTGCGCCAACCAATTGCTTTACCAACTTGCCACCCTGGAAAATGCCCAGAAGCGGGATCGAGGTGACGCTGTAGTCCATTGCGAGCTGCTGCTCGAGGTCAACGTTCACCTTTACGATTTTGATGCTGTCGGCATTCTCACTTGCTATTTCATCTAGAACCGGGGCAACCATGCGGCATGGTCCACACCACTCAGCCCAGAAATCAACGATTACTAGCTTGTCTGCGTGCAGAACTTCTTGGTCAAAAGATGCTTTTGTTGCTTCAACTGGTTGCATTTCTCTCTCCTTATTTCGAACTTAGATAGTGCTCGGCGTCGAGGGCTGCAACGCAGCCTGATCCAGCCGCAGTGATTGCTTGCCGGTAAATCGGGTCAATCACGTCGCCAGCCGCAAATACTCCCGGCAGGCTTGTCTTTGAGGTTCGGCCATCTACTTTTATGAAACGATCTTTGGAAATCTCCACTTGATTTTCGATCAAGCCAACCCTCGGGTCGCTTCCGATGGCAACGAACAAGCCTTCAATGGCTAGGTCCCGCTTTTCACCGGTTACGGTGTCTTCCAATACAACGCCATCTAGCTTCGGCGAGCCCTTCAACTCGGTGATGGCCGAGTTCCAGATGAATTCAATTTTCTCATTGTCAAAAGACCGCTTCTGCATGATTTCTGACGCCTTCAAGCTGTCCCTGCGGTGGATGACATAAACCTTGGATGCAAACTTGGTTAGGAAGTTAGCCTCTTCCATGGCAGAGTCACCACCACCGACGACGGCAATCACTTTTTCACGGAAGAAGAACCCGTCGCAGGTTGCACACCAAGAAACCCCGTGTCCACTTAGCTCTTGTTCTCGAGGAACACCAATTTCACGATAGGCGGCCCCCATCGACAAAATAACGCTTTTGGCTTCGTAGGTTTCACCGTTTCCGGTCTTTACTATCTTGATGTCACCGGTTAGATCCACCTCTGTGACATCTTCGAACAAAATCTCGGTGCCGAAGCGCTCTGCCTGCTCTTGGAAGCTAGCCATTAGATCCGGACCCATAAGGCCGTTTGGGAAACCCGGGTAGTTTTCTACGTCGGTGGTTTTCATCAGCTCGCCGCCTGGCTCAACGCTCGAGGCGATCATCAGCGGATTCAGGGCGGCCCTTGCAGCGTAGATGGCTGCTGTGTAACCGGCAGGACCGGAACCGATGATTATTACTTCTCTCATGATGCTCTTTTCTGGTTATTGCGTAAAACATAGACAGTCATCTATTTATTCCAACACTAGATTAGCGAACTACTTTGAATTTTTGCCAAATCTAACGGTCAATTGTTTCGAAACCTCTCTGAGCTCCGGAACCCTGAACAACCAGAGCAATCCTAAGTAGGTAAACAGCATGGCGAACCCAACCAATAACCCGCTCGCTACCGCCGTTACCGCCCGGTCTACCGGGTAGCTCCCCTCGCCAATGCCACCCAGCCAATTCAAAACTAGAACTCCGATCATGGCAGCCGGAATCATGGCCAAGAAAAATGTGATCAGCGATTTGCCAACGCCAAAGCCTTCTAGGCCGCCGATTCGGGCTTTCAGTGCCAAGTAGGCAATGATTCCCTGAATCGATACCGAGAAAGCAGTCAATAAAGCAATTGACACCACGAGCCACTGCTTGTCCATTGTTGCGCCAAGAATCAGTGAGCCGGTGATATGGATCGCAATCTGGATGCTTGTAAAGAAAAACGGTGTTTTGGTGTCCTCAAGTGCAAAGAAAGCTCTTTGCATCATGTAGACGAAGCTAAACGGTACTAGGCCGATCATGAATGCCGCGACCACATTGCCAAGCGCAGCAGTCGCCGGGTACTCTCCGGCGAAAACTCGAGCAATCGGATAGCTCAGGACTATCAAGATCGCTGTTGAGATCATGCTCACGAGTGCGATTACCTTGAGCCCGGTGGTCATGTCAATCTTGAATTTAGCCATGTCGTTACTTGCAGCGTGCTGGCTCATTCTCGTGAAGTAGGCGGTGGCCACCGACACTGTGACTACCGAGTGTGGAAGCATAAAAATTAGCCATGCAATCGCGGCCGCGGCCACCGATGCCACCACAACCCCGTTGTCTCTGGCGCTTGCCGCAGTGGAGGAAACCGCAGTTTGAACCACGCCACCGATTTGTGTCACAAAAACCATCGCGAGCGACCAGCTCGCGGTCTTTAGCGCCGGACCTAAGCCGAAGCCACGCCAACCGAAATTCAGCTTCAACTTCAAGCCGATTCTGCGCCAGCTTGCCAAAAGAATCATCGACTGCGCCGCCACACCCAAAGTTGCGGTCCCGGCCAACAGCGCTATCTGGTCGGCGCCCCAGTCCGCGACGCCTCTTGCCCCGGTAGGGTCTGCTCCAAAAATGGCTATGAATGCCGCCAGGCCGCCTAGTGAAACCAAGTTGTTTAGAACCGGCGCCCACATGTAAGGACCAAAGGCGCTTCTGGAGTTCAGAACCTCGCCAAAAACCGAATAGATTCCGTAGAAAAATAGCTGGGGCAGGCACCAGTAAGCAAAGGCGGTCGCCAGCGCCAGCTGTTGTTCGGTCCAACCGGCCGTATAGAGCCGAACTAGGAACGGAGCCGCGATGGTAAAAATAAGTCCGACGACAAAAAACACGGTGATGGCCAGCGTGACAAAGCGGTCGATGTAACCTTTGCCGCCGTCTTTGGCGGCGCGCGCTCGAACCAACTGCGGGACTAACACGGCATTCAAAACGCCACCAACGATTATTGCGTAGACGCTATTTGGCAGCTGATTGGCGACACCGAAAGCATCAGCTGCGTCGGTAGTCACACCGATTGTGGCCGCCAGTAAGACCGCGCGCGCAAAACCTAGTAGCCGGGACACAATTGTTCCGCTTGCCATGATCAGCGAACTGCGGGTCACTGAGGGGTTGATATCACTCACCGGGCTGCCTTCGAAGCTTCGAGGTGGTTCGGATCACACCAATAACAATCAGTGCAAACATCGCCACACCAAAGCTAACCAGCAAAAACAGCTCAATGTCGTAATTTACGATCACTTCTACAATCACTGTGTCGCCGATTTGGTTACCCTCAATGCTCAGCCACACCGAAATTTCGAGAGGCCCATTGGCAATTGCCTTGATTGGAAGTTCGGCAACGGCGCTTGACCTTGCCGGGACGATGAGCGTGGCGCTCTCAATTATTTCTAGGCGAAAGCTGTTGCTTGCCGCCATAACCGTGACTTCCATGTCTTGGTCGGTGGGGTTCGTGACTGTTACTGGTATGCGGGCATCCCTCGCCACAACGTTTATGTTGCTGCCTGGGACAATGCTCGGCTCAGCCGCGATGGCGGCGTTTGGAATGAGCAAAAGCGCTAGCACCAGAAGCCACGCCCGTCTCACTGAATCAGCCTCTGAGCCTTCTCCGCGATGCGCTTTTCCGTGGCGTGAGCCAAAACATCTCCAACCTCGCTGAGGTCGAACCACCGAACATCAACCACTTCACCGGTCGGGTCATTAGTGGCAGAAAGTTCGCCCCCTGTGTGTCTAAGCAAATAGTGATGAACTGTTTTTTTAATTCTTTTTTTACCGACCGTAAACCCGTACTGAATTTCGCCAATTTTAGAGACCACTTCGCAGGCTAAGCCGGTTTCTTCCTCAACCTCGCGCTTAGCGGTTTGCTCTAGAGCCTCGCCGGGTTCAACGTGACCCTTTGGGATTACCCAGTCCATGCCACCACCGCGATTCCGGTGGCTAATCAGTGCAACTTCGTTTGGGTTTGTGGCGCTAATAACTAAACCTCCCGCGGAGACTTCCGTGACAGTTCTATTACTCGGGGCACTCATAACCCAACTCTACTTGTCGACTGTGGCAAGCTATTGCGCATGCAACAAGTGGCGGATGCTCTCAAGAACCTGACGGACAACACGGATAACCCGTTGTTCACTGTCCTGGGCGAGGCCTTTGCGGCAGCTGGCGAAGAGCTAGCTTTGGTCGGGGGGCCAGTCCGGGACGCCATTATGGGTAGGCGCTCAATTGACTTAGATTTCGCTACTAGTGCTAACCCAGACAAGATTCTTAGCATCGTCGGACCTTTGGCGAGCGCAACCTGGGATATCGGCAGAGCCTTCGGCACAATTGCCGCTCAAATCGCTGACGAAAAAGTTGAGATTACAAGCTACCGTGCGGACAGCTACGAGGTCGGTTCGAGGAAACCAACCATTGAATTTGGTGACAATCTAGAGGACGACCTGAAGCGTAGAGACTTCACCGTGAACTCAATGGCGCTTCGGTTGCCATCCAGAATCTTTGTTGACCCACACCAGGGCCTTCGCGATTTGCTTCTGGAAACGCTCAGAACCCCTTCAGCCCCGGAGATTTCTTTTTCGGACGACCCGCTTCGCATGATGCGAGGGGCCAGGTTCGCATCGCAGCTTGGGTTTGAACTGGATCCGGAGGCTTTCACCGCAATGCGTGGCATGGCTGAGCGAATCGAAATCATCTCCAAGGAGCGAGTTCGCGATGAACTAAGCAAGCTTTTGCTGTCAGATAACCCGATTCCGGGTCTGGAGATCTTGGTCGATAGCGGTATTGCAGAACTTGTTTTGCCGGAGCTGCCGGCTCTAAGGCTAGAAATGGACGAGCATCACCATCACAAGGATGTTTATCAACATAGCCTCACCGTTGTTTCTCAAGCAATCGAGCTGGAAGCCGAGTACGGGCTAGAAAAAAACCTCGTGCTCCGGCTAGCAGCGCTGCTACACGATATTGGTAAGCCAGCGACCAGAAAAATGGAGGCCGGAGGCGCGGTCACTTTTCATCACCACGACGTGGTCGGGGCAAAGCTTGCAAAAAAGCGTCTGAGTGAACTGCGCTTCGATAATGACACCGTCAAGGCGGTTTACCGTTTGGTCGAGCTCCACCTGAGGTTCTTCGGGTATTCGGACCAGCAGTGGAGTGACAGCGCGGTCAGGCGTTACGTGAGAGACGCCGAGTCCCAGCTCGCCCAGCTACACGTCTTGACGCGCGCAGACGTCACAACTAGAAATAAGCGCAAGGCTGATCGATTGGCCCACGCCTACGACGATTTGGAACAACGAATAACGATTTTGAGCGAACAAGAGCAGCTCGATGCAATTCGCCCGGAATTAGATGGTGCGCAAATCATGGAACTCTTGGAGATAAAACCCGGTCGCGAGGTTGGAATTGCTTACGATTATTTGTTGGAGTTGCGCTTAGATCAGGGCGAGATTGGCCCAGACGAAGCAAAGAAACTCTTGCTCGAGTGGTGGTCGAACCGCTAAGGTTGAAAGGTTGCTTAGGCAATTCCAAAGTAAAAAAAATGCTAATACCCTCCTGTCACGGAAAGACCGTGGCCGTTTTAGACCGAAGGAGGTGGGTTATAAATGCATAACTACGAGCTAATGGTCATTATGGACCCCTCACTAGACGAGCGCATTGTCGCTCCAACACTCGACAAGTTCCTAACGGTAATCACCGCAGCTGGTGGCACCTTGGACAAGATCGACATTTGGGGCCGACGTCGCATGACATATCAGATCCAGAAGCACTCCGAAGGGCTCTACGCGGTGGTCAACATGAACACCACTTCTGCAGCCGTGCAAGAGCTTGACCGTCAGCTAAACCTGAACGAGTCAATCCTTCGCACCAAGGTGCTCCGTCTGGAAGAAGCAATTTTCAGCATCAACCCAATTGAATTCGTTCCCGAAGAGAAGCCTCCTCGCGCAGGCCGTGGCGGCCCTCGTGGTGGCGGCGCTCGCGGCGGCAAGCGTCCAACAGGCGCTAAGGCCGACTAATGGCAGGCGAAGTAGTCATAACGATCGTTGGCAACCTAGCTGACGATCCGGAACTTCGCTACACGCAGGCCGGAATCGCCGTGGCCTCAGTCCGCGTCGGCTCAACTCCGAGAACCTTTAACCGTGCGACAAATGAGTTTGTTGACGGCGAAACCGTTTGGATTCGCTGCACCGCTTGGCGCGAGGTTGGCGAGAATGTTGCTCAGACGCTCACCAAAGGGGCACGAGTTGTGGTTACCGGTCGAATGAAGCCGGCTTCTGCTTACCAAACGGCCCAGGGCGAAGCCAGGGCTTCACTTGAGTTAGAGATAGACGAAATTGGACCATCACTTCGCTATGCAACAGCAACTGTTACAAAGCGCGCCCGTGAAGGCTCTGCTCAGGTTGAATCCCCATGGGGTGGAGCTCAGGCAGAAAAGAAGCAGGCTAATTCTGGAGCGGATGCATGGGCTAACCCAGCAGAAGCCCCATCCGACGAAGCACCTTTTTAGAAAAGACCTAGGAGAAAAACAATGGCAGGAAAGTCAGCTGACCGCCGCAAGCAGATGAACAGTAAGTTCGACAAGCTTGCTCCGGCAAAAACAATCAAGATCGAATTCATCGATTACAAGGACGTCGCAACATTGCGCAAGTTCGTAACCGAACGAGGCAAGATTCGTGCTCGTCGCATCACTGGTGCGACTCCGCAGGACCAGCGCAAAATTGCTAAGGCCATCAAGAACGCTCGCGAGATGGCGATAATGCCATACTCCGGTGCTGGACGCTAGAGGAGATTCACATGTCGAAATTAATTTTGACCAACGAGGTCCAAGGTCTCGGCTCTGCCGGTGACATTGTTGAGGTTAAGAACGGTTACGCACGTAACTTCTTGATCCCAACAGGACTGGCAGTTGTCTGGAGCCGCGGTGGCGAGAAGCAGGTCACCCAGATCCGCGACGCCCGCGACGCCCGCGCCATCGCATCTGAAGAAGAGGCATTGGAGATCAAGAGCAAGCTCGAGGGTGCTCTAATCACGATCAATTCAAAGGCCGGCACCAACGGCCGTTTGTTCGGTGCAATCAAGACTTCCGACCTGGCTGAAGCCATTCAGGCTCTTGGTTTCGGTGAGGTTGACAAGCGCAAGATCCAGTTTGCATCTTCAATCCGTACCGTTGGTAACTACGAGGCAAGCGTTCGTTTGAACTCTGACCTTGTAGCACGGGTAAAGCTTCAGGTTGTCGCTGCCAACTAGCACAATTTTGTGAAGGACAACCCACACTTTTTTGTGTGGGTTGTCCTCTTTTAAGTGGGGTGTTCTCCACAACCCTAAGCCTGAGCTTGAGGCTTTTCAGAGATTTATTTATCCACAGGTGAAACCCAGTAAAACACTGGGCAAAAGCCAGATGTCAATTTATTTATCCACAGGTTATCCACAGGCCGAGACTAAAATCATCGGCGTGTTTCCACAGGGTTATCCACAGTTATCCACAGACTCATTTGTATGCAATGTGTCACTGCCCCAAGCTATACATGTCTTATCTAATTCTGGAGGAATACTATGTCGATGTTGTCAACCGTTACAGCATCTGACCCACGAGTAGCACCGCACAACCTGGAAGCAGAACAATCCACTCTCGGTGGCATGCTGCTGAGCCAAGAAGCTGTCGCGGAAGTTGTTGAAGAAATAGCCGGTGTTGATTTTTACGCGGGCAAACACGAGCTTATTTACAACGCAATCTTGAACTTGTTCGGACGCGGTGAGCCAACCGATGTAATCGCGGTTACCGATGAACTTAATAAGCAGGGAAACTTACTGAGAGCCGGAGGCTCCGACTATCTGCACTCCCTAGCCAGCTACGTGCCAACTGCTGCGAATGCCGGCTACTACGCGAAAATCGTTGGGGACAAGGCTATTTTGCGCAGACTCATCGATGCCGGAACCAGGATCGCTCAATCAGGGTATGACAGCCAAGGCGAGGTAGAGGATCTTGTGAACCAGGCCCAGGCAGAGGTCTATAAAGTTTCCAGCCAGTCTTCTAAAGAAGATTACGTGGGCTTGAGCGACTCCCTAGAGGCTGCAATCCACGATATCGAGTTGGCGCAGAACCGTGGCGGGGAGATGACCGGAACCCCAACCGGCTTTACGGATCTCGACGCCTACACCCACGGACTACACGCAGGACAGCTAATAATCGTCGCCGCACGGCCGGCGGTTGGTAAGTCGACCTTCGCGCTGGACATCGCGAGGAACGCGTCAGTTAGGCACAATCAAGCAACTATCTTTTTCTCTCTGGAAATGGGTCGTTCCGAGATCGCAATGCGTATGTTGAGCGCAGAAAGTTCGATTTATCTCCAAAGCATGCGAAAGGGAACAATCTCTGAGGGCGACTGGACCAGGCTCGCAGCCGTTCGCGGTCGAATCAATGACGCTCCGCTATATATCGACGACAGTCCAAACATGTCCCTGGTCGAAATTAGAGCCAAGTGCAGGCGTTTGGCTCAGCAGGTTGACCTGAAACTCGTGGTTATTGACTACATCCAGCTGATGTCCAGCGGCAAGAAGGTTGAATCTCGTCAGCAAGAAGTTTCCGAGTTTTCAAGGGCGCTGAAGCTCTTGGCTAAGGAGCTCGGCCTTCCAGTTGTTGCGCTTTCGCAGCTAAACCGTCAGGCAGAGCAGTCAAAGGATAAGCGCCCTGAACTTTCTCACCTTAGAGAATCGGGATCGCTGGAGCAGGATGCTGATGTTGTGGTGCTGCTGCATCGAGAGGGAATTTACGAGCGCGACCACCCCAGAGCCGGCGAAGCGGACCTGATCCTTGCCAAGCAGCGAAACGGACCGACCGGAACTGTCACGGTTGCTTTCCACGGGCAGTACTCACGCTTTGTAAATATGCCAAGCTAAGCCAGTGCAAATTCTCTTTGGCCTAAGGGCCACCATCTCTTTTGGTCTAGGTGTCTTTATAACCTTTAGCCAAGCCCACACTTTCGTTGTCGGCACGGCCGTTATGACCGGTTTTGGACTGGCAGTTGGTCTTATTTCGCTGGCATACATTTTCATTACCAAAAATCAGAACCAACTCATTCCATTGACGCTGATTGCAACGCTCATTGGCTTATTGAGTGCAGGAACTTTTTTGAATCCAGACATCCAACCACTGGTGTTTTTACCACTGGTTGCACTGTTCGGCCTGTCTTTCGCAGCGTTTGAGGGTTATCTGGCCAAACGGGAGGGATTTCGGATCGGAATCGGCCGAGATTTCGCGGTGAGTGCGGGTTTCAACCTGGTGCTTGGGTTGCTGTTCCTTATCGCTCCACTGGATGAGGTCAGTGCCGTTGGTTTCTTGGGCGCGTATCTGGCGATTAGCGGGGTTTTCTGGGGTATCGCCGCCGCAACACCACAACCGAAGTAGGCTTGGGGCGTGAAGAGATTCGGAAACCTTAAAAGTTATATGGTTATGTCAACCATTGCCGCCCTGTTTGTTGGGGTCATCGTTCTTTTCGGAACCAGATTTGTTGAACAGGCGATTATTTGGGGTCTAGTGACCTTTATAGTCTCGCTTGTAATTATTGCCACGCTTGATCTCAGTTTCAAGCCCGATGACCCGGACCCAAACAAGCCGCGTCTTCGATAACTGCCTCGGGAGCTTAGCTCTCTAGGTGCTTTGTGAGAGCCTCGGCGAGGCCTACGTAAGTTTGCGGCTTGAGCTTTAGCAGTCGGGCTTTTGTTGTTTCGGACACCTCTAGGTCATTAACAAAGGCCAAAAGCTCATCTTCGCCAACACTCTTGCCCCGCGTCAGCTCTTTCAGAAGAGCGTAAGGGTCGACAATCTGCGACTCGCCGCGAGCCACATCAGCTCTTATCGCCGTTTGAATGGCCTCGCCCAGAACTTCCCAGTTTTCAAGCAGGTCAGCCATGAGTACACCTTCGCTAATGGCTATTTCGTCTAGACCGCGGTTCACATTGTCGATTGCTAGCACTGAATGGCCAAAACCAACGCCAATGTTTCGCTGAGCACTGGAATCAGTTAGGTCACGCTGCATTCTTGAGGTGACAAGGGTTTGAGCCAGAGAATCAAGCACTGCGCAGGAAAGCTCGAGGTTCGCCTCGGCGTTTTCGAAGCGAATCGGGTTTATTTTGTGGGGCATTGTTGATGACCCAGTGGCCCCGGCAACCGGTATCTGCTTGAAGTATCCAATCGATATGTAGGTCCAAACATCGGTGGCAAGGTTGTGGAGAATTCTGTTGAAGTGGCTGATGGTTGCGTAAAGCTCAGCCTGCCAATCGTGGGATTCGATTTGGGTTGTGAGTGGATTCCAGTCAAAACCTAGGTGTTCAACAAATTCTTTTGATTCTTTGGCCCAGTCAACATTCGGCGCTGCGGCTAAATGGGCAGCGAAAGTTCCGGTTGCTCCGGAAAACTTACCCAGAATCTGCTGACCAGCGGCTTTTGTGGTCTGTCGTTTGAGTCTGTGGGCGAATACCGCCAGCTCCTTGCCCATGGTGGTTGGGGTTGCGGGTTGTCCGTGAGTCCTTGAAAGCATCGGAATGGCAGCCATTTCCTTGGCCATCCTCGAGATCTTTACGATCGTGTCCTTGGCTCGCGGCAACCATACGCGCTCGAGGGCATCGTGAACGGTTATTGCGTAGCTGAGGTTGTTTATATCCTCCGAGGTGCAGGCGAAGTGAACTAGTTCGGCTAGATCGTCACGCTTCATAGCCGTTAGAGCGTTCCTCACGAAATACTCCACTGCCTTGACGTCATGGCGAGTAGTTGCCTCGATTTCGGCGAGTTCCGTGACGGAGGCGTCTGAAAAATTTGTCACTAAATCACGCAGTTTGGTTTTTTCTTCGAGGGAGAGCGTTTTACCGGTTCCAAGAAGATCTCTCTCAACCAGCCAAATCAGCCACTCAACTTCGACTAATACCCTGGCTCTGTTGAGACCGGCCTCACTGAGGTGCTCGCCGAGCTCCCTAACCTGAGATAGGTAGCGGCCATCCAAAGGGCTTAGGGGTTGCGAAGAAAGAGTCACGGCTCTATTTTGCCGTAATTGGGGACCGAGCACACTTCGAGTATCCAAGTGTTGGTTATTTTATGAGCCAAATTGGCTAGCGAATTTTCAATACCTTCAGTACTGCCCTGGTGAAGAAGCTCGCAATACTCATGACTATCGCAGCCAAAATTGCCCAACCCAGGGACTCAATTTCTAGACCTTCAGAGGTGAAGCCATCGATGCTGAAGACATCCACCCCAATTACCGTGCTTAGCCAAGCCACGAGCAACAGCAGAGCGCCATTGATAACAAAAGCGATAAGGCCAAAGGTGATGATGTAAAGCGGGAAGGCAATAATTTTTATCACCGGAGAAATAATTGCGTTAACCAGCCCAAAGACCGCGCCAACCACCAGGAACGAACCTGCTATGTTCCAGAAACCACTGCCGCCGTAGGGGGTTAGTTGAACTTGTGGGACCACCGAGGTGGCAACCCATAGACCGACGGCATTAACAATTGTGCTAACCAGAAATCGCAACATCGGGCAATTCTTTCAGTAAAAGAGCTAAATTAGGGGGCGTGAACCTCGAAAATCAGCCACCAATGTTGCAGCTTTTAGCTCCCGACGGAACCTACGGCGTGCCCAAAGGCTATGAGGCGTACGGAAAAATAATCGAGGGGCTTGATCAAGACTCTCTCAAAATCCTCTATACCGACATGGCTCGCATTCGCAGGTTTGACATCGAAGCAACCGCTTTGCAACGTCAAGGTCAGCTGGGTCTTTGGGTTCCAGCCATTGGCCAAGAGGGCGCTCAAATTGGTTCAGGCCACGCCGTCGGTAAAAATGATCACATCTTTCCAAGCTATCGAGAGCACGGTGTCGCTCTGACTCACGGAGTTGAACTGATCTCGATTCTGAAAATGATGCGTGGAGTTAACCACGGCGGTTGGGACCCAGAAGAAACCCGTTTTCACCACTACGCGATTGTTCTTGCGACCCAGGTTCTGCATGCGGTCGGCTATGCAATGGGCGTGAAGCTGGATGGCAAAGTTGGCACCGGAGACCGCGACAAAGATCTAGCCGTCATCTCTTATTTCGGAGACGGCGCAACCGCAGAGGGCGACGTTTCCGAAGGCTTATTGTTTGCAGCGGTCAATGAATCCCCGATTGTCTTCTTTATTCAAAACAATCAGTGGGCAATTTCTTCTCACATTGACAGTCAAACCAAGGTTCCTCTTTACACCCGGGGCGAAGGCTTCGGTGTTCCAGGAATGCGCATAGACGGCAATGATGTTTTGGCCTGTTACGCGGCAACCAGGCTTCACATGGATAACGCTAGGTCCGGAGAAGGCCCGTTCTTGCTGGAGGCACTCACCTACCGAATTGGTGCCCACACGACATCGGATGACCCGAGCAAATATCGGGAAGAAGCAGAAGTTGATGAGTGGAAAGCTAAGGATCCGATCAAGCGATTCGAAATCTTCTTGCGCAGGCAAGGCATCGGCGATGACTTCTTCGAAGAGGTAAAAGTCGCTGGAGACGATCTAGCGAAAAAAATTCGCGCAGAGACCTTCGCTCTCGAGGATCCCCCACTAGGAAATATCTTCAACCACGTCTACACAGAGCAGCACCCCGAAATTGACAAACAGCGAGCCTGGCTCGAGGCTTACGAGGCCCGTATGGGTGACCATGAGTAGCTACAAGGACATGGCAATCTCAAAAGCCCTAAACGCAGGCCTTCAGCAGGCGATGATGAAGAACGAAAAAGTTCTAATGTTTGGCGAAGACGTTGCAGAACTCGGTGGAGTCTTCCGGGTTACCGAGGGGCTTTATAAAGAGTTTGGCCAAAGCAGAATATTTAATACCCCCATTGCGGAGTCTGGAATCGTTGGAACCGCAATCGGACTGGCCATGCGTGGTTATCGCCCAGTTGTAGAGATTCAGTTCGACGGTTTCGTGTTCCCAGCCTTTAACCAGATCACAAGCCAGCTCGCGAAACTCACCTACCGGTCCGAGGGTTCAATGCAGATGCCGGTGGTTATTAGGATTCCTTACGGCGGTGGAATCGGCGCTGTTGAGCACCACTCTGAGAGCCCAGAAGCATATTTTGCCCACACGCCTGGCTTGAGAGTTGTCACACCCTCGAATCCAAACGACGCCTATTGGATGATGCAGCAGGCTATCGAGTCTTCGGACCCGGTGATCATGCTGGAGCCAAAACGCCGCTATTGGCAAAAAGGCCCGGTAAATCTTGATACTGCGCCAATGCCCCTTCACAATGCAAGAGTCATGCTCGAGGGCACCCAAGTCACGCTTTTGGCCTACGGACCGATGGTCACGGCCGCACTTCAGGCTGCGGAAATCGGCGCTGAAGAAGGTGTGAGCATCGAGGTGATTGATCTCAGGTCACTGTCTCCTATTGATTACCCAACAATCATGGCTTCGGTGAAGAAGACTTCAAGGGCGGTAATTGTCCACGAGGCTCCAACGAACGTTTCGCTCTCTAGCGAAATAGCGGCTCGTATTTCCAACGAGGCCTTCTACAACCTAGAAGCTCCGGTAATACGCGTCGGTGGTTTTGACACTCCGTATCCACCTGCGAAGCTAGAAGAAGCTTTTTTGCCTGATGCAGACCGTATTCTTGAAGCTATCGACAGGTCTCTGGCCTACTAGGGAGTTTCAAAATGACTATTGCGAAGTTCCCACTGCCCGATGTCGGCGAGGGGCTAACCGAGGCCGAGATGGTTAGCTGGCTCGTAGCTCCGGGAGACCATGTCACGATCAATCAGACGATCTGCGAAATAGAAACCGCGAAATCAATTGTCGAACTGCCATGTCCTTTCGAGGGTGAAGTAGATGAGCTCTTGGTTCAGGTTGGCGACACCGTCGAAGTTGGCACCCCAATCATTTCAGTCCGAGTCACAGGTGATTCGCCGATGCTGGTGGCGGACAAGCCAGACTCCCATCCTGCGCTTGCTCAAGTAGAGGACACCGGAGCCGAATATAAGATTCCAACTTTGGTTGGCTACGGAGATGCTGGCGAAGCCAAATCCCGCAGAGGACGGCCCGTGAGGCCAGCCGCCACCGCAACTGCGGTGCCGGTGGCTATGGTGAGCGCCGCGGCTATGGCTTCGGACGCAATCATTGCCAAGCCACCAATCAGAAAGTTAGCCAAGGAACTCGGCGTGAACTTGGCGGTAGTTAACGGCTCGGGAACGCGGGGTGAAATAACCAGGGAAGACGTTGTTTCCAGTGCTAGTCAGGCCAGCGTTTTCAAAAACCTAACCACGCCGGCAGTTTCCTCCGAACGAGAAGAGCGGATCCCCGTCAAGGGCATGCGCAAGGTGATTGCCTCGGCAATGGTCAAAAGCGCATTCACTGCTCCCCACGTGAGCATCTTTGTCGATGTCGATGCGACTAGAACCATGGAATACGTAAAGCGCCTAAAGGCATCGGTTGATTTTGCCGGCGTCAAAGTAACACCACTTTTGATCATGGCCAAGGCCATAATCTGGGCCGCCAGAAGAAACCGAATGGTGAATTCGACATGGTCAGACACCGAGATTATCGTTCACTACTTTGTGAACCTAGGCATCGCGGCGGCAACCCCGCGGGGTTTGATAGTTCCGAACATCAAAGACGCGGACGCAATGAACATGATCGAGCTCGCAACAGCAATCGAAAAGCTTGCTGCAACTGCCAGAGAAGGCAAGACCACGCCTGAGGACATGCAGGACGGGACAATCACCGTCACCAACATCGGTGTTTTTGGTGTTGACACCGGAACCCCGATTTTGAACCCGGGTGAGGTTGGAATTGTTGCCCTTGGCTCCATTCGCAAAAAGCCATGGGTTGTTGACGACGAGATTGTGGTTCGACAGGTGACAACTATCGGTGCGACTTTTGATCACCGGGTGGTTGATGGTGATGTTGCTTCCAGGTTTGTGCAGGATGTGGCCAGCGTCATGGAGGAGCCAGCCCTACTGCTTGACTAAATGGTATTGACAATCGTTTTCATTAGGCGCTAGTATCGCACCATGAATCCGCTAGTGAAGAAAATCATTTGGGCCGTTCTTGCAGCTGTAGCCGCCCTTGCCCTTGTCATTTCAGCACTGACCTTCTTTTCCAATAGCGAGGAGCCTGAAGCTTCAGCAACCCCCGACCAGGACTCAAGCCTGACTAGAGAGGGAATGACCGGGACCATCAAGGTTGTGGCATCCACCAACGTTTGGGCAAGCATCATAGAGATTATCGGCGGTGACTGGGTGGAAGTAACGGCAATTATTGACAACGTCGCCCAAGACCCTCACTCCTACGAGGCAACCGCCAGAGACCAGCTGGCAATTCAAGATGCCGAGTTAGTAATTGCCAATGGCGGCGGCTACGACGAATTCATGGAGCAGTTAGTTTCTGCAACCGATGGCGACAGAATATTTTTGGAACTAGTTGAAGGCGAGCATGGTCACACCGAAGATGACCACGAAGCCACCGATGCTGAGGCTGCTGAGGCCGCTGCGGTCGATACACATGAGAACGAACACATTTGGTATGACCTTCACGCTGTCGCAGAGGCTGCCGATTTGATAGCCGAGGCGATCAATGAACTCAGACCAGAAGCCTTTGACGATGTGAATCAGAACTACGATTTCTTCGCATCCGAGCTTGAAAACCTTCAGCTTCGAGTCGATTCACTAAGGGATCGAGCTTTGGGCTTAGGTGTGATTGCAGTTGAGGGCGTTGGAAACCTAATGCTTACTGATGCCGGTTTTGAAAACCTAACTCCTCAGAGTCTCGCCGATGCAATTGAGGAAGAGCGCGATGTTCCGCTAACAGCCGCCGATGAGGCCAGAACCTTGATAAAGAACAAGCTTGTGGTGTTACTTGTCACCAACACTCAGATTGATGATGCGGTCTCCGCGGACCTTGTAACAATGGCCGAATCGGTCGGGACTCCAGTTGTTGCACTCAGCGAAGTAATTCCGAGTGAAGACCTGGACTACTTGGATTGGATGGCATCAGTTATTGATCGACTTCAACAGGCGATTTACTAAATGACAGCAGTCCTAAGCGTCCAAAATGCGACTCTCCGGTTCGATGATCGGGTTATCTGGCAAGGTCTAGATTTTGCTATCGAGCCCGGAGAGTTCATTGCGCTAATTGGGGCAAACGGATCCGGCAAGTCGATGCTCTTGAAATCGATCCTTCGCCAACAGGGACTTACCTCGGGCTCGATTGAGTTTCTTGGGAAACGCTCCGCTGCGGGTAGCACCAAGATTGGCTACATCCCTCAACATCGGTCCACGGATTCCCAACTACCGCTTAGAGTCTTCGACTCTGTTCGTCTTGGCCTAGACGGGCATCGTTTTGGTTTGCCACTGTCAAGCAAAAAAACCAAGCAGCTTGTTTTAGGCGCTCTTGAACAGGTCGACGCCCTAGACCTAGCGGACAAGCCAATCGTTGAGCTTTCCGGCGGCGAGACGCAAAGAGTTCGGGTGGCGCAGGCGATTATTTCTAAGCCCAAACTGATCCTGGCCGATGAGCCGCTTAGTGCGCTAGATCTAAACCATCAACAAATAGTTAGCGGTCTGATTGCCGACCAGGCTAAAAAGCAGGGCTCTGCGGTGCTGTTTGTGACCCACGATCTGAACCCAATTGCAGACTATGTCGACCGGGTTCTTTACTTAGCGCAGGGGCGATACGAAATCGGAACAACCGATGAAGTAATGCAGTCCGAGGTGCTCTCCAATCTTTACGGAACCGAGATCGACGTAGTTAGAAACCAAGGACGAATCGTGGTTCTTGGGGCCCACGATCACAACCACCACGATGACGAAGAGTGGTTGTGATGGAGTTCTCCGACGTTTTTGACTTCTCAGACTATGACCGGCTAATCCCGCTAGTCAGCAACTCGCTGTGGGCGGGGGTATTGCTGGCCCTTGTGGGTGGCCTGGTTGGTGTTTTTGTAATGAACCGAGAGCTGTCCTTCGCCGTCCACGGAATTTCCGAGCTTTCTTTTGCCGGAGCAGCGATTTTCTTGCTGTTTGGTTTTGACGTGGTATTCGGATCGGTTATCGGGTCGATGATTGCGGCGCTGATTCTTTCTCTGTTGGGAGACAAGTCAAAGGATCGAAATTCAATTGTGGCGGTGCTGATGCCCTTTGGCCTTGGTATCGGAATTCTTGCTCTGGCTCTTTATCCGGGTAGAGCGGCGAATAAATTTGGTTTGCTTACAGGTCAGATAGTTGCCGTGGATGACCCAAAGCTTGCCTCCCTTACGGTCATAAGTGCCGTGGTGCTTACCTTGCTGGTGATTATGTGGCGGCCGCTTTTGTTTGCAACGCTCGATGCCGAGGTTGCCGCCGCTAGGGGGGTAAACACCAAGGCTCTTGGAATTGTGTTTGTGCTGGTTCTAGGTCTTGCTGTTGCAGCTGCGGTTCAGGTTGTCGGGGCGCTGTTGGTCCTCGCGCTCCTTGTCACGCCGGCTGCAGCCGCGCTTCGATTGAGCAAGAGTCAGCTCTGGGTTCCGGTCTTAAGTGTTTCATTCGCACTGGTGGCGATGTTGGGTGGAATTCTGCTTGCCCTTGGCGGTGGATTGCCAATTAGCCCTTACGTGACGACCATTTCGTTCTTGATTTACCTGATTGCACGCCTGATAGCTTTCGTGAAGTCCAAAGGGGTAAAGGAGAAGGCAGTGGTGCGCGCATGACTCAGCGAAGGGCCACTTGGCAGAAAACAGCGGTCTTTGAGGCCTTGAACCAAGATCAAGTCTTTGTTTCCGCCCAAGAACTGCACCACAAACTTTTCTCATCAGGTCAAAAATTGGGACTAACAACGGTCTACCGAGCACTGACGGATCTGGTCGAAGCTGGTCAGGCTGATGTTTTGGCCGGCGAAGACAACGAAATGCTTTATCGGGTCTGCAGTAACGAGCACCATCACCACTTGATTTGCCGAAAGTGCGGAACCGCAGTGGAATTTGACCTTGATGGTTTTGAGTCTGAAGTGACCGCTTTAGCTATCAAACACGGCTACAAAGATGTTGCCCACAGCATCGAACTTTTCGGTATTTGTGAAAAATGTGGCATGTCGGCTTGATTTTCTTGATTCAGGACTTGCTTTTGAGTGCCCGAGCCTCCTAAACTTGCATGGTTGCACGGGCTCCGGCCCGCTCAAACCCAAATCATTAGCTTCGGGAAAACACGCCCTTAGGAGGAAACATGGCAGCGTACTGCCAGGTGACGCAAACAGGACCGCAGTTCGGTCACAAAGTTTCGCACGCCCAGAACAAGACCAAGCGTCGTTTTGACCCGAACATCCAAAAGAAGACTTACTTCGTTCCTTCATTGGGACGAAAGGTTACTTTGACCCTTTCTGTGAAGGGCATCAAGACAATCGACGTTCGCGGTATCGACTCGGTAATCTCCGAGATGGTTTCTCGCGGCCAGAAGATCTAGGAAGCAATAGATGGCCAAGGATAAGGACGTACGTCCAATCATCAAGCTGAAGTCCACTGCGGGCACAGGCTTTACATATGTAACTAAGAAGAACCGTCGTAACGACCCAGACCGTATCAGTCTGAAGAAGTACGACCCAGTAGTGCGTAAGCACGTCGAATTCCGCGAGGAGCGCTAAACACATGGCAAAGAAGTCGAAGATAGCTCGTAACGAGCAGCGCAAGGTAATTGTTGAGCGCTACGCAGTAAAGCGTCTAGAACTAAAGAAGGCTTTGGTTGACCCAGCCTCAACCGTCGCGCAGAAAGAAGCAGCCCGAGTGGGGCTTCAGAAGCTTCCTAGAAACGCAAGCCCAGTGCGCGTTCGTAGCCGTGACCTAATTGACGGTCGTCCACGTGGAGTGCTATCCAAGTTCGGTATCAGCCGTGTTCGTTTCCGCGACATGGCACACAAGGGTGAGCTTCCGGGTATCACCAAGTCAAGCTGGTAAATACTTTTTATAACTAATCCCGTCCGCCTAGGCCAAAGCCAAGGTGGACGGGATTTTTTTGTTTTAGCCGGTGGGCCCGTTGGCACCGGGGCAGCAGAAACTACTTCCGAATCTTGATAGCTAAATCCTGAGCGGGGGTAATTTCTCTCCAAAAAGCCATAAAAGTGCCTACATCCCCCAAAAATGGCGGAAATCCAAGCGCGCAACACGCCGAGGCGAGTGCATTGACACCGGCGCAGGGGCTATAAGTTGATTGAGACATAACTGTCCACAAATTGTCCAGGAGGACCATATGAACAAGAGCGAGCTAGTTGCCGCAGTTGCACAACACACCGGAGAATCTCAGGCAGCAGTAAGCCGAGTTATCGACGCAATGTTTGACACCATCGGCGCATCAATAGCATCAGGCGACAAGGTCACCATTCCTGGTTACCTAAGCGTCTCAAAGGGTCACCGTGCAGCACGTGCGGGCCGTAACCCACAGACCGGCGCAACCATTCAGATTGCAGCAGCTAACACCGTAAAGGTTTCAGCAGGCAGCAAGCTAAAGGCGTCAGTCAAGTAACTCAAGTATTTAACCTAGAAGCGGCGTCTTTGATTAGGCGCTGCTTTTTCGTTTCTCTGGAATAGGCTTGGAGGCATGAATAGCAAGTCTCGCTCCTACACTTTGGTCTTTATGCAATTCTTGCTAATTGCGCTGTTGTTATTGTCACCCAGACAAAGATCTCCTTACGGCGCTGCCAGTGAAATTATTGGCGTGTTTGGAGTGACCCTGATCTCTCTTGGCTCAGGTGTGTTGTTGGTTAGCTTTATCAGTCTGGGCAATTCTCTAACCGCCCTTGCGATCCCTAAAGACAATGGGACCCTTGTTACCCACGGAATCTACTCACGGGTTAGGCACCCGATTTATTTTGGTTTACTTGTGATGAGCCTTGGAGTGATGCTCGATGCCGGCTACTGGCCACAGATCATTGTCGTGATGCTGCTTTATGTGCTGCTTGGAAACAAGGCGGATTTCGAGGAATCGATGTTGCGCGAGCGATACCCAGAGTACAAAAAATACTCCGAGAGGACACCGCGGTTTTTCCCGAGGCTCGGTAGGTGAAGCTAAAAACCTCTAATCACGCCCTGCAGGCAATAGCTGTCGTTCTTGCTGCGGGTCTACTAAGCGTTGTTGTTGGCCTGGTCATTGCCGGCGGTGCGGGTCCACTTCAGTTCTCTGACCCAGGTCCTGTAGTTCGCTGGGGAGCCCCATTTGCCAAGCTGGTTATGAACTTTGCGATGGCAACCACAGTGGGGTCTTTGGTGCTTTCGGCATTTGCCGGAAACGAAGAGGAGCGGTCGAAACTATCTCGAGTTGCCAGCGCGGCTGCAGCCCTTTGGGTAGGTGCTGCTGCTGTCAACTTCGTTATGACCTACCTAAGCGTCTCGGGATCCGCTATCTCTTATGGCTCAACATTTTCCGATGGTCTCTGGTTGTTTGCAACCGAGATTGAACTCGGGACACTTTTGGTTTGGAATCTAGGTTTTGCGTTTCTGCTGAGCCTTTCCACAC
>CAJXOD010000013.1 GCA_913057795.1 uncultured Aquiluna sp.
CGTCATATGCAAGGTCTACCCGAAAGCGAACAAGCCCGCCAGAATCACTAGCGGGCTTGTTCATGTCAATCTTCTTCGTGGCTCTAAGCCTTTGGCTCTTCAGCCTCTTCGGCTGGAGCTTCGGTACCCTCTGCTGCCGCAGCGGCAGGGGTTTCTTCGGCTGGAACTTCGGTCACTTCGGCCACGGCTGCTTCGGCTACTGGGGCCTCGGCTACTTGCTCAACAACTTCTTCAACAACCTCTTCGGTAACTGGCTCAGCTACTGCATTGGTTGCTACGTTGTTGACTGGCTTTGACTTGGAAGTCTTTGGCTTGGGCTGTACCTGCTCCAACACAAGCTCGATGACCGCCATAGGGGCGTTGTCGCCCTTACGGAAGCCAAGCTTGGTGATGCGGGTGTAACCGCCCTCACGGTCAGCAACTAGAGGCGCGATCTCGGTGAAGAGCTCGTGGACAATGTTCTTGTCCGTGATCTGTCGCATGACTCGCCTTCTAGCCGCCAGGTCTCCGCGCTTTGCGAACGAAACCAAACGCTCGGCAACCGGACGCAGGCGCTTGGCCTTGGTCTCAGTTGTAACGATTCGCTTGTGCATGAACAGTGAGGTGGCCATGTTACGAAGCATCAATCGCTCGTGGGCAGGTCCGCCTCCTAGGCGTGGTCCCTTAGTTGGTGTAGGCATTTGTTTCTCCTTGTATTTCTAAAGGTTAGATCTGGTCTTCGTCGAAGCCGCCACCGAAGTAAGCGGAATCAAAACCCGGGACGGCGTCCTTGAACTTCAGCCCAAGCTCAGTGAGCTTATCGCGTACTTCATCAACGGACTTGGAGCCGAAGTTGCGAATGTTCATCAACTGGTCTTCGCTCAAAGCAATTAGCTCTAGAACGGTGTTGATTCCCTCGCGCTTAAGGCAGTTGTAAGAACGAACGGTTAGGTCCAGGTCTTCAATTGGAGTGCTTAGTTCATTGGAAGCGGCTATTTCTACCGGTGCTGGGCCAATTTCAATTCCTTCGGCCTCATCGTTTAGTTCCTTGGCTAGGCCAAACAACTCAACCAATGTCGAACCGGCGGAAGCAACTGCATCGCGCGGCTCAACCGACTGCTTGGTCTCCACGTCAACAATTAGCTTGTCAAAGTTAGTGAACTCACCGGCACGAGTAGCCTCGACGCGGTAAGACACCTTTAGCACTGGGCTGTAGATGGAGTCAACTGGGATTACTCCGGCTTCGGCATCTGGATTGCGGTTTTGAGATGCCTGAACATAGCCGCGACCGCGCTCAATGATGAACTCGATCTCTAGCTTGCCCTTGGCGTTCAAAGTCGCAAGTACTAGCTCTGGGTTGTGAACTTCGACACCGGCAGGGACCTGAATGTCCGCGGCGGTTACTGGGCCTGCAGCACTCTTGGTCAAGTGAGCAACTACCGGAGCGTCGTGCTCTGAGGAAACCACTAGGTTCTTGATGTTAAGAATTACCTCAACAACGTCCTCCTTGACACCCGCGATTGTTGAAAACTCGTGGCTGACACCTTGGATGCGAATGTTTGTTACAGCTGCACCTGGAATCGAGCTAAGCAAGGTGCGTCGCATCGAGTTACCGAGGGTGTAGCCGAAACCTGGCTCTAGCGGATCCAAAATGAATCGTGAACGGTTTGGACCTAGAACTTCTTCGTGCAATGTGGGGCGCTGTGCAATTAGCACTATTGGTTCCTTTCATCTGAACATCCACTATTTGATGTTCGTCATGGAAACACTCAGGCGGGCACCTGTGTGCGTGAGGCGTTAGATTTTTTTAGTTATACGCGGCGACGCTTTGGCGGGCGGCAACCGTTGTGAGCCTGTGGGGTCACATCACTAATTGAGCCAACCTCCAAGCCGGCGGCCTGCAGCGAACGAATTGCTGTCTCTCGTCCAGAGCCGGGGCCCTTCACGAAAACATCAACCTTGCGGATGCCGTGTTCTTGCGCCTTGCGGGCGGCCGATTCAGCTGCCATTTGGGCTGCAAAAGGGGTTGACTTACGTGAACCCTTGAAGCCAACATCTCCAGAAGACGACCAAGAGATAACTGCTCCGGTTAGGTCGGTGATGGTGATGATGGTGTTGTTGAAGGTCGAGCGGATGTGCGCCTGACCTACTGGAATATTTTTCTTGTCCTTGCGACGAGGCTTACGTGCTGCCGCGGATGCTTTAGGGGCTGCCATGTGATTTTCTCCTAGATCCTTGAGCCGCGACTAGCGGGCTGCCTTCTTCTTGCCTGCTACGGTGCGCTTTGGACCCTTGCGTGTTCTTGCGTTGGTCTTGGTGCGCTGTCCGCGGACCGGAAGGCCCTTACGGTGACGAATTCCTTCGTATGAGCCGATCTCAACCTTGCGGCGAATGTCTGCTGCAACTTCACGGCGAAGGTCACCCTCAACCTTGAAGTTCTGATCAATGTTGTCGCGAAGTGCGATCAACTGATCATCGGTCAAGTCTTTAACTCTTATGTCTTCTGAGATGTTGGTGGCCGTCAGAATCTCGCGTGAACGAGTTGGGCCAATGCCATAGATGTAGGTAAGGGAAATCAACACTCGCTTATCGCGAGGGATGTCCACTCCGGAGATACGTGCCATTATTTGTCTTTCGTTTTTTTGAAGGTCTGGGACAGCTCCATCTCAACTTGGCAAGTTGAGCCCCGGCCTTCAAACCGAGGGTTAGCTTTCGCTTGGTGCTGGCTTTTACTATTTAGTTTTTAGCTGGGGCTTGTTAGCCCTGGCGCTGCTTGTGACGAGGGTTCTCGCAAATAACCATCACGTTTCCGTGACGACGAATGACCTTGCACTTATCGCAGATCTTCTTGACGCTTGGATTAACCTTCATGCTTTTTCTTTCTACTTGTAGCGGTAAATTATGCGGCCGCGAGTCAGATCGTATGTCGACAGCTCAACTATCACGCGGTCTCCGGGGAGAATGCGGATATAGTGCTGACGCATCTTTCCCGAGATGTGGGCTAAAACTAGGTGGGCGTTGGTTAGCTCCACCCGGAACATTGCGTTGGGTAGGGCTTCAACGACCGATCCCTCGATCTCGATAACGCCATCTTTGTTGGCCATGCACTCACTTAATCACTACTGGTTTAGCGTTACGAACGCGCAAAAACTATCCACAAATCGCAAAGGTTTTCACGCAGAAACGCCAAGTCGTAATTCTAAGGGGTTTTCGCCACGAAAGCTAGTGGCTAATCCAGAGAGACGGGGGCAATCCCAAAGGGCTTTAGACCTTCGGCACCACCATCGACTGCTGTCAGAACCCAAATACCACCGTCATGAACCGCAACGGAGTGCTCCCAGTGAGCCCCGTCCGAATTATCGGTTGTGGCTACACCCCAGTCATCATCGAGAACAAAGGTGTTTTGGTCACCGGAAGTAATCATCGGTTCGATCGCGACGCAAAGCCCAGACTGCACCTTCGGTCCAGCATCACGGACTCGATAATTGAATACAGCCGGATCTTCATGCATCGATCGCCCGATACCGTGGCCGACGTACTGCTCTAAAATCCCGTAGGACCCCTCGCCAAGGACGTAATCCTGAACCGCGACTCCGACTTCATTTAGCTTCTTTGCAGTGGCCAGGGCAGCTATCCCAGCCCAGAGAGAACCCTCACACACATCCGAGAGTTGCTGGCGCCTTAGAGCCCGCTCACCGGTTGCACCCGGCACCACCATCGAAAAGGCACTGTCGCCATTCCAGCCGTCAATTTCGGCCCCGCAGTCAATTGAAACCAAATCACCGGCTTCCAAAACAAGATTGGACGGTATTCCGTGGACCACGGTCGAATTTACAGACGCGCATACGGTGTGCGAATACCCAGGCACCAGCTGAAAGTTTGGAACTCCCCCGCCGGCGCGAATAGTTTTTTCCGCTATTTCATCAAGTTCAAGGGTCGTCACGCCTGGCCTAATGGCGGCCTTGACGCTCGCAAGGGCCTTGGCAGTGAGCAGGCCTGCCGCTCGCATTTTTAGAATCTGGTCCGGCGTTTTTAGCTCGTAACTTTTACGCATCTTCACTTAGGCCGCGGGCATTCAAGACCTCGGAAATTCGAGCAGTGACGACATTGACCTCGCCAAGCCCATCCACCTTTGCAACTAGCGAACGCGATGCGTAGACATCAATCAGGGGTGCAGTTTGCTGCTCGTAAATTGTCTGGCGTTTACGAATAACCTCAGGGGTATCATCGGTGCGACCCTGCTGTTCAGCTCTGTTCGCAAGCCTGGAAACCAGTTCTTCCCTGTCGGCCGTTAGCTGAACGACTACATCCAGTTTCGTACCGCTCTGGGCCAAAAACTCGTCTAGTTTTTCAACCTGATCGAGGGTTCTTGGATAACCGTCTAGCAAAAAGCCATTTAGAACATCCGACTGGGACAATCGATCTTTCACCAACGCGTTGGTCAGAGAGTCAGGCACGTATTCGCCACGATCCATGTAACCCTTAGCCTCAACGCCAAGAGGAGTCTCATCCGCGACGTTTTTACGAAAAATGTCACCCGTTGAGATTGCAGGTATCGAGTAACGAGTTGCAAGGAGCGCCGCCTGAGTCCCCTTGCCGGCACCCGGGGGGCCGATCAAAAGGATGCCGATCACTTGAGGAGGCCCTCGTAGTTTCGTTGCTGCATCTGAGCACTGATTTGCTTCACAGTGTCCAGACCAACACCAACGATGATCAAGATCGATGTTCCTCCGAATGGGAAGTTTTGATTGGTTCCAATAGCAGTGAATGCAACCAACGGAATTAGCGCGATCAAACCGAGGTAGATAGCGCCCGGGAAAGTGATGCGGCTGATCACATACTGCAAGTACTCAGTGGTCGGACGACCAGCCCGAATACCAGGTATGAATCCGCCGTAGCGCTTCATGTTGTCGCTAATTTCCTCTGGGTTCAAGGTAATAGCAACGTAGAAATAAGTGAACCCGACGATCAGCAAGAAGTACATTGCCATGTACAGCGGGTTGTCTCCGGAGGTTAGGTAAGTGGAGATAAAACGAACCCAAGGAGAGACCTGACCGGTTGTTGCATCCGGCTGGTTGAACTGAGCCAATAGTGCCGGCAAATAAAGCATTGAAGAGGCGAAGATAACCGGGATAACTCCAGCGGTGTTTACCTTCACTGGAATATAGGTTGCCTGACCACCGTAGGCCTTGCGGCCAACCATGCGCTTTGCGTACTGAACAGGAATCCGTCGTTGCGATTGCTCCACAAGAACAACTAGTCCCACCACGATAAATCCGACCGCCATAACCATGACGAAGATCTCGATGCTTCTGGTCTGCAGAATCTGAAGCAAGCTGGATGGGAAGGTTGAAGCGATTGAGGTGAAGATCAAAAGCGACATGCCGTTTCCAACGCCGCGCTCGGTGATGAGCTCACCGATCCACATAATCAAACCGGTTCCGGCTGTCATTGTCATCACCATCAATGTGATGGAAAGCGGCCCGGTATCAACCAGAATCGGAAGAGTACAATCGGCTCCGAACAGTGCGCCCTGTCTGGCAACAGTAACCAAAGTGGTTGCCTGGAGTAGTCCAAGAGCGATTGTTAGGTAACGGGTGTACTGCGTAAGTTTTGCCTGGCCAGAAGGCCCTTCTTTGTGAAGGGTCTCAAAGCGAGGAATTACAACTCGGAGCAACTGGGTAATAATCGAAGCCGTAATGTACGGCATGATTCCCAGGGCAAAGATGGAAAGCTGCAAGAGCGCTCCACCGGAAAACAGGTTCACTAGTTCATAGAGCCCAGAAGTCGACTGGCTCTGTGCGAGACATTGCTGAACATTCGAATAATCAACGTTCGGGGCTGGAATGAACGAGCCCAATCGGAAGATTGCAATCATGCCGAGCGTAAACGCCAGCTTGTTACGCAGATCCGGAGTACGGAATGCGCGAGCTATTGCACTAAACAAAAGTGAACCTACTCCCCTAGATGATTAGGCGTTGACGCTGCCGCCGGCAGCTTCAATCTTGGTCTTTGCTGACTCGGAAACCTTGTCAACACTAATTTCTAGCTTAACCGAGAGGTCGCCGTTGCCTAGAACCTTGACTGGCTTGTTCTTACGAACAGCGCCCTTGGCCACTAGATCTGGAATTGTCACAGCTCCACCCTTTGGATAAAGCTCAGTTAGCTTCTCGAGGTTTACAACCTGGTATTCCACGCGGAATGGATTCTTGAATCCACGTAGCTTCGGTGTGCGCATAACTAGGTTCACGCCACCACCTTCAAAGCCCAGACGAGTAGTTGTGCGAGCACCGGTACCCTTGGTACCTCTACCTGCAGTCTTACCCTTTGAACCCTCACCAAGACCCTTACGAGTCTTGTCCTTCTTGGCACCCTTTGCAGGGCGAAGGTGGTGAAGACGCAAGATCTGAGACTTCTCAATCTTTTCAGCTGGCTTCTTCTTTGACTTGGCTACCGCTGGCTTTGCAGCAGCGACAACCGGAGCCTTTTCAACAGCTGGCTTTGCAGCAGCATCTGCCTTCGGTGCGGCAGCCTTAGTTGCTGGCTTTGCAGCAGCCTTTGGCGCGGCAGCTTTCGGTGCGGCAGCCTTAGTTGCTGGCTTTGCAGCAGCCTTGGTAGCTGGCTTTGCAGCGGCTGGCTTTGCAGCGGCTGGCTTCTTCTCTTCAGCCATTTAGTCGATCTCCTCAACTTTAACGAGGTGGGCAACAGTGTTTACGAGGCCGCGATTGGACTTAGTGTCCTCGCGTACCACGATGTCACCGATGCGCTTCAGTCCCAGGGTGCGAAGTGAATCGCGCTGGTTTTGCTTTCCACCGTTTGAACTTTTCAATTGGGTCACTTTGAGACGAGCAGCCATTAGACACCAGCCTTTTCAGTCTTTTCAGTCTTGTCAGTCTTTGCTGGCAACAGACGTGCTGGAGCTACCTCGGCAAGAGTCTTGCCACGTCGTGCTGCCACGGCGGCTGGTTCCTCTAGCTGACGCAACGCCTGGACGGTTGCATGCACAATGTTTAGTGTGTTGGAAGATCCGAGCGACTTCGAAAGTACGTCGTGGACTCCGGCGCACTCCAAAACGGCACGAACTGGACCACCGGCGATAACACCGGTACCTTCAGACGCTGGACGCAGTAGAACAACACCGGCTGCAGCCTCGCCCTGGACAGGGTGAGGAATTGTTGAGCCAGCACGTGGAACGCGGAAGAAGTTCTTCTTCGCATCCTCGACGCCCTTGGCAATTGCAGCTGGAACTTCTTTGGCCTTACCGTAACCAACACCAACGGTTCCATCGCCATCTCCGACCACGACAAGTGCGGTGAAGGAGAAACGACGACCACCCTTGACCACCTTGGAAACACGGTTGATTGTCACAACACGCTCCAAGAACTGGCTCTTAGGCTCTTCGCGCTCACGACGGTCGTTCTTTGGTCCACGATCACGTGAACCACGACGCTGCTCGCGCTCGTTCGGGTCGACAGTAGTTATTGGTGCCTCAGTGATTACTGCGGCATCGGTAGCTGCTGGAGTTTCGGTAGTTGCGGTAGCTTCAGCCACTGGCACTTCCTTCTTTTCTTCGCTCAAAGCACTAGTCCTTCCTCGCGAGCCGCAGCAGCAACAGCTGCGACGCGGCCTGCATAGCGGTTACCACCGCGGTCAAAGACCACTTCGGAAACGCCGGCCTTCTTGGCACGCTCAGCAATTAGCTTGCCTACCATTGTGGCCTTGTCGGTCTTGGTGCCGGCTACTACGCGCATATCCGCTTCCATTGTCGATGCCGAGGCGAGGGTCTGACCCACGCCGTCATCAACCAGCTGGACGAACAGGTGACGCGCTGAGCGCGTGACAACTAGACGAGGACGCATTGCAGTGCCCTCGATCTTCTTGCGCAGGCGAACGTGACGACGGCCACGAGCGGCTGACTTTGACTTGCCTCTAATTCCTAGAGCCATGATTACTTACCAGCCTTTCCAGCCTTGCGACGGACTCGCTCGCCTTCGTAACGAACTCCCTTGCCCTTATAAGGCTCAGGCTTACGAAGCTTGCGAATGTTAGCTGCCATCTCTCCGACAGCCTGCTTGTCGATTCCCGACACGATGATCTTGGTGTTTCCTTCGACTACCAACGTGATGCCCTCCGGAGGAGTTACAAGCACTGGGTGGCTGAAGCCAAGAGACATTTCCACGGTCGTACCCTTGAGCGCCGCACGATAACCAGTTCCAACGATCTCGAGTGCTTTGGTGAAGCCCTCAGAAACGCCGTGAACATTGTTAGCAATTAGCGAACGAGTTAGTCCGTGAAGTGACTTTGAAACTGCCTCGTCATCTGGACGAGCAACAATAACGCTGCCATCTTCTTGTGAAACAGTGATTGGTTTAGAAACGGTGAGCTTTAGCTCGCCCTTTGGGCCCTTGACTGCAACATCCTGACCGTTGATTTCAACGGTCACGCCTGCTGGCAGTGGAATGGGTAGTTTTCCAATTCTCGACATTATTGCTTACCAGACGTAGGCGAGGACTTCCCCACCCACTCCCTTCTTTGAAGCCTGGCGGTCAGTTAGAAGACCGCTAGAGGTGGACAGGATTGCAACGCCCAAGCCGCCAAGCACCTTGGGTAGCTCGGTGGACTTTGCGTAAACGCGAAGACCTGGCTTGGATACACGCTTGATACCAACGATGCTGGTCTCGCGATTTGGGCCGTACTTCATGGTGATGTGCATGGTCTTACCGACCTTTGCATCCTCAACCGTGTAAGAAGCAATGTATCCCTCTGACTTCAAGATCTCAGCGATTGTTCCTTTTAGTTTGGAAAAAGGAACGTTCAGTGATTCGTGGTGTGCCATGTTCGCATTGCGCAGCCGGGTCAGAAAGTCTGCTACCGGATCTGTCATTGTCATAATGTGTCTGCTTTCTCGAAGCGGTTTCCAAGTGCTTTACAAGCACAGGGACCTACCTCAATCGTGTTTTTAGGCCTGGAACGGGAAACCGAGCGCCTTGAGAAGCGCGCGACCCTCGTCGTCAGATTTTGCTGTCGTTACAACTGTGATGTCCATACCGCGGACGTGGTCAATCTTGTCGATGTCAATTTCGTGGAACATTGACTGCTCGGCTAGACCAAATGTGTAGTTTCCGTTGCCATCGAACTGCTTTGGCGAAAGTCCACGGAAGTCACGAATACGAGGAAGTGAAAGTGAAAGCAAGCGGTCTAGGAACTCCCACATGCGGTCGCCACGCAAAGTAACGTGGGCGCCAATTGGCTGACCCTCACGAAGCTTGAACTGCGCGATTGACTTCTTTGCAATGTTGACCTGAGGCTTCTGCCCAGTAATCGCAATTAGGTCGCGAATCGCTCCCTCAATCAGCTTGCCGTCTCTGGCAGCTTGACCAACACCCATGTTTACAACGATCTTGGTCAGACCAGGAACCTGCATTGGGTTGGTGAAGGAGAACTCTTCGGTCAGAGTCTTCACGATCTCGGTGCGGTACTGAAGTTTTAGACGAGGAGTGGTCTCGGCGCCTGCTTTTTTATATCCGGTTGCCATTAGAACTCCTTCCCACTCTTCTTAGCGATGCGAACCTTGGTGGTGACACCCTCTTTTGAAGTGGTTATCTTGAAGCCAACCTTGGAAGGCTTCTTGGTGCTTGGGTCTACCAAAGCCACGTTTGAGATGTGGATCGGAGCTTCCTGAGATTCGATTCCACCGGTCTTGCCACCACGCTCGGACTGACCGATGCGGTTGTGCTTCTTGACCATGTTTACACCCTCAACGATGACCTTATTGGTCTCCTTGATGACCTTCAGAACTAGGCCCTGCTTGCCGCGGTAACCACCGCGCTCTTGCTTGCCTCCAGTGATGACCTCAACGAGATCGCCTTTTTTAATTTTTGCCATAATTTACACAACCTCCGGTGCTAGCGAGATGATCTTCATAAAACGCTTTTCACGAAGCTCGCGACCAATTGGCCCAAAAATACGGGTTCCACGAGGTTCGCCGTCAGCTTTGATGATGACCGCCGCGTTCTCGTCGAACTTCACATAAGAACCATCTGCACGCCTAGTTTCCTTGACGGTGCGAACGATAACCGCTCTTACGACTTCACCTTTTTTGACGTTTCCGCCTGGGATGGCGTCCTTGACTGAGGCGACGATAGTGTCACCAATACCCGCGTAACGACGGGTGGAACCACCCAGTACGCGAATTGTCAGGAGCTCCTTGGCGCCCGAGTTATCGGCCACCTTGACCCTGGATTCTTGCTGTAGCACTTTTTTTCTCCTTGCTTAGTGAATAACGATTCCGACCGTTATTCGCGGGGTGTGTTACTTAGCCTTTTCGAGGATCTCGACTAGGCGCCAGTTCTTTGTTGCCGAAATCGGGCGAGTCTCGTCAATTACCACGAGGTCACCAATGCCGGCGCTGTTTGTTTCGTCGTGTGCCTTGACCTTCTTGGACACGCGAAGCACCTTGCCGTAAAGCGGGTGCTTCTTGCGGTCTTCTAGCAAGACAACGATGGTCTTATCCATCTTGTCCGAAACTACGTAGCCCTGACGTGACTTGCGGTAGCCGCGGGTCACTTCCTTTACTACCTTCGGGGTCTTAGCTTTCTTTGGCTTAGACGCCTTAGGGGCCGCACTAGCCGCTGGCTTTACTGCTGCTTTCGCAGCAGGCTTTGCAGCAGCTTTGGTGGCTGGCTTAGCTGCAGCTTTCGCTGCTGGCTTGGTTTCTTCTGCCATTTTTATGCCTCCTCTGTCTTGGCTGCAGCCTCTTCAACGGCTGGCTTCTTCTTGGTAGCAGCCTTTGCAGGTGCTGGAACCGGAACCGCACGAATACCCAGCTCACGCTCACGCATGATTGTGTAAATGCGAGAAACATCGCGCTTAACCGCTCTTACTCGACCATGGGCATCTAGCTGGCCGGTAGCCGACTGGAAGCGCAGGTTGAATAGCTCTTCCTTGGCCTTACGAAGCTCTTCTACCAGAACCGAAGATTCGATCTTGTCGAGATCCTGTGGGGATAGGTTTTTTGAACCAATCATTATGCGTCACCTTCTTCACGCTTGATGATGCGAGCCTTCAGCGGGAGCTTGTGGATCGCACGGGTTAGAGCCTCTTTGGCAATTTCGTCTGTTACACCGCTCAGCTCAAAGAGCACGCGGCCGGGCTTCACGTTTACTACCCACCACTCAGGAGAACCCTTACCGGAACCCATTCGGGTTTCAGCTGGCTTCTTGGTTAGGGAGCGATCAGGGAACACGTTGATCCAGACTTTTCCACCACGCTTGATGTGGCGAGTCATAGCAATACGCGCTGCCTCAATCTGACGGTTGGTTAGGTATGCAGACGTTGTCGCCTGAATACCCCATTCACCGAACGAGACCTTAGTTCCACCTGTTGCATGGCCGCGACGTTTCGGGCTGTGCTGCTTACGGTGCTTAACTTTTCTAGGAATCAGCATTATTTGGCTTCACTTCCTGCTGCTAGCGGAGCAGCGTCACCCTGACGAGGGCCACGACGGCCAGCACCAGGTGCACCCTGGCGCGGACCACGCTGAGTAGCTTGCTGTGCAGCAAGCTCACGTGCGGTCATGTCGCCCTTGTAGATCCAGACCTTTACACCGATTCGACCGAATGTGGTCTTGGCCTCGTAGAAGCCATAGTCGATGTTTGAACGAAGAGTATGTAGTGGTACTCGACCTTCGCGGTAGAACTCACTACGAGACATTTCTGCCCCGCCCAAGCGGCCAGAACACTGGATTCTGATGCCCTTGGCACCGGAACGGAGTGCTCCTTGAATTCCCTTACGCATTGCACGACGGAAGGCAACACGAGCAGCTAGTTGCTCTGCAACGCCCTGCGCGACAAGCTGTGCGTCAGATTCTGGGTTCTTAACCTCGAGGATGTTTAGCAAAACCTGCTTGCTAGTTAGCTTCTCGAGCTCGGTGCGAAGAGTTTCTGCCTCTGCGCCACGACGGCCGATTACCAAACCTGGACGAGCTGCGAAGATGTCAACGCGGACTCGGTCACGGGTGCGCTCTAGCTCGATGCGGCTGATGCCGGCACGATCCAGCTTGTCCTGAAGGTATGCACGGATCTTGACGTCCTCGACCACGTAGTCGGCGTAGCGCTGACCCTTCTTGGTGGAGTCCGCGAACCAGCGTGAGCGGTGCTCGGTGGTGATTCCCAGGCGGAAGCCGTAGGGATTGACTTTTTGACCCATGACTACTTACCTGCCTTTGCAAACTCGTCTGGAGTAGATACAACCACTGTGATGTGGCTGGTGCGCTTGTTGATTCGGAATGCTCGGCCCTGGGCACGAGGACGGAACCTTTTCAGGGTCACTCCCTCGTCGACAAAAGCCTTGGAGATGATTAGGTCATCAACATCCACAATTGCGCCGGCGGCCTCGCCCTTTACTTGGGCGTTGGCGACTGCTGAGGCGACTAACTTGTAGATCGGCTCAGATGCTGATTGTGGAGCAAACTTCAAAATACCCAATGCCTCGGTGGCTTGCTTGCCACGAATCAGGTTGACTACACGTCTGGCCTTCATTGGGGTCACGCGGATGTTACGCAGCTTGGCGATCGCTTCCATCGTTATTCCTTCTTTTCCTAGGCGCCCCGGCTTAGCCGCGGCGACCCTTCTTGTCGTCCTTCACGTGACCACGGAAGGTTCGGGTAGGTGCAAATTCTCCAAGCTTGTGCCCAACCATGTTCTCGGTTACGAAAACTGGAATGTGCTTGCGGCCATCGTGGACGGCAATGGTGTGTCCCAGCATTGCTGGAACAATCATTGAGCGACGTGACCAAGTCTTGATTACGTTCTTGCTGGAAGCCTCGTTCTGAACTCGCACCTTTTTCATTAGGTGCTCGTCTACGAAGGGGCCCTTCTTCAAACTTCTTGGCATCTAAAGATCTCCTACTTCTTGCCGGCGTAACGACGACGAACGATTTGCTTGTCTGATGGAAGGTTTGGCTTACGTGTGCGGCCCTCTTTTTGGCCCCAAGGTGTAACTGGGTGACGTCCACCGGAAGTCTTACCCTCACCACCACCGTGTGGGTGATCCACTGGGTTCATGGCAACACCACGAACTGTTGGGCGAACACCCTTCCAGCGCTTACGTCCTGCCTTACCCCAGTTGATGTTTGACTGCTCGGCGTTGCCGACCTCACCAATGGTTGCCCGGCAGCGTGAATCAACGTTGCGGATTTCACCGGATGGCAATCTCAGCTGAGCGTTGTCGCCTTCCTTGGCAACCAATCGAACCGAAGCACCCGCTGAACGAGCCATCTTGGCTCCTCCGCCTGGCTTTAGCTCAATAGCGTGGATAACAGTTCCCACTGGGATGTTCTTGAGAGGCAAGTTGTTGCCCGGCTTGATGTCGGCCTGTGCGCCCTGCTCGATGGCATCGCCCTGGTTTAGCTTGTTAGGAGCAATGATGTAACGCTTGGTGCCATCGATGTAGTGCAACAACGCAATGCGAGCGGTGCGGTTCGGGTCATACTCAATGTGAGCAACCTTGGCCGGTACACCGTCTTTGTCATGACGACGGAAGTCGATAACGCGGTACTGACGCTTGTGTCCGCCACCGATGTGGCGAGTGGTGATGCGACCGTTTGAGTTACGTCCACCAGTCTTAGGAAGAGGTCGCAAAAGCGACTTCTCTGGAGTGGAGCGAGTCAGCTCAGCAAAGTCTGCAACTGATGAGCCGCGGCGACCAGGAGTCGTTGGCTTGTACTTACGAATGCCCATGAGTTATCCCCTTAACCGATGTAGGTAAAGATGTCGATGGAACCCGACTTCAAGGAGACAATGGCGCGCTTGGTGTCCTTGCGCTTACCCATGCCGAAGCGAGTTTTGCGGGTCTTGCCCACGCGGTTTAGTGTGTTGATTGAATCAACCTTCACACTAAAAATTTCCTCAATGGCCTGCTTGATCTCGGTCTTGTTAGAGCGAGTGTCGACCTCGAAGGTGTACTTACCCTCATCAATTAGCGCATAAGACTTCTCCGAAATGATCGGCTTAATGATTATGTCGCGCGGGTTTTTCTTGATGTCGGTCATGTTTATGCCTCCTCGATAACATCTGAAACAACAACGGCGGATTCAACGAACGATGCCATTGCGGCCGCAGTGAAAACGAGGTCCTCGGCGTGCAGGACGTCATACGCATTCAGCTGATCAGCTGGAATAACGTGAACGGACGGCAAGTTTCGAAGTGACTTGTAGGAAAGCTCGTCCTCACGACTCAAAACAACCAAGATGTTTCTCGAGGTTGCAACCTGAGCTAGGAAGCTAGCAGCTGCCTTGGTCGAAGGAGCATCGCCAATCGCAAACTGGTCAATAACGTGAATGCGACCATTTCTTGCGCGGTCTGAAAGCGCTCCACGAAGGGCTGCGGCAATCATCTTTTTAGGGGTGCGCTGTGAGTAGTCACGAGGCTTTGGACCGTGAATAATTCCACCACCGCGGTGCTGAGGCATACGGATCGATCCCTGACGGGCGCGACCGGTTCCCTTTTGCTTGAACGGCTTACGTCCAGAACCAGAGACCTCGCCACGACGAAGTGTCGACTGTGTTCCCTGGCGAGCGGCTGCAAGCTGGGCAACAACTACCTGGTGAATCAGTGGAACATTGGTCTGAACATCAAATATTGATCCAGGAAGGTCCACAGAACCGGACTTCTTACCCTTTACGTCAATTAGGTCAACTGTAGGCATTAGTCAGTCTCCTTTACTGCGTTACGAACGAATACCAACTGGCCCTTAGGACCTGGTACTGCACCCTTTATCAACAGCAGACCCTTTTCAAGGTCAACGCCGTGGAGAGTGAGGTTCAATGTGGTTACTCGATCTGTTCCCATACGTCCAGGCATCTTCTTGCCCTTAAGAACTCGGGATGGAGTAGTACCGGCTCCAACGGAACCAGGCTTACGGTGATTCTTGTGCGCACCGTGGCTGGCGTGGATACCGGAGAAGCCGTGACGCTTCATAACACCGGCAAAACCTTTACCTTTGCTGGTTCCAACAACGTCCAGCTTCGAACCAACTTCAAAGATGTCAACGCCGATGGACTGGCCGACGGTGTAGGTGTCAGTGTCAGCTGTTCGGATCTCGGCTAGGAAGCGACGAGGAGTTGAACCGGCCTTGGCGAAGTGGCCAGTCGTAGGCTTATCTACTTTGCGAGGTTCGATTGCGCCGTACGCAAGCTGAATTGCTGCGTAGCCGTCTTTTTCTAAATTCTTGATTTGAGTGATGACGTTCTCGCCAGCCTCAACGACCGTGATCGGAACAAGCTTGTTGTCCGCGTCCCAGCCCTGTGTCATGCCAAGCTTCTTGCCCAGCAGTCCCTTTACGGTTCTAGTATTTACAGTCATTTCGCAATCCTTAGAGCTTGATCTCGATGTTGACATCTGCTGGGAGGTCCAGGCGCATCAGCGAATCGACCGCTTTAGGAGTCGGGTCGATGATGTCAATGAGACGCTTGTGGGTACGCATCTCAAAGTGCTCACGGCTGTCCTTGTACTTGTGAGGCGATTGGATAACCGTCACAATGTTTTTCTCGGTAGGAAGTGGTACTGGACCAACTACCTTGGCTCCGGCGCGTATGACTGT
Organism: uncultured Aquiluna sp.; assembly: GCA_913057795.1. Classification (GTDB taxonomy): domain Bacteria; phylum Actinomycetota; class Actinomycetes; order Actinomycetales; family Microbacteriaceae; genus Aquiluna. Next base: position 15,580 of record CAJXOD010000013.1, read on the forward strand.
GTCGACGATTTTGCTCGCCGACGCGTCGATGACCTCGTGGTCATACGACTTGAGTCGAATGCGGATCTTGTTAGCCGCCATGATGACTGCCTTCCGTATCTAGGTGACCTATCGGTCACAGAGTTTTACAGCCAATTCATCTGCGAGAACGCAAACTTCATTGCTGCCGTGATGCTGATGCACTGTTTTTATGTCAACGCCCTATCACTAGGGCTCTGTCCAAGAAAGTCGGTCTCTGTTCTCGCGATAAAACTCGCGATAAACCGAGGAGAAGATCTCAGATAAGTTTTTTTGGCTCTTAGCTGCGGAAGGCCCAGTTTCCTGTGCACAAATCCGGCAGTGGTTCACGCACAAGGCGCAAATACTCACGAACTCGTCAATCTTGCCACAGTTCAGGGGGTCGGTGCAAGTTAAATCGCCTAAAGAATTACCGAAACCCAATGCGGAGATGTTTAGTGAGGTAAAACTGACTTTCGGTTGATCTATCTGGGTTTCAGGTTGATGTTTGGCAGATCAGGTGCCGGTATCCAGCCGCCCACATTGTCCTCAAATGACCCGAACCTAGCCTCTCGCTTGTTCCACTGCGATCGGGCCGTTGCGATGTCCTCATGTGTGCGCCCAATAAAGTTCCACCACATCAAAATTTTCTCTTGCAACGGCTCTCCGCCCAAAAGCATCATCGTGGCGGCTTTTGAAACAATAACCTCGAGCTCAGACTCGCCAACTTCGAAGTAGTGAAGCGATGAGGTCTCCATCCCTTGACCGGCGACAACCACTTCCCCCGCTACCAACATCAACCCATGCTCCATTCCCGCATCCACGGGAATCTTGTGCGTGCCTGGTTCAAGCACTAGCTCGACGCCCAACAATGGAGTAAATGTTTTTGCCATGGAGGCATGGCCCATGAACTCGCCAACTAAGACTGTTGCCCTAAGGCCCTGCATCTCAAGACGGGGCAGTTGCTCAATGTGTTCAAAGAATGGATCTATGTCTAAGGACTGCTTCGGAAGAGCAACCCAGAGCTGAACTCCGTGAAACCATTTTGCGCCCTCCATAGACAACTCGCTGTGAGAAATACCCTTGCCTGCGGTCATCAAGTTCACCTGACCCGGTGTAATCAGCTGAACTGAGCCGACGCTGTCGCGGTGCTCGATACGCCCCTCAAATAGCCAGGTTACTGTTTGCAATCCAGAGTGTGGGTGGGCAGCAACGACCATTGGTTTGGTTTGCTCGGTTGGGCCAAAGTGATCTATGAAACACCAGGCCCCGATGGTCTTGAGCCTTGCGTGCGGAATGGTCCTGCTGATTTCAATGCTGGTGCGCGTGGTGAGCTTCACTCGGCGAGGTTCTATGCGCATCCACCAAGCCTAAGCACTTTCTGATCTCGTTAACCACAAAACCCCCCGGTTTCCCGAGGGGTTTTGTAAGAGTTTCTTTTATTACTTGGTGACCTTTGTAACGGTACCGGCACCTACAGTGCGGCCACCCTCACGGATCGCGAAACGTAGTCCCTCTTCCATCGCGATTGGCTGGATTAGCTCCACGCCCATCTCGGTGGTGTCGCCAGGCATAACCATTTCGGTACCAGCTGGCAAGGTGATAACACCAGTTACGTCAGTGGTACGGAAGTAGAACTGCGGACGGTAGTTCGCGTAGAACGGGTTGTGACGGCCACCCTCATCCTTAGCAAGGATGTAGACGTTGGCGTCGAAGTTGGTGTGAGGCGTGATCGAACCTGGCTTACAGACAACCTGGCCTCGCTCTACATCCTCGCGCTTGGTACCACGCAATAGAAGTCCAACGTTCTCGCCAGCCTCCGCGTAGTCAAGTAGCTTGCGGAACATTTCGATTCCGGTAACTGTGGTCTTCTGCTTGTCGCGGATACCAACGATTTCGACTTCGTCGTTTACGTTTACAGTTCCGCGCTCGACCTTACCGGTGATAACGGTTCCACGACCAGTGATAGTGAACACGTCCTCGACAGGCATTAGGAATGCCTTGTCGATGTCGCGCTTTGGCTCTGGAATGTGTGCGTCACAAGCCTTGATTAGCTCGTAAACCTTCTCGGCCCAAACTGGGTCACCCTCAAGTGCCTTTAGAGCTGATACCTGGACAACTGGTGCGTCGTCGCCTGGGAACTCGTACTTGGAAAGAAGTTCGCGAACTTCAACCTCTACAAGCTCAAGAATTTCAGAATCGTCGACCATGTCGGACTTGTTTAGGGCAACAACGATGTAAGGAACTCCAACCTGACGAGCAAGAAGCACGTGCTCCTTGGTCTGAGGCATTGGTCCATCAGTTGCAGCAACAACCAAGATTGCGCCGTCCATCTGGGCAGCTCCGGTAATCATGTTCTTGATGTAGTCAGCGTGACCCGGTGCGTCTACGTGAGCGTAGTGACGCACGTCGGTCTGGTACTCAACGTGTGAGATGTTGATAGTAATACCGCGCTGCTTCTCCTCTGGGGAGTTGTCGATCTGATCGAACGCATAGCTTGTGTTCTGATCAGGGAACTTGTCGTGCAGTACTTTTGTAATTGCCGCAGTCAGAGTGGTCTTACCGTGGTCAACGTGACCAATGGTTCCGATGTTGACGTGCGGCTTTGTGCGCTCGAATTTCGCCTTAGCCATTTTGGGTCCTCCTGATGGATCCGTAGTAAATCATCGACCGGTGGGCCGACTCTGATTGGGTTTTACAGAATTTCTATCTTAGTCAAGTTTAAGTAGTTTTTACTACTCGCCTTTGGCCTTCTGTACGATTTCGTCAGCAACTGCCTTCGGAACCTCTGCGTAATTCTCGAACGTCATTGAGTAGACGGCTCGACCAGAGGTCTTCGAACGAAGGTCACCAACGTAACCAAACATCTCCGAAAGTGGCACTAGGGCGCGAATAACTTTCACGCCTGTCGCTTCTTCCATCGACTGTATCTGCCCGCGTCGTGAGTTTAGGTCTCCGATTACGTCTCCCATATATTCCTCTGGGGTACGAACTTCGACTGCCATCAACGGCTCGAGTAGAACTGGGTCTGCCAATCGAGCGGCCTCTTTAAAGACCATCGATCCGGCAAGCTTAAACGCCATTTCTGACGAGTCAACATCGTGGTAAGCACCATCTAGCAAGGTGGCCTTCACTCCAACGACTGGGTATCCCGCTAGCACACCGGACTGCATTGCGTCCTTCATGCCGGCATCAACCGACGGAATGTACTCGCGTGGCACGCGACCACCGGTTACGGCGTCTACGAATTCATAAATGGTGTCGCCCTCAACAACTAGAGGCTCAAGCTTGATCTGCACCTTCGCGAACTGACCCGAACCACCGGTCTGCTTCTTGTGTGTGTAGTCGTGCTTTAGAACCGTGCGACGGATTGTCTCGCGGTACGCAACCTGCGGCTTACCGACGTTGGCTTCAACACCGAACTCACGGCGCATGCGGTCAACCAGAATGTCCAAGTGAAGCTCGCCCATTCCAGAAATAATCGTCTGGCCAGTATCGATGTCGTTCACAACTCGGAATGTTGGGTCTTCTTCAGCAAGCTTCTGAATAGCAATTCCAAGCTTTTCCTGGTCTGACTTTGTCTTTGGCTCAATGGCCACGGAGATAACTGGCTCCGGGAAGGTCATCGACTCCAACACAATCTGGTTGTCCAAATCGCACAAAGTATCACCGGTTGTGGTGTCCTTCAGGCCAATGGCTGCATAGATGTGGCCAGCGGTGACACCGCTGATAGGAATTTCCTTGTTGGCGTGCATCTGGAAAACTTTTCCGATGCGCTCTTTGCGTCCCTTTGTAGAGTTCGCAACAGCGTCGCCAGCGTTAGCTTTTCCAGAGTAAACCCGGATGTAGGTCAAACGACCAAAGAATGGGTGCGTAACAACCTTGAACGCAAGGGCCGCAAAAGGCTCATTGACGTCAGGCTTACGAGTGATTCGCTTTTCCTCGTCGCGAGGATCTCCACCCTCGACGCTTGCAACATCAAGTGGGGATGGAAGGTAATCCAAGACAGCATCCAGCATTGGCTGAACACCCTTGTTCTTGAAAGCGGAACCGCAAAGAATCGGGTAAGCAGCGCTGTTGACAGTCAGCTTACGAATTGCCTCTTTGATTTCCGCAACAGTCATCTCTGTGCCGTTGAAGTACTTCTCCATTAGCTCGTCAGAAGTGTCGGCAACGGCCTCGATTAGCTGAGCGCGGTACTCATCGGCCTTGGCCTGCATGTTCTCTGGAATCGGTTCGATTTCATACTTCGTGCCCATTTCGACGTCTCCACGCCAGGTTAGCGCGCGCATCTCAACTAGGTCGATAACACCTTCGAACTCATTTTCGGCTCCGATTGGAAGCTGAATTACTAATGGCTTGGCACCTAGTCGATCAATAATGGTTTTCACGGTGAAGTAGAAATCAGCACCCAACTTGTCCATCTTGTTCACAAAACAAATACGTGGAACGTTGTACTTGTCAGCCTGACGCCAAACGGTCTCGGACTGAGGCTCCACGCCTTCCTTACCGTCGAAAACAGCAACGGCACCGTCTAGGACACGCAACGAACGCTCCACCTCAACGGTGAAGTCGACGTGACCGGGGGTGTCGATGATGTTGATCTGGTTGTCTTTCCAGAAACAGGTTGTCGCAGCAGAGGTGATAGTGATTCCACGCTCTTGCTCTTGCTCCATCCAGTCCATCTGAGATGCACCATCGTGAGTTTCACCGATCTTGTGAGTGATGCCTGTGTAGAACAGGATTCGCTCAGTCGCGGTTGTCTTACCGGCGTCAATGTGCGCCATGATGCCGATGTTACGAACCTTGTTCAGGTCAGTGAGCACGTCTTGTGCCACGGTTGCCTCCGAAGAAATTTATTGACTAGGGGTTTGATGCTTGTGCCACCGAGGATCAAGACCCTCGATGCCAGTATTTGGTTTTTACCAGCGGTAGTGAGCGAAGGCCTTGTTGGCCTCAGCCATCTTGTGAGTGTCCTCGCGACGCTTCACAGCGGCACCAAGGCCGTTAGAAGCATCAAGAATTTCATTCATCAGACGCTCGGTCATGGTCTTTTCGCGACGTTGCTTCGCAAACTGAACCAACCAACGCATAGCCAAGGTGTTAGCACGGTGGCTCTTAACCTCGATTGGCACCTGGTAAGTCGAGCCACCAACACGGCGAGAACGTACCTCGACTGTTGGGCGGACGTTGTCCAGAGCCTTCTTTAGAAGAACCACTGGGTCGTCGCCGGTCTTGACGTTGGTGCCTTCTAGGGCACCGTAAACGATTTTTTCTGCAATTGACTTCTTACCGTCAAGCAAAATCTTGTTTACTAATTGCGACACAACTGGGGAACCGTAAACCGGATCCATAGCGACTGGGCGCTTAGCTACTGGGCCTTTACGAGGCATTACTTACCCTTCTTTGCGCCGTAGAGACTACGAGCCTGCTTACGGTCTTTCACTGCCTGAGTGTCCAGGGCACCACGAATGATCTTGTAACGAACACCGGGTAGGTCCTTCACGCGGCCACCACGGATAAGCACCATCGAGTGCTCCTGAAGGTTGTGACCTTCGCCCGGAATGTACGCGGTTACCTCGGTACCGTTTGACAGCTTGACACGTGCCACCTTGCGAAGCGCAGAGTTCGGCTTCTTTGGGGTGGTGGTGTACACACGGGTGCATACACCGCGCTGCTGCGGGTTAGCCTTTAGGGCTGGAGCCTTGGTCTTGGTGACCTTTGGGCTGCGTCCCTTGCGAACCAACTGCTGAATTGTTGGCACTTGTTCTCCTCGTTCATTAATCTTTGGCGCGCCAGAACGGCGCTTTATAACCAAAGGTTTTGGCCGTGTTCTCGAACATTCACGAGAGCTGGCCTGATACATGCAGTTGCATGACCAGCCCTAAGCATACCCGTAGCCCGTGAGAACGGTCAAATGGTTTTTTAGTTGTCTTGGTTACTTCTCATCGATTGCAAATGGATCCGAAACACTCAAGCTGAGCTCCTGCGAATCTAGATCGGTTGGGTCGTAACCCTGGTCCGACCAGATTCGGTTTGGATAGCGCTCGGCTTTCGCCTCTTCTGTTCCATCTACTTCGAAGTTGCGGTAAGCCAATAGTCCAGTTCCAGCTGGAATTAGCTTTCCGATGATCACGTTTTCCTTTAGACCCACAAGCCTGTCCTCACGGCGATCTAGCGCCGCTTGGGTTAGGACTCGAGTGGTCTCCTGGAAGGATGCCGCAGATAGCCAAGACTGAGCAGCAAGTGAAGCACGGGTCATACCCATTACCTCTTGACGAGCACTGGCGGGACGATTGCCCTGCGCAACTGCCTGACGGTTCTTGCCTGCAAAGCTCTGGCGATCGATGATCTCACCTGGAAGCATGTTGGTGTCTCCAGAGTCGATTACGGTCACCTTGTTCAACATCTGACGGACAATTACCTCAAGGTGCTTGTCGTGCAGCGGAACGCCCTGTGAGCCATAAATGGCCTGAACACCGCGAATGATTTCCGCAGCCGCTTCACGCGAACCACGAATCATCAAAACCTCGTGTGGAATTGGAGTTCCATCGACCAAGTAATCTCCGGCGTCAACCATGTCACCCTTTTGAACCACTAGGTCGCCGACTGAGGCAACGATTGTGATCGGAAGGTAAGGACTTAGCTTCTTGAAGGTCTTCGATGCAGTACGGCTGAAGCTGTACTGAGTCGCAAGCGCCTCAGCTTCCTTCTCGGCCTTCTCGCCCTGTGGGCGAACGTAGACTTCGAAGCTCTTGGTTCCGGTTAGGGAAACCTTCTCAACGATGTCCACTTGACCGGCCCAGAATGCCATAACAGCAACCTTGCCAGCTTGACGCCATCCAACACGAGCTTCTAGAAGGTCAGTAACACCGTTCAGACCCTGCGTGATGTCATAGGAAATCAGACGCTCAACACGAACCTTCTGGCCACCAATTGACTTCAGAATGGTCTGCTTCTTGGCGCTCGATGCGGCTCCTCCGGTGTGGAAGGTACGCATTGTTAGCTGAGTACCAGGCTCACCGATTGACTGAGCGGCGATGATTCCAATTGCCTCACCCACAGTCACCTTTTGGTTTGTGGCGAGCGAAACACCGTAGCAAGCCGCGCAGATACCGAATTCAGCCTCACAAGTTAGAACGGAGCGAACAGTTATTGTTTCAACTCCGGCTTCCTTGATTCGTCTTGCCGCAGAGTGATCAATGTTCACACCGGCAGGAAGAAGAACTGTTTTTCCCTGCTTGACGTCAACAAGATTCGTACGACCAACGATTGAAAGCTCAACCTGCTCTTGATCCAGAAGATCCTTGTCCAGACCCTTGGTGGTTCCACAGTCCTCAATCTGAATGATGACATCCTGTGCCACGTCGACCAAACGACGGGTTAGGTAACCCGCTGCAGCAGTCTTCATGGCGGTGTCAGCGTTACCCTTACGGGCTCCAGTTGCGTTAATGAAGTACTCGTGAGGGGTTAGACCCAATAGGTAGTTACCCTTCACTGGCATCGGAGCAAAGTCACCCGATGAGGTTGCAACCGGCCCACGCATACCCATGATGGAACGAATCTGTAGCCAGTTACCTCTGGCGCCAGATGTGACCATCTTGTAGATCGCATTGTCGGTCGGGATCGATTCGCGCAGTAGCTGCTCGATTTCGGCAGTCTCCTTGAACCAAAGTGCTCCAAGCTCATCTCGACGCTCCAGGTCTGACTTCAGACCATTGTCGAATGCTTCCTGAATCTTGGTGTGAGCCTTCTCGGCCTTGACGATCCTGGAGGCTCGCTCCTTGTCGAAGGTGCCCTTCGGGTCAAAGTTGGCATCAGAGATAGCCATCGAAACGCCGGCACGTGTTGCCCAGTGGAATCCAGCATCCTTCAAGGCGTCAAGGGAAAGTGCAACCTCAGTGCGGCTGAAGAGCTCGACCAAGTCAGAAACAATCTGGCCTAGCTCTTTTTTGCCGACTTGCATCTCCACGAATGGATATGAAAGAGGAAGCGTCTCGTTGAATAGCGCACGACCAAATGTGGTCTCGCGCAATTCACCCTCGATGCGAATTCGAACCTTGGCGCCTAGATCGAGGCCGCCAATGTCAAAGGCCATCTGGGCCTCTCCCATTGAGGTGAAGGCTAGGCCCTCACCAGTGCCGCCAGGAACTTCAGCGGTTAGGTGGAAGAGCCCAATGATCATGTCCTGGGTAGGTGTAGCAACCGGACGTCCGTCCGATGGCTTCAGAATGTTGTTCGAAGCAAGCATCAAGATGCGGGCCTCAGCCTGCGCCTCAACTGACAGAGGAAGGTGAACAGCCATCTGGTCACCGTCGAAGTCGGCGTTGAAGGCCGCACAAACAAGCGGGTGAAGCTGAATAGCCTTGCCCTCAACCAGTTGTGGCTCGAATGCCTGGATTCCCAAACGGTGCAAGGTAGGTGCGCGGTTTAGTAGCACTGGACGCTCACGAATAACTTCCTCGAGAACTCCCCAGACCTGTGGTCGGCTTCTTTCAACCATGCGCTTAGCGCTCTTGATGTTCTGAGCAAGGCCCATGTCAACAAGACGCTTCATTACATATGGCTTGAATAGCTCAAGGGCCATCAGCTTTGGAAGTCCACACTGGTGAAGCTTCAACTGCGGTCCAACCACGATTACGGAACGGCCAGAGTAATCAACTCGCTTACCCAGAAGGTTCTGACGGAAACGACCCTGCTTACCCTTTAGAAGGTCAGACAGTGACTTCAGTGCACGGTTACCGGTTCCGGTAACAGCGCGACCGCGGCGACCGTTGTCAAACAGTGCGTCAACGGCTTCCTGAAGCATGCGCTTCTCGTTGTTCAAAATGGTCTTTGGAACAGCGCCTAGATCAACGAATCGCTTTAGACGGTTGTTACGGTTGATCACCCTGCGGTACAGGTCGTTTAGATCGCTGGTCGCGAAGCGGCCACCGTCTAGCTGAACCATTGGGCGAATCTCCGGAGGTAGTACCGGAAGAACCGATAGAACCATGGAAGTTGGAGGAGTGCCGGACTGAGCGAAGCTGTTTACAACCTTCAGGCGCTTGATGGCCTGAGTCTGCTTAGAGCCCTTGGTGGTTGCAATCTCGGCGCGCAATTCTGCAGCTGCGCCCTCAAGATCGAATGCAGCCAATACCTGCAGTACTGCCTCGGCACCGATTGAAGTTATTACGTAGTCGGAGAAGTAGTAATCGAAGTAGTCAAAGACCACGTCGTTTGGCATTAGCTGGCCGACTTCCGCCGTTAGGAACATGCGCCATGCCAACTGCTCCTTGTGAAGGTTTGCCGGACGCTCTAGACGGGCGTACTCGCGGACAATCTTGTCCACCTTCTTTTTGATGTCGGCAATCAATTTCTTGATTTTCTTGGCCTCATCGGTGGTGCGAACAACGGTGTCGTCCTGCTCTTCGTCAGACATCTGAGCTAAGGTTCGGACGGACCAGAATGCATCCGCATCCTTTTCCTCTGAGTCAATTAGCTGCTCCAGGCTCTTGGAGAACTGCTTCTCGATCCAACGAGGTGCCTCCCAGAACTTGTTGGAGATCTGCATTACCAAGCCAAGTTCGCGCATTGCAGCGATCTCTTCGCCGGCTGCGGCCTCAAACTCTTCTTCACGAGCATCGATCAGAGCGCGAATACGGGTTACGTACTCGTCACGGACTAGGTCATACTCTGCGGTTCGCATCTCGTGGTCAATATCCATGACACGGTAAGCGGCAAAGTAAATGATCTTCTCTAGGTCTTTTGGTGCCATGTTCAATAGGTAACCCAGACGAGATGGAACACCCTTGAAATACCAGATGTGAGTTACAGGAGCGGCTAGCTCGATGTGACCCATGCGCTCACGACGAACCGAGGACTTTGTTACCTCTACGCCACAACGCTCACAGACAATTCCCTTGAAGCGAACTCGCTTGTACTTACCGCAAGAGCACTCCCAGTCCTTGGTTGGACCAAAGATCTTCTCGCAGAATAGGCCATCTTTTTCCGGCTTTAGAGTTCGGTAGTTGATGGTCTCAGGCTTCTTGACTTCACCTGATGACCAAGAGCGGATTTCCTCCGAGGTGGCAAGACCTACCCGGAGAGCACTGAAGTTTTCTACTTTCACAGACATATGTTTATTTCCTTCTGAAAATTCGAGATTCGGAATTACTGGTAGGTGTTGAAGTCGGAGTCAGATGACAACTGCTCGTTGCGGCTCAGGTTGATGCCTAGTTCCTCAGCGGCGCGGTCGTTTTCAAACGCCTCGTCCTTCAAAACAACTACTTGGCCCTTGTTGTCGATTACCTCGACGTTTAGGCCCAGTGACTGCATTTCCTTTGCGAGTACTCGGAAGGACTCGGGGATACCAGGTGCCTGAATGTTCTCGCCCTTGACGATTGCCTCGTAGGTTCGAACACGGCCGGCGATGTCGTCCGACTTGATAGTCAATAGCTCCTGGAGAGTGTGCGCTGCGCCATAAGCCTGCAGTGCCCAAACTTCCATCTCACCGAATCGCTGTCCACCGAACTGAGCCTTACCACCAAGTGGCTGCTGAGTAATCATGGAGTAAGGACCGGTGGAACGAGCGTGAATCTTGTCATCAACCAAGTGGTGCAGCTTCAACATGTACTTCACGCCAACAGCAATTGGCATTGGGTAAGGCTCGCCGGAGCGGCCATCGAAGAGGTTAGCTTTACCACTGCCATCGATTAGGCGGTTGCCGTCTCGGTTTGGCAAAGTGTGATCTAGAAGACCCGCAACCTGGTTCTTGGTCGCGCCGTCGAATACCGGCGTGGCGACCTTAGTTCCAGCTGGAGCGCTGAAGAGGTCCTTAGACATCTCATCTGCCCACTTAGCAACTCCGGAAACGTCCCAGCCCTGGCGGCAAACCCAACCAAGGTGTGATTCCAGAACCTGACCGAAGTTCATTCGACCAGGAATACCCAGTGGGTTCAATACGATGTCAACCGGAGTTCCATCTTCCATGAACGGCATGTCCTCGACGGGCAAGATTTTAGCAATAACACCCTTGTTGCCGTGTCGTCCAGCAAGCTTGTCACCCTCGGTGATCTTTCGCTTCTGGGCGATGTAAACGACTACACGCTTGTTGACGCCAGCACCGAGCTCGTCGCCCTCTTCAGCGTCAAATACCTTGACACCAATGATGGTTCCCTGCTCACCGTGTGGCACCTTCAAAGATGTGTCTCGAACTTCACGCGATTTCTCGTTGAAGATCGCACGCAATAGTCGCTCCTCGGCTGAAAGCTCAGTCTCACCCTTAGGCGTGACTTTTCCAACCAGGATGTCTCCCGGGCGAACTTCGGCTCCGATTCGAATAATTCCACTCGCATCTAGCTGAGCAAGAGCTTCAACTGAGATGTTTGGGAGGTCAGAAGTAATTTCTTCGGCACCAAGCTTGGTGTCTCTGGCATCAACTTCGTACTCTTCGATGTGGATTGAAGAAAGGGTGTCGTTCTTTACTAGCTCCTGGCTCAGGATGATAGCGTCCTCGAAGTTGTAACCTTCCCACGGCATGAATGCCACGAGCAGGTTCTTTCCAAGTGCTAGCTCACCATTCTCAGTGGATGGGCCGTCAGCCAAAACATCACCCTTTTCAACCCGCTGGCCGATTTCGATAATCGCCTTCTGGTTGATTGCGGTGCCCTGGTTCGAGCGGTCAAACTTGCGAAGTGTGTAGTTTGAACGTGACCCATCGTCGTTCATCACAACGATCTGGTCAGCGTCGATTTCTTCCACAACACCGGCTAGCTCATTGATCAAAACCGCACCGGAGTCAATCGCCGCTAGGCGCTCCATGCCGGTTCCAACAAATGGGCTTTCTGCCTCTAGAAGAGGAACAGCTTGACGTTGCATGTTCGCACCCATCAAAGCACGTGACGAATCATCGTGCTCAAGGAATGGAATCAACGAAGTTGAAACGCTGGCCAACTGTCGAGGGGAAATGTCGATGTAATCGACGTCCTCGGCCGCAACCTCAACCATGTCTCCACGGAAACGAGCAAAGGCACGTGGTCCAACCAAAGTTCCATCAGCATTCAAAGGAGTATCGGCTCCGGCAATAACCTTGCCCTCTTCTGCAGAGGCGTCAAGGTAATCAACCTTCTTGCCGACCTTGTTGTCCTTCACCAAACGGTAAGGAGTTTCAATGAAGCCAAAAGCGTTGATCTTGCTGAAAGCGGTTAGTGATCCGATGAGACCAATGTTCGGGCCTTCTGGAGTCTCAACAGGACACATACGTCCATAGTGAGAAGGGTGAACGTCACGGACCTCCATTTGGGCACGCTCACGAGCGATACCTCCCGGTCCAAGTGCTGACAAGCGACGCTTGTGAGCAAGACCGGCCAATGGGTTGTTCTGATCCATAAACTGCGAAAGCTGGCTGGCACCAAAGAACTCTTTGATCGCCGAAACAACTGGGCGTAGGTTAATAAGCGTCTGCGGGGTGATCGCTTCAATGTCCTGAGTGGACATACGTTCGCGAACAACACGCTCCATGCGGCTCAGGCCGATTCGAACCTGGTTCTGAATCAACTCACCAACCGAACGAATACGACGGTTAGAGAAATCGTCGATGTCATCCGAACTAACAACTAGGTTGACCTTCTTGCCAGCCATCTTCACGTTGAACTCAGCTCGCTGAGTGTTTGAAGAAACGTTATTGGCCAGAGTTAGGTCGAATAGCAACAGATACTTCAAGGTTGCAACGATGTCCTCGTTGGTCAAAGTTGTGGTGTCTGCAGCCTGGTTAATGTTCAGCTTGCGGTTTAGCTTGTAACGTCCAACCTTCGCCAAGTTGTAACGCTTGCCCTCGAAGTAGGTTGAACGCAACCAAGCCTCGGCAACTTCAGCACCGGCAGCTTCGCCTCGCACCTTGCGGTAGACCTCGCGAAGTGCGTCTTCCTTGGTAAGGATTCCGTTTGGGAAAACCTTTGACTCGTCATATTCAAGCGTGCGCTCGATGATGTCATCGTCGTAGCTAATACCCAGTGGGCTTGCAAGTGCTGCAGCCTTAATGTCTGAGAACTCAGCGCGAATTTCTTCCTTGGAAAAACCAAGAGCCTTCAAAAAGATAGTTGCCGAAACCTTGGTCTTGCGGTCGACCTGCACCTGCAAGATTGGCTTACCGAACCTAGCGGCTGGCTTACGCTCGTCCTTGACCCACTCGGTCAAAAACTCTAGGTAAGAACCACGGCTTGGGATGATCTGGGCCTTGTTGTTTCGAACGTCAAGGTTTCCAGTGGTGTTGGTAGACACGGAGAAATAAACACCTGGGGAACGAACTAGCTGAGAAACAACAACTCGCTCGGTTCCGTTAATAATGAATGTGCCCTTGCCGGTCATAACTGGGAAGTCACCCATGAACACGGTCTGGCTCTTGATTTCACCGGTCAGATAGTTGGTGAACTCAGCTTTTATATAAAGCGGCTTGGTGTAGCTCTTGCCCTTTTCCTTGCACTGATCAGGAGTGTAGGTCGGGTCGAACAGCATTGGCTCTGAGAAAGAAAGCCCCATTTTTGCATCTTGAGCAGCGTTTGAGCTGTCCTCGATTGGGCTGATTTCTTCAAAGACTTCATCCAGACCGGTCCTAGCATCCTTGCCAGCGATTTCACGCCATGCAGGGTTGCCTACCAACTGATCAAAGCTCTCCGTCTGAAGGGAAAGTAGATCTGGTATCTCTATCGGGTCTGGGTGCTTTGCGAATGTTGGTCGCATTGCTTCGCGAGAGTTTTTTGCGGACTTGATGGAACTAGCGTTTTTCGCAGCAGCCAAAGTTAATACCCCTAGGGTTCTCGTAATTTAGGCGGAAATTTACATTCCTACACCAATGACGCCAACATATGCATCACGCCAAAAAAACCGCTATTTATCTTCAAGGCATGGGTTAGGGAAGTAAGTCTCAAGTCTAAGGGGTGCATAGTGTGGCACGCAACTTAAAAGTACGCAGCATAGTTATAAATGTGTGATGTTTTTGAGTTTTAGCTAGAAACCACAAAAACGCCACTTTTTAGACTCTGACGTGCCGATAAGTCGACACCGCAGCAGCCAAGGTTGCAATCAGCGCACCGACTCCCAGCACGAAAGGCGCAATCGTAAAGACATCGTCGATGCCAACGAAGCTAGTAAACGCCAGCTGCGTGGAAAGAAGATCTGTCACGAAGTATTGAGTCCCAAAGGCCACCGTCGCGATAGCTAAACCGCCACCCACAAGGGCCGCCAACAGGCCTTCGAGAATAAACGGCAGCTGAATTGACAAGCTGGAAGCACCGACCAGACGCATAATTGCGATTTCTCGCCTTCTGGAAAAGGCACTGAGCCGAATTGTGGTTGTGGTCAACAGGGCCGCGCTAAAAAGCATTATTGCCGCCACCCCGCCAACGGCCAAAGAGGAAATGTTTAGAAAGGTAATAATTTGGTCCAAATAGCCGCGCTGATCTCTGACCTCGGCAACCCCTGGCTGATTATTAAAGGCTTCAACAATCAACTCAGTCCTATCTGGGTTTATTAGGTTTACCCAAAAAGCCTCGTTTAGCTGTTCCGGCAGCAGATACTGAGCTGCGGATAAGTCTTCTGATTCGGCCAAAAATCTGTCAAAAGCATCCTGCTGAGATTCGAAGTAAAACGCTTCAATGTGAGGCGTCAAGGCCTGACTGTCTAAAGATGCCTCCACGGCAGCAACTTGACCCGCTGTTGCCACTCCGGCTGGGCACTGTTCTTCTGGCGAAAAGTCCGAGCATAGATAAATCGCAATCTGAGCCCGGTCGTACCAATAATCTTTCATGTTGCCAACCTGCAGCTGCAGCAGCGCTGCAACCGAAACAAAGCTCAGAGAAACAAAAGTGACCAAAATTATTGACACAATCATCGAGAAATTGCCGCGAATCCCCGACCACATTTCCGAAAGAATTAGCCCCACCTTCATAGCTTTTCCTCGAAGTCCCTAGGCTCTGGGATTATCGGCATCGGCTCAGAAGGAATTTCTTTGTAGCTTGCGGTCTGCGCGTCTCGGATTATTACACCTGCGCTTATCTCCACAACTCGCTTTTGCATCCGGTCCACAATATTCCTGTCATGGGTAGCCATGACGATTGTGGTGCCGGAAAGATTGATGCGTTCGAGCAAGTTCATGATCTCATTGCTTGATACCGGGTCTAGGTTTCCAGTTGGCTCATCGGCCAGCAACACCTCGGGACGATTCACAACCGCTCTAGCAATTGCCACTCGCTGTTGCTCACCTCCGGAGAGTGCCGAGGGCAAGGAGTTCGATTTATGATCAAGGCCGACTAGCCGGAGAACATCCGGAACTGCAGTCTCGATAAACGCCTTTGGCTTTCCGATTACTTGCAGCGCAAAGGCGATGTTTTGATAAACCGTTTTATTTGTGAGCAACCTGAAATCCTGGAAGACGACCCCGAGCTGGCGCCTAAATTGTGGCACTCGTCTTGCCGGAATCCTAAACAGGTTCTCCCCCAAAACCAAGACGTTTCCGCTGTCAGGCCTTTCTTCACGAAGCATCATGCGCAATAGCGATGACTTGCCAGACCCGGAAGCCCCGACCAAAAACACAAACTCGCCACGCTGTATGTCTAGAGACACCTCGCGAAGTGCTGGCTCATCGGCGCCTCGGTAGGTCTTGGTAATTTCTTCAAGTCTTATCATTTCAACAAGAGCCTAGATAGGCATTGGCAGCAAATGCCGCAGGCGCTTGGGGTTGTCGCTAATTATTCTTCAAACAAACATGGCGGTGACGGTGGGATTTGAACCCACGGTGGACTTTCACCCACACAACTTTTCGAGAGTTGCACCTTCGGCCGCTCGGACACGTCACCGTGGGAAAGCTTAGCAACACTCGGGCCATGGATCGAAGCTTGAAAAATAACGTGAGAGCAAAGCAAAAATAAGTTTTCGCCTAGCGCCTGGCTTCGAAAAATTCTTTTAGGACTTTGGCGCACTCATTAGCCAACACCTCGGGAATCACCTCAACCGGGTTGCCAAGCCTGCTGTCTCTTAGAACATCGTAGATAGAGCCCGCCGCCCCAACGCGCTCATCCCATGCCCCGAAGACAACCCTTGGAATCCTGGCTGCAACGATTGCTCCGGCACACATCACGCACGGCTCAAGCGTGACGATGAGCGTGCAGTCATCTAGTCTCCAAGAGTTCAATTTCTTTGCGGCAGTTCGAATGACCTCAATCTCAGCGTGCGAGGTTGGGTCCTTTAGCTGCTCTCTCAGATTGTGAGCGATTGCGACGACGTTGCGATTGCCATCTATTAGCACAGCACCGACCGGGACTTCGTCGCCGGAAAGCTTGGCTTGTTCAAGTGCAAGGTGCATCAAAGCTTCAAACTCCATAGTCTTGAGCCTATGCGACTTCATGTAGCGAATCACCCATTGATTACTCACAAGCTCACCGTGCTAAGAGACAAGCGCACGCCGAGCCCTCAGTTCCGACAACTGGTCGAAGAACTCGTGACCCTCCTTGCCTACGAGGCCACTAGAGACATCCGAGTTCAAGAGGTTGAGATTGAGACTCCGGTGCAAAAAACCACGGGGTTGAAAATTTCCAACCCCAAGCCACTCATCGTGCCTGTTCTTCGAGCGGGCCTCGGCATGCTCGAGGGAATGGTTAAGTTACTGCCTAGTGCTGAGGTTGGCTTTCTTGGGATCAAGCGCAACGAAGAAACTCTCGAGCCTTATACCTATGCCAATCGTCTGCCAGATGACCTACAAAATCGCCAGGTTTTCATAATCGACCCGATGCTTGCCACCGGGGGCACACTAAATGACTCCATCGATTACATCTTTGAGCGCGGCGCAGTCTCCGCAACCTGCGTCTGTCTCCTCGGTGCACCCGAAGGTGTTGAAAACGTGAGAGCACACCTACTAGCCAATTGGCCTGATCGTGAAGTTGACGTGGTTCTTGGAGCTCTCGATGAAAAACTAGATGAGCGCGGATATATCGTGCCCGGCCTAGGAGATGCCGGAGACCGGCTCTACGGAATAGCTCAGTAGTTTTAGCGAGAAACCGTCATTGAGGCTTTGACCGGGTTTCCTTTGGAATCCAGGCTCAACTTCACGGTTGAAATAGCATTGGCTAGCGGAGACTGGTCGAACACGTTCCCATTCTCATCAACAACCCAGAAATCGCTGGCCCTCAGGACAATTTCGTGGCCGTCAGCGATTGGGGTGGTCTCCACGGAGGAGATTTCAGCGACTGCGTAGTAACGCTTTCCGTCAACCCACATTTGATAAACAGAATTGAAAACTGTCCTGTTGGCAAAATCCATGTCTAAAAACGCAGAGATGCCGGTGCCACCGAAGATCTCGATTGAGCTCCCGCGGAAACCTGCCGATAGAAAGTCAGAAGAAGCGTAAGAGTTTGTGTAGTAACCAGCCTGAGGAACATTCGTGGCCAAAATTGTTGCCACAGACGCCTCGTCAAAAATTGGTTCCGGTCCACTTGCCACAACCGTGGTTGCCTCTGCGGCATTTGGCGCTCGGGCTGGACCTTGAGTTTGCGATTCGCTCACCGTCTGAGTGGAGGCAACGTCGATTGCATCCGTTGACTCAACCGGAAGCTCAGCAGGCGCAGCGCTCGCGGCTGGTACCTCAACGGCTTCTGTCGCACTTACCTCACCCGCTGAACCCAGGGATAAGGCCTCAGCGCTTTCAGACGGTGCGCTCGCAACCTGATTGGTTGTGGTCTGGTTTATGTTCGGCAACACTCCAAGTGAAACTGCCATTACCAACAGAAACGCTCCTGCAGCAGCAACGTACTTACCAGACTCGGCCGCCGCTTTCCTAGCGGCAACCGACAAAATTTGCCCGGCTGACATGCCAGCGGTTTCTACCTCGCCAATGAGGGCCTTCTTGAATGCCGATCGCGCTCGGAATAGCAGTTGCCTGGTCGCGTTTTCGCTCAGCCCGAGTTGTTCTGCAACGGCGTCAGTTGATTTTTCCTCGTAAATCGACGCGATCAATACTTCGCGCTGTCGCGGCTGAAGCTTTGCAAGAGCCATCGAAACAATGGCTGCATCGTCCGCTCGCTCCATCTCCAAGGACATCTCCGGGCTGTTTGCAGCTATTTCCGGCTGATCATCTAATGGCGCAATGCTCACGCGAGAATTAATGCGGATGACATCCAGACTCAAAAGCCTGGTTTTCCACTTCAAAAACTTTAAGACCCCAACTTCGGAATCTAATTCTGGCAGTGTTGTCATCAAGTACAAGAATGCGTCCTGGACTACCTCTTCAACCTGGGATGGGTTTACTAGGTAGCGACGAGCGTGCCTCTCAAGGTGAGGGCGAAACCTGACATAAATACTGGCGAAATCGGCGGCAGACCAATCTTTCAAAACCGCTGGAGTCAAGGAGTCGGCTAGGTGCTCTCTATATTCGGGTGCACCAAATTCCTCGTCCGACTCTTTATCAAGCAGTCGTTCGAGTGGATCCTCTAGAAAATCCTCAGAATTAGCCATCAGTTTCAATATACGCACTATGTCAAGAGTTGTTACGCATATTTTTTATCTCGCGAACACTAAACTCCTTCTCACAATGAAGATTTCAGTCATCGGGCTTGGCTATCTTGGAACAACCCACGCGGTTGCCATGGCACAGCTTGGCCATAACGTAATCGGAATCGAGCCCGATTCCTCCAGGGTTCAAGCGCTGAAGGCTGGAAATTTGCCCTTCTTCGAGCCCGGATTAGAAGATGCCCTGAGGCAGGCAATTTCCTCGGGAAAAATCAGCTTTCAATCACACCACGATGACCTCAGTGCAGCAAGCGACATCCACTTCATTTGCGTTGGAACACCTCAAATTTCTGGACAGCAGTCCGCCGACACTTCTTATGTCTTTGCCGCCGCCGGCCAGCTTGCAGCCGTGCTGAAGCCTTCGAGTCTGGTGGTTGGCAAGTCGACTGTGCCGGTTGGCACCGCCAGACACCTGATCACGAAAATGCAAGAAGTTTCAGGATTCGTCCCAAGGCTTTGCTGGAACCCGGAGTTCCTTCGAGAAGGAACCGCCCTTGCAGACTCGATGTTGCCGGACCGAATAGTTATCGGTAGCGATGACCCTGAATACAATCACGCCCTGAAGGGTTGCTACCAAACCATGATTGATCAGGGCATTCC
>CAJXOD010000014.1 GCA_913057795.1 uncultured Aquiluna sp.
TACCGAGGTCTGCGAATTGCAAACACCCATCAAGATGATTTTTCAAAGCTGCTTGCATTGGGGCTCTCATTTGTACTTGGTCTTCAAGTGTTTATTGTTGCCGGGGGCGTAATGGGCCTGTTGCCCTTGACTGGTCTAACAACACCATTCTTGGCTGCCGGTGGCAGTGCTCTGCTGGCCAACTGGTCAATTATTGCGCTCCTTATGGTGCTGTCTGATTCTTCACTTAAGCGGGTGAAGGGATGAATAGGCAAGTGAGAAGAGTTGGCCTTGCGCTGACCGTAATGTTCATTGCTTTGTTCGCAATTGCCTCCTCGATACAGGTTGTTAGAACCGAATCGCTCTATCAGGATTCGAGAAACGTTCGCGCATCCTACGAAACCTATAAAACTCAGCGCGGTTCGATATTGGTTGGTGAAACTGAGGTTGTCACCAGCGTTGCCGTCAATGACCAGTACCGGTTCCTAAGAAGCTATGACTCTGTTCTCTATAGCGCGGTTGCCGGCTACTTCAGCATTTTCACCGGTTCCTCTGGAATCGAGCGATCAATGAATTCCTTGCTCGCTGGCCAAAGCTCTGCACAGTTTTTTGAACAAATCAATGCGCTGCTTGATGGCACACCGGTAACCGGTGCTGCAATCGAACTAACCCTCGATCCAGATGTGCAGCGAGCTGCCTGGGATGCCCTCGGTGGCCGAAAAGGTGCCGTGGTTGCCCTTGACCCGGCAACCGGCCGCATTCTCGCGATGGTATCGAAGCCAACATTTGATGCCAACCTCATGGCCGGTCACGAGTACGATCCGGTGAACCAGGCCTACCGCGACTACCTAGATGATCCGGACAAACCGCTTGTGAACCGAGCAATCGGTGGAGACCTTTACCCGCCGGGTTCAGTGTTCAAACTTGTTGTCGCGGCAGCCGCTCTTGAATCTGGGCGATACAGCACGACCACAACCTTCGAGAACCTAGCTAGCTACCGCCTCCCCGGCACCTCAACGATGATTCAAAATTCCTCCAATAACACCTGCGGGGACGGGGCACTGGTAACGCTAGAACAGGCCCTAATTAGATCGTGCAACATTCCATTCGCGATGCTCGCGGTCGACCTTGGTCAGGATCGAATTCGAGCTATGGCAGAGCTCATGGGCTTTGGAGATGAGATTGCGATTCCGCTTTCAGTAACACCCAGCGTTTATCCACTCGGCCTGGAGCTCTCTCAACTCGCCCTAACCGGTTTTGGACAGTTTGACGTTCGAGTGTCACCGCTGCAGATGGCCATGACCACTGCTGCAATCGCGAATCAGGGCGTGATCATGAAACCGCAGCTGGTTGATCAGGTCGTCGCAAGCAACCTAAACGTTCTCAGCCAACCCGAGCCCCAGGTGTTTTCCTCTCCAATGTCTAGAGAAACTGCCGGACTACTGACCCGCATGATGGTTGACTCAGTCGGCTACGGAGCAGCAACCAATGCTGCGCTTCCACAGGTCGCCGTTGCCGGCAAAACTGGCACTGCCGAAAACGGACCTGATGACCCGTTCACTCTCTGGTTCACCGGCTTTGCACCGGCCGAATCTCCTCGCGTAGTTGTCACGGTCGTGGTTGAAGACGGCGGTGGCATTGGGCAAAACGGAACCGGTAACCAAATTGCCGCGCCCATCGCCAAGGCAGTCATGAAGGCGGCGTTGAACCGATGAAGCCCGCAGTGGGACAACTTTATGGAGAACGATACCGACTCCAACTGCGCATTGCCATTGGTGGCATGGGCGAGGTTTGGCAAGCCCAGGACGAGCTAATTTTGCGTCAGGTCGCAATCAAAATCCTGAAGGAAGAGTATCTTTCGGATCCGGCGTTCTTGGAAAGATTTAGAACCGAGGCGCGCTCGGCAGCCCTTGTCGAGCACGTAGGAATTGCCAATATTTACGACTACGGCGAGGACACTGGTTCCGCATTTCTCGTTATGGAGTTAGTTCCGGGTGAATCAATGTCCCGGTTGTTGGAGCGAGAAAAACGACTACCTGAGGCTCAAGTTCTAGACATTGTGGCTCAAACTTCCAGGGCACTGGCTGCGGCTCACGCCAGAGGTTTGGTTCACAGAGACATAAAACCAGGCAATTTACTAATCACCCCGGATGGCAAAGTCAAAATAACTGACTTTGGTATCGCACGAGTGGGAGACCAGGTTCCGCTAACCAAAACCGGGCAGGTTATGGGGACCGTTCAGTACCTGGCGCCTGAGCAGGCAACTGGGAAAACCTCAACCGGTGCAACGGACCTTTATTCACTCGGGGTTGTGGCATACGAAGCACTCGCAGGTAGGCGCCCCTTCCGTGGTGAGAACCAGATGGCAATCGCGATGGCACACATAAATGAGATGCCGCCGGCCCTTCCAGACTCGATTGACCCAAGAGTTCAAAACCTGGTTCTTAGCTGCCTAGCTAAAAAGCCCAACCAACGCCCAGAGTCTGGAGCCTCGCTCGCGATTAGGGCGGAAGCTCTTCTTAGGGAAAAACGTAAAGGTGTCCCGGTTGCCTCCGAAGACCCAATCAATGACCCTGTGACCGAGGTGATATCAACGGACACCGCTCCATTACCAAGGGCGCCGATTGTTTGGCCCTGGCTTGCAACCCTTGGACTACTGGGGCTCACTACGATCGTCGTGATCGTTGCGATTCTCTCGGAGCCAAACGCTTCCGACATCTCTCCAATTAGCACTCCAAATTCGACGCCCACCAACACTCAAACAGTGGAAGAGGCCACGGAGCCCGCAACCTACCTGGTATTGGTATCCGATGTGGTGGGTAAAAACCTGAGTGAGGTCACCGCGTGGTTGACCGAGCGTGGCTTCGTCGTAAACGCTATACCTGGTGAACTCATTCCGGGCAGCTCACCCGAGGTTCGAGTAGTTTATGCGGCCTCTCCGACTGGAAACATAGAAGTAGGCAGCACCGTGAACGTCACCTATTACGTAGGCGATTATGAAGACATTCCGATTGAGATACCAGAGGATGAGGCTACTTCTGAACCAGCTCCGGAAGCGACAGACCCCGCGGATGGTGAGCCAGCTCCCTCGGAGACTCCAGTGGCCGACGTGCCGGCAATAGTGCCGGGCGACACCACTGGAGATATAATCACAGTAGATCCGGGGTCATCAGGGTAATAAGACTGTAACCGAGTCATGCGGGAAATAATCAAAACAAAAACTAGAATTCAATGGGTGGAAAAGAGCAGGTTTGAGTAAGAGCGAAAGACTGATTGCTGGTCGATACCGACTGGGTGAGCTTGTCGGTCGCGGTGGAATGGCCGAGGTGTTCGAGGGCTACGACACCAGACTTGGTCGAACCGTAGCGATCAAGCTTCTAAAGTCAGATCTCGCAAACGACGCCAACTTCGAAGCAAGCTTTCGTCAAGAGGCTCAAGCCAGCGCCCGCATGGCCCATCCAACAATTGTTCGGGTCTATGATGCCGGCGAAGAAGAGACCACCGATACAAACGGTCAGATCGTAAAAACTCCGTTCATAATCATGGAACTAGTCCGCGGCAAATTGCTTCGCGAAGTGGTTGCTGAAAAAAACGTTGCCATCGAGCGAACCGTTGGATATATCTCCGGAATCCTCACCGCTCTCGAGGTTTCCCACCGAGCCGGTGTGGTTCACCGAGACATAAAGCCAGGAAACGTGATGATCGGCGAGGGCGATTCGATCAAAGTTATGGACTTTGGAATTGCCAGGGCAGTAAATGACAATTCAGCCACCCAAGCTGCTACCTCCGGCATAGTTGGAACAGCTCAATACTTCTCTCCCGAGCAAGCCCGGGGAGACACAGTTGATGCCAGAACAGATTTATATTCGACCGGCGTAATTCTTTACGAGTTACTCGCTGGAAGGCCGCCATTTAAAGGCGAAAGCGCCGTGTCCGTGGCATACCAACACGTTTCTGAACTTGCTACTCCACCTTCGACCTTTAACTCAGATGTTTCACCGGAGTTAGACGCGGTAGTGCTTCGATCTATGACCAAAGATCGCGACGAGCGCTTCCAGACCGCTGACGAATTCCGAGAGCACTTGCTTGCGGCCCAGGCCGGGACAGCTCTGCCTATGACCAAAACAACCCCGCTATCGAAAATGACTCCGGTAGCCCTAGATGCCACCGAAGTGATCTCGACGACTGGTGCAGATGAGTTTCCAACCTCTTTGCTTGAGGGCTTTGAAACAGCTCCGAGCAGGCAAATAACTACTTCCAACACCAAAGTGGGAGCGGGCGTTCTTTGGGGCCTTGGCACCGGAGTAGTCGTGATTTTGGTTGGATTGTTGTTCTGGGTCATGAACCTAGGTTCGGCTGGACCAGGAACAGCTCCATCAAGCGGCGTCGAGGTGGCAAACGTTCAAGGATCTTTATATGAAGATGCCTACAGCACGCTGAATTCACAAGATCTTGTGGTGCTTCGGGTTTACGAGAAAAGCGAGCTCGTTCCAGAAGGCATCGTCATAAGACAAGTCCCAGAAGCCGGAACATTGGTTCTCTCCAGCACCGCCGTGACGCTTTATGTTTCCAGTGGTGCAACCGAAGTAACCGTTCCGAACTTGGTTGGTAAAAACGAAACGGATGCGGTGGCCTTGATTGAAGGGCAAGGGCTGACGGTCGGAAGTATCACGGTGGTCGGATCCCCAGTGGTTCCGGATGGCACCGTAATAGCATCTGATCCGGTAACCAACTCAAAACTGCCCCTTGGATCAGTGGTAAACATCATTTTGTCCGACGGCACGGTTCAGATTCCCGACATCAGAAACCTTGAGGTGCTGGAGGCTAGAAGTATCCTGACTGGCCCATCAATTGGTTACACGGTTTCGGTTGAAGTTCTCGATGCCCAAACCTGCAATGGCACACCTGGAACCATAGTTCTGGAGCAGTCAGTACTGCCGGGAGAAGCGCCTCAACTACAGAACATAATCTTGTATGTCGAGTGCGTAGGTAATAAAACTCCAACACCTACTCCAACGCCAACCCCAACACCTACGCCTACACCGTCGGAAACTGGGTCCGGGCTAGGTCTTCTCAATCCTGGGGCTTAGGGTTTTAGATTTTTCTAGAGCACCTTCAACCCCAAGGGTTTCAAGCCAATTAGCTATCATCTGGTACCCGCCCTCAGTCATTACTGATTCCGGATGAAACTGCACGCCGTAAATCGGCTTGGTCCTGTGCTGAAGGCTCATTATGATTCCGCTATCAGTTTGACCAGTGACCAGAAGTTGTTCCGGAACGCTCTCCGGAACAACAGCCAGTGAGTGATATCTAGTCGCCATAAAACCTTGCGGTAGGCCGTTGAGAATCAAGCTGTCCTGATGGTTCACTCTGGAAGTTTTGCCGTGCATAAGCTCAGGCGCACTTTCGACCCTGCCCCCCATTGCCTCTGCAATTGCCTGATGCCCCAGGCAGACTCCAAAAACTGGGTAGTCAGTGTCGAGGGCATATTTCACCGTCGGTATTGATAATCCGGCACTTGCTGGAGTCCCTGGACCCGGAGAGATCAAAACCGCATCGAACTTCTGCAAGAGAGCTGGGAGCTCATCCTCGCTGATTGCGTCATTACGCATCACGGTGGTTTCAGCACCCAATTGCTGCAAATAGCCATTCAAAGTGTAGACAAAGCTGTCGTAGTTATCTAAAACGAGGATGTTAACCATTGTGTTAATAGCCTAATCGGATGGCGGGTCTTTAGGTTCAGGCGTTAAGATACTAAGCATGTCTGATTCAAAGAGAAGTAAGAAAAACGAGACCAAGCCGCTAACCCCAAAGGTTGTCGGCGAAGAAGAGCAGGACAACCCAACCTGGTACAAGGTGGTCATGTTTGGCTTTATGCTCTTCGGCCTAGCTTGGATACTCATTTTCTACATCTCAAGCGCCCGCTACCCGCTCGGTGCAGCGACGCCCATTGATCTTTCCAATTGGAACATCCTGGTTGGCTTCGGCATCGCCATGATCGGCTTTGCAATGACCACTAAGTGGAAATAACTACATCCAACTAGAGATTTTTAGCATGGTCAGTCCGTAGAGGACCCCCCAAACCAAGAACACTCCAAAAATTTGCTGCACACGCTTTTCGCTCTGCCTGGTCTGCGAGTAGATTCCTGCAATTGCCAAGCCAGTTAGAAGGCCGCCTAGGTGACCCTCCCAGGAGATCCCAGAAACAAAAAAGCCTAGGCCAAAATTTATGGCTATCAAGGTAAAGATTTGAGTGGAATTGCCTCCGGTGGAGCGCACCACAATGAAGTAGGCACCCATTAGTCCAAACAGTGCCCCAGATGCCCCCACAACCGGTACCTGTGGGTCTGACAGCCACATCACGGCTACTGAGCCGCCAATAATTGAGGTTAGGTACATCACCAGGAATCGACGCGGTCCCAGCAGTGGCTCAAGAATACGACCGAAGATCCAAATGGCGTAGGAGTTCAAAAGAATATGAAACGGTCCAGTCCAGTCATGGACGAAGCCGGCTGTGAGCATTCGCCAAGGTTCAAAAGGCGCAAATAGTGGGGCGAAGAACATTTGGTTCGTAAAAAGATAGCCAACCGGGCTTATTTGACCGAGCCAAATAACTACGTTAAGCAGCAACAGGCCCGAAGTTACCGGGACCTGTTGGAAGCTTTGAAGTTTTAAACGTGCCACTTAGGCTTTTTCGATTGTGATGCTCTCAATAATTACGTCGTCTACAGGCTTGTCGTTTGCGCCGGTTGCAACCTGGGCAATTTGGTCAACTACCTTGCGGCTAACCTCATCTGCGACCTCGCCAAAGATGGTGTGGCGGCCCTGCAACCAGGTGGTTGCGGCGATGGTGATGAAAAACTGCGATCCGTTGGTACCAGGACCAGCGTTAGCCATCGCAAACATGTATGGCTCGTTGAAAGTTAACTCCGAGTGGATTTCGTCACCGAACTGATAGCCGGGGCCACCCATTCCCGTTCCGGTTGGGTCTCCGCCCTGAATCATGAAATCAGGGATGATGCGGTGGAAGATTACGCCGCTGTATAGCGGGGTGTTGGTCTGCGTCGAGTTGGTCTTAGGGTCACGCCATTCGATGGCGCCGGTTGCTAGGCCCTCGAAGTTCTCGACAGTCTTTGGGGCGTGCAAACCAAACAGGTTTACCTTTATTGCGCCATGGTTTGTGTGAAGGGTTGCTACTGAAGTGGGTGAGGTCATCATTACATTGTGCCATGAGTTCTAGACTCGTGCATATCTGAAAAATCTAATAGTCAACATCACCAACCAAAAGACGGAGTGAAATGACTGCAGCAATTACATTCACCAGCCTCGTGAAGACCTACGGCAAACAACAAGCGGTATCCGATCTCAGCATCGAAGTTCAAAAGGGTCGCATTACCGGCTTTTTAGGGCCAAACGGTGCCGGTAAATCTACAACCCTTAGGTGCCTTGTTGGCCTGGCTAAGCCCACAAGCGGCTCGGCTACAATTCTTGGAGCCGGTTACCGAGACCTCCGCGATCCAATCAGGCAGGTTGGCTGCGTGTTAGATTCTCAAGGTTTTCACAAGGCTCTAACTGGAAAACAGAACCTAAAGGTCATGGCCGCCGCCGGTGGCATCCCCGACTCGAGAGTCGATGAGGTTTTAGAACTGGTTGAACTAACCGAGGCCGCCAACAAGCGAACCAAGAACTACTCGCTGGGTATGAAGCAGCGCCTAGCCCTGGCAGGGGCAATTTTGGGAGACCCAGAGGTTCTTATTTTGGACGAACCGGCGAACGGACTAGATCCGCTTGGAATTGCTTGGCTCAGGAAGTTCCTGCGCTCACTGGCCGGTTCCGGAAGAACTATTTTGGTCTCTTCGCACCAGCTAGCTGAGATGCAGAACACGGTTGATGACGTCATCATCATGCACAGGGGCAAACTAATCACTTCTGGCAGCATGAAGGACATCATCAAGGACGGCACCCTTGAAGAAGCCTTCCTTAAGCTAACAGAGGGAGTGAACTAATGTCACTTATCAAATCTGAAATTCGCAAAGTGCTATATGTGAGGGCCAACTGGGGCATCCTGCTCGCGTCAGTATTCATTTCGATAATTTCGGTTGTTATAACGCCGTTTATTTTTGAAGCGGGAAATGTAGGTAGCGGACTAACCCTTGACTCACCGCAAGCAATTGACGCAGTTTATGCGAATGCGATCTCGGGATATATCTTCGTGATAATCCTGGGAATCATGCTGATGGCCGGCGAATATCGTCACGGCACAGCCGTTGCGACCTTCCTTGCCCGTCCAAAGCGTGAAATCGTCTTGGCGGCCAAGCTGGGGATCGCCGCAATTGTTGGCGCCGTATTTATGCTCATCTCGGTTTGGACTTCTATTTTGGCCGGGATCATCGTGCTGGCTGGCTTTGATAATGCTGCTGCTGCCTCGAGCGGCACCTTTCTAAACCTGACTGTCGCCGGCCTGGTCTCGGGGGCAATTCTGGCAGTCATCGGAGTTGCCATCGGGGCTTTACTTAAGAGCCAGATGCTCGCCATCGTATTCTCACTGGTTTACTTATTTGTTATCGATCCGCTGCTGTTAGTTCTATGGGTGGACATTGCAAAGTATCTCCCTGGTGGGTTAATTACAGCGATGACTGCAATCGACATAGATGCCCCGGAGTTCGGGATTAACACCGCCAACTTCCTAGACCCAATTCAAGCGACATTGCTACTGCTTGGATACGGTGCGGTCTTTGCGCTCACGTCCTTGGTAACAAGCATGAGACGCGATGTTGAGTAGCAAGAAGTAATAAAAAAACGCCGGCGTCCAATTGGGGGCCGGCGTTTTTTTGCGTTCAGGGCTTATAGGCCCCTTGGCTTCAAGTATTTTTGAGCTAGTGCGCTCAGGAAGTCAAACAATAAGGCCATAATCGCGACCATCACAGCACCAATCAAAATAGCTGGTCCTCGATCTAGCTTTAGGCCGGAGTTGATCGTTTCACCAAGTCCTCCACCACCAACCAAAAAGGCCAGTGCCGAGAAGCCAACGTTGATTACAACGGCAGTTCTGATGCCGCCAAGAATTACCTCAACTGAAAGCGGTAGTTCGATTTTGAGCAAAATTTGCCTCGCGGTTAGGCCCATGCCACGTGCCGCGTCGATGACAGACTTATCGACCTGCTCCAAGCCAACGATTGTGTTTCTAAGAACCGGTAGCAGCGAAAAAGTAGCCAGGGCAAGAATCACGGTGACGATTCCCGAGCCCATAAACGAGAAGAAAATAACAATCAGTCCGTAGGCAGGAAGCGCCTGACCCAGGCCAAGGGTGCTGACCAGAAGACTCTTTAGTCGCGGATAGCCCTTTCGGGTTACCAAGATGCCCACCGGAACCGCGATCAAGACAACCAAGATCGAAGAGGTAAGTCCCAGAATCAGAGTTTCTCCAATTTGCCTTTGAACCTTGTCAGGCGACAAAATCGCTATCGTAATTTTGTCCAAGTCTGAGTAGGTCCAAACAGCAAAACCCAAAATCGCCAGGGCAGCGGCGAAAACCGGCGAGATGATTAGATCAAGCCGTTCGCTCAAGGGCGATCGGGTCTTCACTGCTGAGTTAGTTGTACTCACGAATAACTCCTAGCTGTCGCTCATGATCAACTTGGCGAGGCTCTCGATTGTGGTGCAGCCGAGGTACTTGCCTTTTCTATCCGTCACACAAGCCATTCCGACTGAGGACTGCAGCATCACTGTCAATGCATCCTGCAAAGTGTCCTCGGGCTGAAGGTCAACGGTTACTGGCCGGCCAGATTTCTCAATCGGCTGAGTAGTTCGGTTCAAAGCGCGCTCGTCAATCCATCTCAGTGGTCGACCCGAGCCATCAAGCAGTAGAGCGACTTGATCCGGGGATTCCTGAAGCGTCTTTAGTGCTTCTTCGCGCAAAACCGGGGAAGTAAGAGTCGGGACCTGGTGCAGTTCGATGTCGCTTACCTTCTTCAAGGTGAGCCCCTTCAAAATTGCGCCTGAACCCAGGAAGCTCTCCACAAACTCATCGGCTGGGTGAGCCAAAATTGCCTCTGGTGTGTCCAGCTGAGCAATCTCGGAGCCCTCGCGAAGAATCGCAATTCGGTTACCCATCTTGATTGCCTCGTCAATGTCGTGTGTGACAAAAACGATGGTCTTTTTTACTTCTTGCTGAAGCCTCAAAAACTCGTTCTGAAGTCGGTCTCGGGTAATTGGATCGATTGCGCCAAAAGGCTCGTCCATCAAAAGCACATCGGGGTCTGCGGCTAGCGCCCTGGCAACACCGATTCTTTGAGCCTGGCCACCAGAAAGTTCTTTCGGGTAACGATCTCGGTAAGTTTCTGGATCCATTGAAACAAGCTCCAACAATTCATCGACTCGCGCACTGATTTTGTCCTTGCTCCAGCCCAGAAGCTGCGGCACGGTCGCGATGTTCTCGGCAATAGTGCGGTGTGGAAATAGACCCACTTGCTGAATTACATAGCCAATTTTTCTTCTCAGCTCAGACGGGTTTACTTCAGTGACATCCTCGCCGTCAATAAACATGCGGCCGGAGGTTGGCTCTATTAGGCGGTTTATCAACCTAAGAGTTGTGCTCTTACCGCAACCGGATGGTCCGACCAGCACAAGAACCTCGCCGCGCATGACCTCTAGAGTCAAGTTGCGCACCGCTGGATCGCCTGTGCCATAGGACTTGCTTACGTTTTCTAAACGAATTAATACATCACTCATCGAATACCCTTCGAGATAGTGGCCGCTCGTAGGGCCTGGAGAATTACGTCAATAACTAGAGCTAGTACTAGACACAACAGCGTGCCCAGCCAGATGGACTCCAGAGAATTTGGTAGCGGCAGTCTTGCGAGGCCGCTCTTTATAAAGTCACCAAGTCCGCCACCGGCAACCAAAGTGGCGAGTGATGCAATTCCAACAGTCAACATCGATGAAACCCTTATGCCGGCCAATATCACGGGCCACGCAAGAGGAAGTTCCACCTTGATTAGAACTTGAATGGGCGCAAGGCCCATTCCTTTTGCTGCGTCCAAGATGCCGGGGTCGATGCCGTCAAGACCCGTAATAGTGTTGCGCAAGATTGGCAACAACGAGTACAGGAACAGCGCAATGAAGGAAGGCGCGAAGCCGAGCCCGACCAGCGGAATGAAGATTACAAATAGTGCAAGGGCTGGAATGGTCAAGAAGACCGAGGCGATGGCTAGAGCCAACTCCTTAGCCAAGGTACTGCGCCTGGTTACGACGCCGGCGACGATGGCAAAAAAGCCAGCCGTCACCAGCACCGTAATCACATACCAGGTGTGTTGAGCTAGACCTTCTAAAACTTGCTCTTGTCGAGAAAGCGCGAAGTCAATCAGTCTTAATAGAAAGTCCATGGGGTTCTTAGTCGATCAAGCCTTCAGAAACCAGGTATTCCCTGGCTACAACGCCTGAGTCCTGACCTTCGGCCGAGACATAGCCGTTGAGCTCTGCCATGCGGACGTTGGTCAACGGAGCAAGAATTGCATTGATGATTGCATCAAAAGCATCTGGTGCTTCGTTGTACTTGTCCTGACCCATGGTTCCGGAAACGTTGTAAAGAAGGTTGACGCCTGGATCTTCAACAAGGGTCATGCCCAAGGCTGGGATACGGCCGTCAGTAGCGTAAACCTCACCGAAGTCACAGTTATTAGCTGCTGTCTCGGTGTAGATAATTCCAGTGTCAAGAATTCGCTGCTGGCTGTCAGGCAAAGTGATCCCCGTGTGGGTCTCAGTCAAGATCAGTCCGTCTGGACGGGATGGGAATTCAGACTCCATGCAAACAATTGCATCTGGGTTTGCCTGTGTGTACTCCATCATGCTGGTCAATGTGAATGGCCCACCATTTGCCTCAGTTACTTCTGGGCTGGATGCAAATCCATAAGTGTTATTGAACGGTGAACGTCCAACCCAAACAATGCCGTTCTCGGTAAGGTCTAGAGCTGCAACACCAGATGTTAATACCTCTGGGTCGAAGCTAGCGTCTTCCTGCCCTAGGTGGACACCCCATCCGGTTCCGTTGTACTCCATGTAAATGTCAATGTCGCCAGACTCAAGTGCTGCACGGGCAACGCTAGTTCCACCAAGGTTTACCTTGTTGTCAACTGTTGCACCGGCTTCTTCAAAAGCCGCAACTAGAATTTCGCCAAGAATCAACTGCTCGTCGAAGTCCTTTGAGCCAACGGTAATGTCAATACCGGAAAGGTCATAAGCACCGATTATCGAAGTTGCAGCTTCGGTTCCAGCTGTGGTCTCTGTCTCTGTCTCTGTCTCGGCTGCTGCACAGCCTGCAAGCACTAGGGCCGCTGTGGCGCCAATTGCCAACATTGAGAATGTTTTGCTTTTAATCATAATTTCTCCTATGTAGGTTTCCATTTAGGCTAGAGAAGTCAATTGGCCTAGTCGAACAGTGTTGTGCATGCGTCAACTAGCGTGTACGTTGGAGGAATGAGAACCCATACATCGGGCTTAGCAAGGGACCTTGAAGTGCTCGAGGTCTTGTCCTTTGCCGAAGCCTTTACTAATGGGGGTCTGGGCGTGAACCGAATCGCAGAACTGACAGAGCGTGACAAGGGTCAAATTTCTCGGGTGCTAAAAACACTTGCGTCAAGCGGTCTGGTTGATCGCGATGATAAAACTCTTCGTTATTCGCTTGGTCCAAGGCTTTACTCGATGGCAATGCGCACAAAGGAAGCTCACCTGGCGCTTTTGTCCGAACCGAGGTTATTTGAACTGGTTGCGCAAATCCAAGAAACCGCGCACCTGAACGTCTTGCGAGGTGGTCGGGTACTAACAACTAAGACCGTCGTGGCTGCTCAGGCGCTTCGACGCTCCGGCTGGGACGGCATCGTGAGTGCCGCTGGTAGCTCCGCTTCTGGGCGAGTAATGTTGGCGGGTTTCAGCGACGAGGAAATAGAGCTTTGGTGGATGGAGCACGCTCAGGATGACCCACTACCCGCGCTGCAAACCGCCTTTACAAAACCCCTAGAGCCAATCAACCGCAAGGTAAAGCGACAGTTGCCGGCTAAGAACCTTAAGGCGTTTCTAAAAATACTGCAGGGAGTTCGAGATCTTGGCTACGCGATAAGCGACGGGGAGTTTCAGCCGGGAATCGTTGATGCAGCAGCTCCAGTCAGGGACTCAAGCAACATGATTGTCGCGGCGATAAGCACGGGTGTCCCTAAAGAGCGAATAGGCAATCAGTTTGACCCACTTGGTCAGCTGGTTTCTGGTGCGGCTCTTCGTTTTTCCACCGACCTTGGAGCACCAATTATCGGCCCCGCTTAGTAAAGTTCTACACATGAGCAACGTTGCTATCATCACAGGCGCAGGATCCGGCTTCGGCCTTGGGCTGGCTAAAAAGCTATTGAACGAGAACTGGATTGTCTACGGTGCAGACATTTCTCCCGACGGCCTGACTCTGCTGAAGGCCATTGGAGCTCACCCTCTAAAAGTTAATGTCACTAGCGACAGCCAGGTTGCCGCCGGGGTGAAAAAGGTAATCAAGGAACAGGGTCGTATTGACGTCTTAGTTGCAAATGCCGGTTACGGCTCCTTTTCTTCTATCGAAGAAACCACCAGCGAACAGGTCCGAGCGATTTTTGATGTAAACGTATTTGGGGTTGAGCGCTTTGTGAAAGCAGTGCTGCCGCAAATGCGGAAACAGGGTTCTGGCCGAATCATCGCAACAACTTCCGTTGTAGCGCATGTTTCTCTTGTTGGCCTTGGTTGGTATGCCGGAACCAAACACGCAGTCAGAGCCATGTCCAATGCGCTTCGCCAGGAGGTGCGCCACTTAGGGATTCGGGTCTCAACGGTTGAGCCAGGAACCTCTAAAACAGGATTTGGCGCTTTGGCGTTCGACACTTTAGACAAGTCAAGATCGATAAGCGACTACGACGGCGTAATGCGTGGGCTAAACAAATGGCTAGGGGGTCTGTATCGAGTTTCTCCTGGGCCAAGTGCGGTTATAAATAAGCTTCATCGCGCCGCAACAGCCAAGAGGCCAAGGGCGCACTACCCCGGAAGCTGGGACGTGGTCGCGCTGAAGCTCGCCTTTTATGTATTACCAAGAAAAACTTTGGATGCTCTGGCGCTATGGCTCGCCAAACGCTAAATCAGGTGGGATCCAAGGTCGTCATTGGCGCTTTTTTGGTTTCCGGCACCTTTCATTTAATTGCGCCAGCCCAGTTCATGCCGCTGCTGCCAGATTGGACGCCCTACCCGTTGGTTTTGGTTTATCTATCCGGCATCGCTGAACTACTTGCCGCTATCGGTCTGATTGCAAAATTGCGCTGGGCACCAATTTTCACAGGCCTCGTGCTTCTGGCAGTGTGGCCGGCGAACTGGTGGGTAGCAATCGAGGCCACTAACAATGCCGAAATAGCAACTGCAGTGATTGCCTGGTTGAGGTTACCTCTTCAATTGCCACTGATTTACTGGGCACTAAAGTCCCCTGTAAAAAGAAGATAGCTCCCTAAAAAACAGGCTTCTTAAGCAAAGAGCAAGCATTTGGAGCGAGCGACGGGAATCGAACCCGCACCACCAGCTTGGGAAGCTGGAGTTCTACCATTGAACTACGCTCGCAAGTCTTTAGAGTCTAGCTCTTGGCCTGAGTCTGAAATTGCCGGCTAGACGGCTTCGCTTTCCAGTTCTTCCTAGCGGCTCTAGTTCGGCAAATGGCCCGGCGCTTTTGGCCGCTAGCAGCACCAGAAGCACCCAGCCAGCCTCGATTAGCAGCCTAGATTCTGAAATCGACTGGGCAGTAATCACCAAGAATATAAACAACGGGAAAAGATAAAGCGGGTTCGTGTGACGGACAGCCACTGTCCAAAGCCTCACGAACGTAACAGCCAAAAGCCAGACCAAAAGACAAAGGCCCACTATTCCCAGCTGCATGAAGATGTCCAAATAGGCATTATGGGCCTGATACATAGGGACCCCGTTCATGACAATTAGGCCCTCGTAGGGTGCCACTCCGGGAACCCAGTAACCGATCCAGCCCCAACCAAAACCCGGTTTCTGCCAAATCAAGGTCAAAACCTCGGACCAGATTAGGAACCTGCCGGAAGCATCTGGACTCTTACCCAAGAAGTCAAAGACTGCTGAAAGGTTAATCACTATCGAAGCCACCGCCAATCCTGCGATAGCACCGGCGCTCCAGTAGATCTGGTGTCTAACCTGCCGAGATCTGCCCTCAGCGAGAATTGCGATGATTGCCGCGAACCCAATGATTACAACTGCGAGTGTCATGCTCGCACTTTGAGACAAGACCGCGAGCAAAACAGCTAGACCGAGAGAAATTACTGGGATTAGCCTTTTTTGGCTGGTCACAATCGCTTCAACTAGGAACAACAGCGCACCCAGCACCGCGGTGAAGGCAAGTAGGTTTGCGTTTCCAACAATGCCCTGTATCCGGCCCCCATCAAACAGGCTCCCTTGGCTCCAGTAGTAGGCCGCGTATGGCACCGTATCGCCCTCAAAGTTAGGAAATAGAGGGATTACCGGCCCTGTGATGCCGGCAAATAGCTCGAAAACTAGAGAAGTTCCGAGAATGAAGCGAATTAGGTTTGAGAGAATATTTAGTAGCTGCCGCCAGCTAAATTGACTGGCTAAAAATAGGGCAAATAACGTCGCGCTTATTTGCAAGCCGGTCATCATAAAACTTGCACCAAGATACGAGGACCAAGTCAGGCTCAACATCATCCACCCGAGTAATAACACCAAGGCAGTTGGCATTACACGAATCAATTCAACTGGCCTGGATACCGAAAGCGCATAAATGCTAGCCAGAGTGACCACTACTACTGCGACAGACCAGCCACCCCAACCAATCGAATAACGAACAGCGTCACCGGCTAGGGCTAAAAACAACCCCGGGTAGGCTAACCAAACCCCGGCTCGGTACTTGAAAGAGTGGGAGCCGACGGGGATTCTGATCGGCTGAGTTATTGGAATCGAATTGGTAATTTAGTGCTCACTTGGTGGCGGTTTTTTGTATCAGAGTGTCAAGAATACCGCCCTAAACTACAAAGCATGAAACTACCTGAGCCAATCATTATCGACCCGCAGTCCGTGCCGAGCCTGAACTGGGGAATCATTGGGCCAGGCCGGATCGCCGAGACGTTTGTAGCGGCTTCGCAAAAGCACACTTCGCAGCGGTTTATTGCGGTCGCCTCAAGAACCCCGGGCCGGGCAAAGGAGTTCGCAAGCAAATTCAATATCCCAAAGACCTTCGCCAGCTACCAGGACCTTGTGGCTGATAAAGAGATCGATGCCGTTTACATTTCAAGCCATATGTCCGATCACTTCGAGCACGCAATGCTCGCGATCAAAGCCGGAAAGAGCATTCTGGTTGAAAAGCCGATTACATACCTGCCTGAGGAGGCGGAGCAAATTTTTGCTGCAGCAAGACAGGCCAAAGTGCTCGCAATGGAGGCCATGTGGACGAGGTACTTACCCCAGTCAACTATCTTGCGACAGCTTCTAGAATCCGGCGACCTTGGAGAGCCGGAACTGCTAACAGCCAGCTTCTGTGCCGACAACAGGAGCGTCGCAAGGCTCTGGAAACCGGGCGGCGGCGGAATTGTCTTTGACATGGGCATCTACCCGATTGCAATTGCTCAAGAGATGCTTGGGGAGCCAAGCTCCATTGCTGCGACCGGAATCGTCAGGGCCGACGGCATGGATGAAGAAAGCTATAGCCTTTTGAACTACGAATCTGGTGCCAGGGCGTCACTTACTATTTCAGGAATTGCGACCCTCCCCATGCTTGCCAGCTGCTCATTTGAAAAAGCAGTGATTTCCCTCGGTGAACCATTCTTTGTGCCTTCAAGCATCAGCCTGAAGACCAAGGACTTTTACCCTGAACAGACCACCTGGGTTGATGAGTCAGGAATTTCCGGCCACGAGGGCCTTAGCTATCAGGCAACCTGGTTTGCTAAGTACCTATCCGAGGGCAAGTTTGAATCCGATGTCCACACTCATGCCCAAACAGTGGCAAACATCAGAACAGCCTTTGAGATAACCAGGCAAATCGGCGCGAAGCCCTTCTAGCCCCGAATCCCAATAATCATTGGGTCGTGGAAGGTTCCGCCGAAAGCTCGCTCTGAAGCCCCGGTGCGATCAAGGTAAGGGGTAATTCCGCCAAGGTGGAATGGCCAAGCGGCACCCATGATCATGCCCAAGTCAATGTCCTGCGCCGATTGGACCACGCCCTCATCGAGCATCAGCTTCACCTCTTTGGCAAGACCTAGATTTACGGATTCAAAGATTTCCTCGCTGGAACGGCCTTTACCTAGGGCATTGCCAACGATTTCCACCGCCTTTTTGTCGTAGCCCTTGATGTTTCCCTTTGAATCCCGATCAATCAGCTTGCCGTACTCAGCCAGCTTGTGAAGGTTCGCGCTGGCGTAAAACCTGTCGCTACTAAAGGCGTGCATTGAATCAAGCACGTGAGCCCCGACCTTTAGCCCCACAAGTTCTAAGAGGTCAAAGGGGTTCATGGGAAGACCTAGTGGCGCAATTGCCTCCGAGACCTGCTCAAACGAGGCACCCTCATCCACAGCCCGCATTGCTTCTCCGAGCAAATATCCCAGCAGCCTGTTCACGACAAACCCTGCCGAGTCAGAGGTGATTACAGCCGTTTTTCTTAGGTTTCTAGCAACATTCATAGCAGTTGCAACCGCTTGGTCCGAAGACTTAGGAGCCCTGACAACCTCAACCAGCGGCATTACTGCGACCGGGTTGAAGAAGTGAAAACCGACTACCCGCTCAGGGTTGGCTAGCTTGGAGCCGATTTCAGCGACCGAAAGTGAAGAGGTGTTGGTTGCCAAAATGCAGCTTTCGCTGACGTGTTTTTCCAGCTCCGCGAAAACTTCTTGCTTAATCTTGAGTTCCTCGAACACCGCCTCGATCACCCAGTCGCAATCGCTAAATGCCTTGTAATCCAAGGCTCCAGAAAGGTTACCTGCGTAGCGATTTCGATCATCGCTTGAAAGCCTGCCCTTTTCAACTAACTTGTCTAGCTCTCCGATTATGTAAGAAAGACCCTTGTCAATTCGTTCCTGAGAGACATCGGTTATTACCACCGGTATTTCAAGTCTTCTCAAAAACAAAAGTGCGAACTGCGAAGCCATTAGACCGGCGCCAAGAACGCCTACCTTTGTTACCGGCAATGCCAACGCTTTATCCGGAGCGCCCGAGGGCTTCTTCGCGTGTTTTTGCACCAGGTTGAAGGCGTAAATTGACGCGTGAAATTGGTCGGAGGCGCTCAGGTCCTCAATGGCCTGGTCTTCTCTGGTAAATGCATCTTTCTTGGTCCCAGATTTTGCCGCATCAATCAAATCAAGCGCCACGTATGGCGACAGCGGAACGGAACCGAGTTTTTGCCGAACGGTTTTTCTAGCAATCGAAACAGCCGGCGACCAAATGGTCGCCTTTTCAACCTTGCCCGGCTCGTTCTTGCGCTTTACCTTCTTGCCACCCAGCACATCGTCGGCCCAATCTAATGACTGCTCCAAAAACCTCGGTGAATCAAACATCACATCGGCGATGCCGAGCTCTAGTGCTTCAGCAGGCTTCAGCATCCGGTTTTGCTTTAGAGGATTTTCGATTATTACCTTCAGCGCATTTCTGATCCCAATTAGGTTAGGAAGCAAATATGCGCCTCCCCAACCCGGAATCAACCCGAGGAAAACCTCGGGTAGTGCGATGGCCGGTGCAGCTTGATTCACGGTTCGATAATGCGCATTCAGGGCGACTTCGAGCCCCCCGCCGAGAGCAAGACCGTTAATAAACACGAAGCTTGGGACCCCTAGATCGGATAACTTATCCAGCGCCCAGTGACCCATTTCGCCGATTAGGCGCCCTGAATGGCGATCCTTGAGACCTTGGACCTTGGTTAGATCTACCCCGGCAGCCAAATAGTAAGGCTTTCCGGTAACTGCAACTGCATGAATCTCTTTGTTTACGGCACGTTTTTTGAGCTCGTCAAGTTTTCCGGCAAACTCCAACAGCGTGTGTGGTCCGAGTGTGTTCGGCCGGGTGTGGTCCTTGCCGTTATCCAGGGTTATGAGCGCAATCACACGACCTGAACGCAAAGTTACGTCAGAGACAAACGAATGACTGATGATTTCATCGGTGTCCGTAAGTAGCGGCGCGAAGTCCTGCATCTTCCTAGCCCTTCCAGTTACTGTTTTCCCAAACCACGCTGCCGCCCATACCGAGGCCGATGCACATGGTGGTGAGGCCAAAGCGAACCCCTGGGTGCTCTTCAAACTGCTTGGCAAGTTGATTCATTAGACGGACGCCGCTTGAGGCAAGAGGATGGCCAAACGCGATTGCTCCGCCATACTTATTTACCCGTGCGTCGTCGTCTGCAATCCCGAAGTGATCTAAAAATGACAGCACTTGGACCGCGAAAGCCTCGTTGATTTCAAACAGGCCGATGTCTTCGATTTTCAGTCCGGCCTTCTCGAGAGCCTTTTCGGTGGCTGGAATCGGGCCGATACCCATGATCTCCGGCGCTACGCCCGCAAAAGCAAAGGAAACGAGCTTCATTTTTGGCTTTAGGCCGTGCTTGGCCAAGGCTCTCTCGCCGGCCAGTAGCGCAACTGTTGCGCCGTCGGTCAATGGAGAAGCGTTGCCGGCGGTTACTTTTCCGTGAGCACGGAAAGGGGTTTTGAGCCCCTGCATGCCCTCGATCGTTGACTCCGGTCGCATGAGTTCATCTTGGGACACTAGTGACCAGCCGGCTTCACTGCCAGCAGACACCGGTATCAAATCCGGCTGAATTTTGTTGTCCTTATAGGCTTTGGCCGCCTTTTGCTGAGATAAAACCGAGAACGCGTCTGCCCTGTCTTTTGTCAACGCTGGAAAGCGATCGTGAATTTTCTCGGCTGTGCAACCCATGTTCAGAGCGTCTGGACTAACTAGCTTTTCAGACAGAAACCTAGGGTTTGGGTCAGCATCAAAGCCCATTGGGTGTCGACCCATGTGCTCAACACCACCGGCCAAAACAAGGTCATATGCGCCGATTCCAATCGAGCTTCCCGTCGTGGTTACAGCGGTCATTGCTCCGGCACACATCCGATCAATGGCAAAACCAGGAACGCTTTCTGGAAGACCGGCCAAGATGCTGGCGGTTCGGCCAATAGTTAAGCCCTGATCGCCCTGCTGGGTGGTGGCTGCAATTGCCACGTCGTCGATTGCTGCCCGGTCTAGGTCTGGATGTCGCTCCAAGAGGCCAATCATCGCCTTCACGATTAGGTCATCGGCTCGAGTGTTCCAGTAAACGCCCTTCTCGCCAGCTTTTCCGAATGGGGTTCTGACTCCGTCTACGAAGTAGACATCTTGAGGTTGCATTATTTCCTAACTAATTGCGAGCGAGTTGCTTGTCGTTCCTTCTCATCCGCCGCCAAAGTAGTGCGGACCAAACCTGGCGTCAGCAAGAATGCATCGACCAGGCTTTCTGCGTGAGGCCTTAGTCTTGGCAACAGTCTGGTGTCGATATATTCAGTTATTGCCTCGGCCCGCGAGGAAGACAGTCGGCCGTTAATCAAGTACCAGGACAAGTTTTCTTCTAAGACGCTGAAACCATAGAGGTCTCTGAGCCAAGTCAGAATTTGCTTGGAGCCCTCATCCTCAATTGTCTTTAGGGCCGACGTAAACGCCTCCCACAGGATCAGTTCACCATGTGCTTTTGCCGCAAGAATCAGATCATTCTGATAGCGGTTAAACAGCTCGGCTTGCTTTTGGGCGTTTTTGGGACCCGAGTGCTTCAGGTTGTTTGCAAGCTTTGCAATCATGGTGTGGACTCGGTCGGTTAGAAGTTGGTGCTGGGAATCTTCTTCCTTGACGTAGCCGACTGAACGAGCAGTGGAGCCAAAATCAACCATCTTCTGAGCGAGACCCCTTAGGCCACCGCGATTAATTGTCGCTTCGCCGACTTGACCGGCAACATAACTTGCAAGCGTCCCGAAATCTGGTGACTTGAGAGCTTTTGCATAGTCGCCCAAGAGGCGCTTGGCCACAAGCTGAAGCATGACATTATTGTCGCCTTCAAAAGTCACATAAACATCGAGGTCTGCTCTGAGTCCCGTCAATCGGTGTTCGGCCATAAAGCCCTGACCACCGCATGCCTCCCGGCACTCTTGAACGGTTTCTAACGCGTACCAAGAACTAAGTGCCTTGGAGGCTGCTGCTACGGTTTCAAGATCCTGTCTCGACTCATCGGTGTCGTTTTCACCAGTAAAGACAGCGTGGAACTGATCAAGAAGTTCCTGGTGGGTGAAGACTTGTGCATAGGTTCTAGCCAAAAGCGGCAAGAGTCTGCGCTGGTGACGTCCGTAATCCATGATGGTTTTTTCTTCACCGTCTGGTCCTGGAAACTGTTTGCGCTCAAGCGAGTATCTGATGGCAATGTCTAGAGCGAGCTTCTGGGCGTTCACGACACCGCCGGTGAGAGAAACTCTTCCTTGAACCAAGGCGCCAAGCTGAGTAAAGAATCTTCTTCCGGAAGATTCGATAACCGAGGTGTAAACACCGTCTTCGCTTACGTCTGCGTATCGGTTTAGAAGGTTTGTCCGTGGAACTCTGACGCTATCGAAATACAATCTTCCGTTGTCAATTCCGTTTAGACCACCCTTTAGACCGTCATCTTCACTGCCAACCCCAGGCAAGAGCTTGCCGCGCTTGCGAATTGGGACGAAGAAGGCATGGACTCCATGCTTTTCACCGCCGGTGTAAAGCTGTGCAAACACAACCGCAGCGTGACCGTGGAGTGCTGCATTTCCTAGGTAGTCCTTGTAGCTGTGACGATCCGGTGTGTGGATAACAAACTCTTTAGTGTCGGCGTCGTAGGTGGCAGTTGTACCAATCGATGCCACGTCCGAGCCGTGGCCAGTCTCGGTCATTGCGAAGGCCCCAACAGTTTCAGTACTGACGGCGCTGCCTAAAAAGGTCTTGTGGTGATATTCGGTTCCTAGATACAAAATCGCAGAGCTGAACAATCCGTACTGAACGCCGTATTTAATCTGTAACGAAGGATCGGCAAAAAGCAGCTCTTCGAAGCTGGAAAGCGAGGCTCCAGGATTCATGGTTCCACCGAACTCTGACTGGAAACCGTGCTGCGTTGCTCCGGCGTCTACCAGGGTCCGAAGCTGCTTGAGAACTGTCTCTCGATGCTCAGCCATTGGCTGGCCCTCTTGTTTGTAAAGCTTGTGGTCTTCTATCACCGAACGGGTGTGGCGACGAACGTCCGCCCACCTGCCAAGGATTCTTTCCCCGGTTGCCTCGACGTCTAGTTGAATGTCCTCATTGATATTCATTTCTCACCTCAACTCCTAGTAAAGGACAGAATTGCATTCTCGCCAAGGGGTGTTTAGAAACTTTGTGACTGCGTACAATCCGCGTCATTTGGAGGTTTGCTTATTTGGAGCTTTCCTACAAAAACAGCATGGGCTTTTGATTTATAACTAACAAAAACTAATTGCCCTCGAAGTTGGCGGGCTGCTTGGTCATGAACGCCTCCATGCCTCTTGCAACGTCCTTTGTCTGCATCAAGGAGGCCAGTCGCTGAAACACCTGCTTTTTTTCTTGCTCCGAATCTATTGCTCTTGCAGAGGCAAGTGTCGCCTGCACAGCCAGCGGCGCCTGACTTGCAACTCGCTTCGCGATTTCCAGAGCTGTCTCAAATTCTTGACCGGGTTCGCACACTTGAGTAACTAAGTGCATGGCTAGAGCCTGCTGTGCATCAAAGCTGTCTCCAGTTAGTAAGTAACGCATGGCGTTTGCGTGTCCAGCGACTGCCGGAAACCTTATGGTTCCTCCGCCAAAAGGCATGATGCCCCGACTAACTTCTAGCTGAGCAAACCTTGAGTCAGTTGCCGCAATTACAACATCGCTTGCCAAAGCTAATTCCACTCCAAGAGTGAAGCAGGTCCCCCTGGTTGCCATAACCACTGGCTTTGAAACTTGTTTAGTGGTGATTCCCCAGGGGTCTAGCCCACCCTCCGGAACCATTTGGAGCTTGCCTGCGGCAAGCTTTGGCCCAACATCTTGCAGATCGAGACCAGCAGTGAAGTGGTCGCCGTGGGCGAAGACCAAACCGACTCTTAGATTGGGATCGGTATCTAGCTGGCCGTAAGCGAGTGACAATTCGTGGAGCATCTGCTCGTCCGCGGCGTTCAGCTTCTCAGGGCGATTCAGGCCAATGAGTAAAACGTGGCCTTGGGTTTCTAGGGTAATTCTGGTCATCGTCGACATGGCTCAAACATTAGACGCTATTCGACCGATTGCGCCAATATCTGGAGCAACTACCGCAGAAGACTTCTACGTTCGCCCGCGCTAAGTTCTTTTATTGACAAGCGTCATGCAAAATTCTTAACGGCGTTTTCTGTTTGGCCAAGTAAGTATTATCGAGCCGACGATTAGGCCCATTAGCGGAACTATGCCAAGAGCCCAACTAATGCTGATGCCGAAAATAGCCGCGAACCCAGTTAGGGCATTAAAAACCATTGCTATCCAGGGCTTTAGCTTTTTGCGCCTCGACAAAACGGCTAACAGTATGTTGATTAGCGCCACGCCACCTAATAGAACAAGGATGGTTGCAACTAGTGCGGCTAGATCTTCCATTGGCCAATTATCTCAAACGATTGCAGTTATCGGTTGGAAGACTTATGTGCTTTGCGGCTGGAAACCCAAAGCCAAGAAACCAAGAAAAACAGCCCCAAGAAAGAGCCACTCAGTCCAAGGGTAGCTAGCCCAAGGGCCCAAAACTCTTCTACTAGAAAGCCTTCATCGTTGACATAATTTGGCGAGAGGTTGTAATAAAGGATCAACAAAACTGACATCGATGTGGTCACACCGAGCGTCCTAAGTAAAACCCTCTGTCCCATGTTCATGATCGGAAGCCTAGCTGGGCCCAAGTCAGCAGCTAATCCAGAACTCGCATAGCATTCAAGGATGCTTAGCTATGAAAACTGGAAACAACTAACCCAGTCCAGACGATCAACCAGAGACTTCTTGGACTCGCCCATCGAACCTGGTGTTCTAACCGACATTCTCACCGATGGCCTCACCGCACCGAGCTGGTCGAACACCAGGCCTTTTGTCGTAGCGGTTGCCGAAGGTGAGCAGCGCGATCGAATAAGTCGGCGCCTGATTACTAGGTTGCGTGAGTCGACGGAGCTTCCGAACCTAGGAGCCAAACCAGACTTCACGCACGAGGTTCCCTACCCAAGGGGGCTTGTGGAGCGAAGCCAGGCCGTTGGTAAGGGCATTTACGAAACTCTAGGCATAGACCGGAAAGACGCGGCCGCAAGATTTAGCTTCCTAGAACGAAACTACGAGTTTTTCGGCGCACCGACCGCGCTGTTCTTTTTCACCCACCGCGGCCTAGACCAGTTTGGAACGCTTGATCTTGGATTGTTTATGGAAAACGTGATGCTAGCGGCCAACGCAAAGGGGTTGGGTACTTGTGCCCAGGGCTACCTAGGTGGACACCCTGACATTATTCGCTCTGAGTTTGAAGTTAGCGATGACTACGCATTGGTTTGCGGAATGTCGATCGGATATCCATCCGATCACCCCATCAATGGCTGGCACGCCGAGCGGCTCCCGATAAATGACTTGCTCCTCAGCCCCAAAAAACAGTAATGACACTTATACGCCCAGTGTGAACATCAGCTAAACGACGGAATGTTAGTCGTGGTTGTCTGTTGCATTAGATATACGTCCCGAGACCTTCGTTCCGTATTCCATTCAGATCGAAACATTGAGGAAATTATGACAGACAAGAACATAGTTGAAGTAGCAGTCGAAGCAGGAACTTTCACCACTCTTGCAGCAGCACTGGGCGCAGCTGACCTAGTAGCAACCCTGCAGAGCGAAGGACCGTTCACAGTCTTCGCACCAACCGACGACGCCTTTGCGGCCCTTCCAGAGGGTCTAGTAGCAGCACTATTGCTACCAGAAAACGTAGACGCCCTAAAGTCAATCCTGACCTACCACGTAGTGTCCGGTCAGGTTCATGCCGCAGACGTCACCACCGGTGATGTTCCAACAGTCGAAGGCTCAACAATGGCCGTTGACATTTCTGACGGCGTAGTTATCAATGGCACCGCCAAGGTAACCGCAACCGACATCGCAGCTTCAAACGGTGTTATCCACGTAATCGACGCAGTACTAGTACCAGCAGGCGTCGACGCAGCAGCATTGCTTAAGTAATTTGTAACTAAGTTACAAGCGAAAAGCCAGGGAGAAATCCCTGGCTTTTCTATTTAACGCTCCCGAAAGGCAAGCAGCCTGTCGTCAGACAGATTCGACTTTCTATCACCCTTACCACGGCTAAGCCTTAGAAAGTTGCTGGCGCTACTTTGCCAGACTTCTCCTAGAAACTACTCAGTCAATTGCCACCGCGCTCCCACGGAACACAGATTTTGG
This sequence comes from uncultured Aquiluna sp., assembly GCA_913057795.1. Lineage (GTDB taxonomy): Bacteria > Actinomycetota > Actinomycetes > Actinomycetales > Microbacteriaceae > Aquiluna. The sequence goes on from CAJXOD010000014.1 coordinate 25,450, forward strand.
GTTGTTAATCTTTGAGAGCGTTTCGGGACTGTCGGATCGCATTTTCAAACAACCCGAAAGATATGAGGAACGATGAGAAAAAACAGACTTACCGCCTTAGCTGGAATCGCAGTTGCGGCTCTAGTGCTGACCGGCTGCGCACCCGCAGATGAGGTTGCAGAGCCAGTAGAAACGATGGAAGAAGCTCAGGTCGATGAGACCATGACCGAAGAAGCGTTGGGAAACATTGTTGAGGTAGCAGTTGGAGCTGGAACCTTTACAACTCTGGCCGCCGCACTTGGCGCAGCTGACTTGGTGACCACACTTCAGGGTGAAGGTCCGTTCACCGTCTTTGCACCAACTGATGAGGCCTTTGCGGCACTACCAGCCGGTCTTCTAGACGCACTACTTCTACCTGAGAACCTAGCCGTCCTTCAATCAATCCTGACTTACCACGTTGTGGCCGGTGAGGTTTATGCGGCCGACGTTATGACCGGAGACGTAACAACAGTTGAAGGTTCGACCTTTGCGGTTGACACATCCAATGGCGTTGTAATCAACGGCACTGCGAACGTCACAGCTACCGACATAATGGCCTCCAATGGAGTGATCCATGTCATCGACGCAGTCATCCTCCCACCAGGAGTTGACGTAGAAGCGCTGCTTGGCTAAAAACCGAAAACGAACTGAACTTCAGCCAGGGAGATATCCCTGGCTGAAGTGTTTAATGATTATATCTCTGACGACAAAGGCTAGCCCTTGTCTCTTTTGGGTTGAACAGACCACAACCAAGCTCCAACACCCGCGACGCTGATGGTTATCCCGGCAAGCGCAACCAGATAGGTGTTATCCGCATAGGAGTCGTAAGTAGAGACGATTCCAAAGAACAGAGCGGCGTACGCGAGCAGTATCCACTTATTACTCATACTAAAAAGTCTAGCTGCCTGATTCTTGACTAACGCTTTCCACGTGCAAACACCAGAACTACGAGGTTGGTACCAGCTCAGCCGCGCCGAACGAAACGCTAAAAGTCACACACCACAACGAGATCGAAGAGGCATCTGAAAGATCCAGGTCGGTGGGGATCTCATAATTCTGATTCCCCTGGTTCCCCTTCATCGCGCCCAGGCTGATGTACTTTCCATCATCAAATACCCGCCAACCCTCTTGGCCCTCGATAACAGGTGCATCAGTTAGCCAAACTGCGACCCTTGGTCCGTCACTGGTATCAAGATTTTCAAGCCTAAGCACTCTGCTGCCATCGTCCAACTGCAGAATCTTTACTTCCCCCGAGGTTTGATGCTCGTGAGAAACCAAAACACCTTGCGCTAGAACGAGCGGAAACTGGACCGTCTCCTGAGGTGTCTCGGTCTCCCGAGGCGAAGCCGTCGAGTTTTCTGATGGGGTTGGATATACCGTTGGAATGGCTTCTTGAACTTCCGTGTCAACAAACAGCTTCCACGGCTGGAAGAAATATGCCGCCACGGCTACAAGCACAACTGCTAAAAGTGCAACGGGGCCTAAAGCCTTGCCCCTTAAAAAATTCATACGTAATTGTAAACAGGTGCAGGGGTGAGAAAAAAGAACCGCCCGTGGCAGTTCTTTCTGTTTTCCTGAGACCAGAGGGGTCTGTGTGCCGGACCAGTCCAATGGTTTAGACCTAGGTTTTCAACATCGGACTATAAGTCAGATTTAATTTTTCGTCCAAGGACCGCGAGCATCTGGTGTAATTTTCGTCGAGACTGACATGTTGGTTACGAAGGGGGTTTTAAGTGAGCTGCGCCACTCGCTGGGGCGAAATTTGGAGTAGAACTCCAATATCACGCATGCTCAACCCCTCAGTCCTGAGTCTCGCCACAACTTCCCGAACTTCTCGGGAAGACTCTTCCTGCAGTCGGTTTGCTTCTCGCATCTTGGCCTGAGCATTCTCCAAGTCACAAATAATGCCAGGCATTTTGGTTTCTATTTTCACAACGACCCTACAGCGATCAACGCCCCGGTACTCGTGAACCAAATCTTTGATTTGCTCGGTGGCAAGGTCAAGACGCTTTGAGGAAATCAGCAGGTTATCCAACTCCGGAACTCGAACACGCCAAGTACCGGCCTTTCGCTCGCATTCCGCCTTGACTTCCATATCTAAAGCCTACCAACTCCAGACTAAACGTTGGGTAGATATTTTTAGACTACTGTGCTAGACATACTTCGTCTAGGGTACCTAGACTTGTATATTTTATTAGAGGAGATCACAAATGAACTTAATCATCGGCATAATTGCCGCAGCCGCATCGGCCTTCACGGCTTTTGCATTTTTCAAGGCCGGCATGTTTAAGGCTGGAGCCAGTCGCCAGAAGTTGCTAGATGCCGGATTTGGTTGGATCGAAAATATCTCGTTAGGCACCGTGCGACTTATTGCATGGCTGGAACTCCTCGGTGTGGCTGGCCTGGTTCTAGGTGTGATTGGTTACTTTGTTGGATTTCAGTGGGCACTTTGGTTTGCGGTGGCGGCGGCTATTGGATTGGCGCTAACAATGATCGGCGCTATCTTGCTCCATGCTTCCAGAGGAGAGTCCAAGTACACACTGAAGATGAACCTAGCTCTGCTTTTCCCTCCGCTGGTTGCAGCCGTGCTTTGGGCTATATTTCCTAGTCTCTAAAGATTAAGTAACTAGAAATCTAGTCTTTTTAGGTCTTGGCCCCGGGTCTTTTTGCTTTGGGGCCAAGTAGGAATTGTCTAGGCGGGGGCAAAGCCTATTAACGTTAAGCAACTCAAGGCCAAGGCGACGCCATGGGAGTGCACACCTCCGATTCCACGGTTTTAGGCCTCTTTTGAGAAATCAGGCTTTTTTACCCGCAAAGGGTGTCTCTTTCCATTCAAAAGATTGGAAATGACCGTATGCCTGACGAGTACTTTGTAGCTAAGGAGCCCGAAGAAAAGCGCTAGTGAGCCAGAAAGTGCGATCGTGGCAAACGCCCCAAAGCCATTCGCACTAAAACCGACCAAGAATATAAAAACTAGAGGTAGGTGGACAAGGTACAACCAATAGCTAGCATCGGACACAAACCTCATGCCCTTGCTTGGATTGTCACCGAATCTCAGAAACAGTCCGATTGCTGCGTAGCTACCTAAAACGACTGCTGAGCCATAGATCCAATCCGTCAGCGCCAGGCCCCAATCTTGAACAAAGAAGAAGACCGTGAATAAAGTCAGAAATAACCCCGTAAACAAGATTGCCGATCTCTTTAGGTATTGAAGCCAGAACTCCCTTTGGTGGTATGCCACTGTTCCTGAGAGGAAAATAACAAGGTACCAAAGCAGCAACCCAGGTTCTGGGAAAATCCCTGTGCTAGTGCCTAGGGTCCCTTCCCCATCCAAAACTCCCGGTAAAACGGGTGCCAGGGACCCGATCAAAAGCATTGTCGATACGGGGTGGATTCTCCTTCCAACTAGCCCGGAGATTACTTTTCCGGTTCCCGCGAAAATAAAACTGTAAATGACAAGGTAAAACAAAAACCACAGGTGCTGAAAATCAATGGGGAGGACACTGAAAGAATCGCGACCAGAGATCCAAGACCCTTGACTAGCCCAACCGTTGGCAAAAGTAAGGGGCAACCAGAAGATCGCAAGCGGGAGGGCAATCCGGCTAAGACGATTACCCAAAAACATTCGCGTATCGCGAGTTTCGAGAAGGTATGCGGCAAAAAAGCCAGAGATCACGAAAAATGCTGGCATGCGAAAAGCATGCAGCAGTTGGTGAAGGTAAGTAACGACCAGGAATTCCGAAAGGCTCGCGGGCTCCTGATAGAGATACACAAAGACAGCGGAGTGAAACAGCACCCCAAGAAGGAGAAGTGTCGCTCTAGCTGAGTCAAGTGCGTGAATTCGTGACATTTTGTCCACCCTAACAAAAGAAAAAGACCCGCCATTTCTGACGGGTCTTTCTACTTTGTGGAGACTAGGGGGGTCGAACCCCTGACCCCCTGCTTGCAAAGCAGGTGCTCTACCAACTGAGCTAAGTCCCCATAGCGAGCATTCCCTGGCGGAAAGTGCTCACCGTGGGCCTAGGAGGACTTGAACCTCCGACCTCTTCATTATCAGTGAAGCGCTCTAACCACCTGAGCTATAGGCCCGTCGAGCAAGATGATGCTACTAGAAAAAAACACCTGCCACAAACCCTAGATCTCTAGTTGTTGGTGAAAGTGAGCGCTAGCCCACCTACCAGCTTAGAAATTAGGTTAAAAATTACCGCCCAGACTGCCCAGAGGGCAGTAGTTAACACGACATTTAGCAGTGCAAGCGTCGTTGCCGTGGTCATGACATTAGAAAAAGAAAAATCATCCTCTAGGTTCACATTGCTGCCATCGCCGAGCACAGATCCCAGCAGGCCACCGATTGAGGAGAAAATCCCCGAGTTGGCAAGGACGGACCAGATCAACCACGCCCCGACAACCAGTGCGATTGAGCTCGCGATGGAAATAAGGAATCCGACTTTTACAGCTGACCAAACATCTACGCCTCGTAGCTTGAGACGAATTTGTTTCTTGGGTTCCTTAGGAGTTTTATTCCGGCTGAACAGCGATGTCAACGGCCGCTCCTTCAGTTTCTGGTTCGTCGTTAGTTTCTAGGTTGCGCTCGGCATTTCTGGCAATCGACAGAACTGAGTCGCTCTGGTCAAACCTAGCAAAAACTACGCCCATAGTGTCGCGGCCCTTTGCTGGAACCTCGTTAGCCGAGCTCCTGATTACCTTGCCAGAGGACAATACCGCTAGAACCTCGTCGGTTTCATC
>CAJXOD010000015.1 GCA_913057795.1 uncultured Aquiluna sp.
GAACTCGGCCTCAAGCAGGACGAGTATCAAGAAATAAAAAATATCCTTGGCCGCCGACCAACCTCGTCGGAGCTTGCCATGTATTCAGTTATGTGGTCCGAGCACTGCAGCTACAAGTCCTCAAAGATCTACCTTCGCCAATTTGGTGAAAAAGTAACTGACGAGATGAAAAAATACCTCATGGTTGGCATGGGTGAGAACGCCGGCGTAGTGGACATCGGCGAAGGCCTAGCGGTCACCTTCAAGGTTGAAAGCCATAACCACCCCAGCTTCATCGAACCCTTCCAAGGCGCAGCAACCGGTGTTGGCGGAATCGTCCGTGACATCTTGTCAATGGGCGCGAGACCAATTGCAATCATGGACCAGCTTCGCTTCGGTGCCCCTAACCACCCGGACACTGCGCGCGTCGTCCACGGCGTAGTCGATGGCATTAGCTTCTACGGTAATTGCCTAGGCCTTCCAAACATCGGTGGAGAAACAGTCTTTGACTCGGTCTACCAGGGCAATCCCCTTGTGAACGCTCTATCCATTGGCTCAATGAAGCACGAAGACCTAAAACTTGCCAAGGCTTCAAACCCAGGCGACCTAGTGATTCTCTTCGGAGCAAGAACTGGCGCCGATGGAATCGGCGGCGTTTCGGTTCTAGCCTCGGAAACGTTCGAGTCAACCGGCCCAACCAAGCGGCCAGCAGTTCAGGTCGGCGACCCATTTGCCGAGAAGGTCCTAATTGAGTGCTGCCTTGAGCTGTTTCATGCGGGAGTAGTTGCTGGAATTCAAGACCTGGGTGGTGCCGGAATTTCCTGCGCCACGTCAGAACTTGCTTCAAACGGTGGCAAGGGCATGAGAGTGCAGCTAAAGAATGTGCTGCTGAGGGACGAATCGCTTACTCCAGAAGAGATTCTGATGTCAGAGTCCCAAGAGCGCATGTGCGCAGTGGTTCCTAAAAAGCGCCTAAAAGAATTCGAGAGCATAGTAAACAAGTGGGAAGTTGAGTACTCAGTACTTGGTGACGTCATCGACGAGGATCGGCTGTATATCAACTGGGGTCACGAAGAAATCGTCAATGTCCCACCAAGAACCGTTGCCCACGATGGCCCGGTCTATGAGCGCCCAGTCGCCTACCCTGCCTACCAAAACGAACTGAATGAAAACAGCTCGGCAAAGCTTCCAAGAGCTAAAAACGCAGCCGAGCTAGCAACTCAGCTCATGCAGCTAATTGCCACCCCCAATCAGGCTGACAAGAGCTGGATCACGGCGCAATATGACAAGTACGTGGGCGGCAACACGGCGCTTTCAATGCCGGATGATTCCGGCATGATCCGAGTCTCTGAGGAATCGGGCCTTGGTGTTGCGCTAGCAACGGATGCCAACGGCAAGTACGCCTACCTGAACCCCTACGAGGGAGCCAGGCTTGCATTGGCTGAGGCCTATAGGAACGTTGCAGTCACCGGAGCAGTGCCAAGAGCGGTGACTAACTGCCTAAACTTTGGCTCTCCTGAAAACCCAGAAGTGATGTGGCAATTCAAAGAAGCCACCGCCGGACTGGCAGATGCTTGTCTTGAACTGGGCATCCCGGTCACCGGTGGAAACGTCAGCTTCTACAACCAATCGGGTGATGTAGCCATCTACCCGACTCCGGTAGTCGGTGTCCTAGGTGTTATTGACGATGTCGCGAGAAGAATCCCGTCCGGTTGGCAAGATGATGGAAACAACATTTATCTTCTCGGAGCCACTTATGACGAGCTGGATGGCTCAGCCTGGGCTAAAGACATTCATGACCACCTAGGTGGGCAACCGCCGAAGGTGGACTTGGCAAAAGAGAGACTGCTCGCAGACCTTTTGCATGGGGCAAGTATCCAGGGCCTTATTGAATCCGCTCACGATCTTTCCGAGGGTGGTCTTGGCATCGCAATACTAGAAGCATCGCTTCGATTCAACGTCGGTGCCAGAATCTGGCTCGGCGACATTCTTGATCGCGATGACATCGACCAGACAGCAGCTTTGTTCTCAGAGTCTCAAACCAGGGTGCTAGTCAGCGTTGGCAGAGAAGACGATGTAAAGTTCCAAGCTCTCTGTGAAGCAAGAGGTGTGCCTTGCCTTCGAATCGGTGTTACCGATGCAACCTCAGGATTAGTAGAAATCAAAGACATTGCAGATCTGAAGCTTGACGATATTCGTCAGGGCTGGTCTGGTGTGATGTCTGGTTTGTTTGGGTAAAGTTTCGAGTTAGCTACTCACCATCGTCGGGCAAAAGCTCAAAGAGCTCCATCTTGGCGTTCATCCACTCTTCAACGTGGCCCGATTCCAAGATGGTCATCATTTCTGACATGGCATCAAGGTGCGGTTGATCTGCCAAAGCGACCATCTCAGCACCATGCTGTTGGCTCTGGCTGGCCACTTCCTCGAAGGTAGAGCCTCGAAACGCTTGACTGCACGCCCCGCCGAGTTCTTTACAACTAATAGTTCTCATTGGACCAAAGTCTAAAGGGTTGCGGTTTTGAAGTCACTTTAAGGACCTCCTAGACCTAGGTCGATGTGCTTTTTGGTAATTCACCAACGTGCCTTGAGGAATAGTTGGCTCAGAAGTTTTAGCTGGCATACTTATGTCATACCGTTTATCAAAGATGATTGTGGGGGCCAAATGATTAGTCAGTGTCTTTCTCTGTCCACAGCCGCGGGCGCACCAAAAACCAGCTGCATTTACGCGGCCAAAGTAGCGCCTTCATTTACTACAAAGGCGTTTGTCGCAAAACGATATCAAAATTTGGGTCTTCTGACCGTTTAAAGGCGCTTTAGTCGCCAACAATCCACTCGTAAAACACTCCAGCAACTCACCAGCCTTTGGTTCTCATGTATACAACCAAAGCCTTTTTACTGGTATTACCGCCTGTATTTGCAATCTTTGACCCTGATTGGATACAATAATGTCAAACCCCAAAGGTTTTTCCTATCTCGCGAAACCCAAATGCGAGTCTCAAACAGCTGCCCTGACCCGGGCAAACACATTTATCGCAAGCGTTAGCCTAAACGTAGAAGCACAAGAAAGTTTTTTATGTCACTGTCGACACTGAAGCGTTGGGTAACCGAGGTTGCCGATCTAACCGATCCAACCGAAATAGTCTGGTGTGACGGCTCTTATCCCGAAGGCCAAAAAATCAACGCGCTGCTTGTTGAAAATGGCACCTTTGAGAAACTAAATCAGAAGATCAGACCAAACAGCTTTATCGCACGTACTGACCCTGCCGATGTTGCAAGAGTCGAGTCCAGAACGTTTATTTGTTCTGAGGAAGAAAAGGACGCAGGGCCAACAAACAACTGGGTTGAGCCGGCAAAAATGCGCGCTGAACTCAATGAGAAATTTGCGGGTTCGATGCGTGGTCGCAAAATGTATGTGATCCCGTTTTCCATGGGGCCACTCAACTCACCGCTTGCTCGCTACGGAGTTGAAATAACAGACTCCCCTTATGTCGTGGCATCGATGCGAATAATGACCCGTGTCAGCGACAAGATTGTAGACAGGATTGCTGCAGGTGCCGACTGGGTCCCTGCGATTCATTCGGTTGGTCAACCACTGATTGATGACCAAGGAAACACCGTTGCCGATACCCCCTGGCCCTGCAACCCGGAAAACGTTTACGTAGTTCAGTTCCCGGAGACCCGAGAGATTTGGTCCTTCGGTTCTGGGTACGGCGGCAATTCACTGCTTGGCAAGAAGGCCATGGCGCTTCGCATTGGTTCGGTCCTTGCGCGCGACGAAGGTTGGTTGGCAGAGCACATGCTACTAATCAGAATTACCACCCCTGAAAAAAAGAAGTACCACGTGGCGGCCGCCTTCCCTTCCGCCTGCGGTAAAACAAATCTTGCGATGTTGCAGTCTCAAATGCCAGGCTGGAAAGTCGAGACCCTGGGCGATGACATTGTTTGGATGGCGCCAAACGATAGAGGAAAGATCCGCGCAATCAACCCGGAAAACGGTTTGTTTGGAGTCGCGCCGGGTACTGGAATCTCCACCAACAAGGTTGCGGTTGACTCAATGCGCGAGGGCGCTATTTTTACCAACGTCGCCACCACTAAAGACGGAGACGTTTGGTGGGAGGGTCTTACCGATGAAGCCCCAGACCACCTGACTGATTGGAAGGGTGACCCCTGGAACAAGGACAGTGGAAAAGCTGCCGCTCACCCAAATGCTAGGTTCTGCCTGCCAATCGATCAGGTTACGAGCCTTAGTGACAATTGGGCAGAGCCCGAAGGTGTCGAATTAGACGCGATCTTGTTCGGTGGCAGAAGAGCCACCAACGTGCCGCTGGCTGTTCGATCCCTGAACTGGCAGCATGGCGTTTTCCTAGGAGCAACCATTGCCAGTGAGCAAACTGCTGCTGCCGAGGGACCAATTGGAATCCTTCGACGCGATCCATTTGCCATGTTGCCGTTCTGCGGCTACAACATGGGTGACTACTTCGGTCACTGGTTGTCTTTCGCCGAAAAGCTTGATCCGGCTAATTTGCCGACCATCTTCCAGGTGAACTGGTTCCGAAAAGATGAAAACGGCAAGTTCATTTGGCCAGGCTTTGGTGAAAACATGAGGGTTCTGCAGTGGATCGTGGGGCAAATTGAGGGCAAAGACTCCTCGATCGCAACCCCAATTGGCATGGTTCCAAAAGCCGAGGCGCTAAACACCGAAGGCCTACAGCTCTCAGAGGAGAAACTTGCTCAATTGCTTGCGGTTGATCGGGACACTTGGAGCCACGAAGCCGCTGAAATTGCGGGATTCTTTGAGAGCTTTGGCGACAAAATGCCGGAGGAGCTGAAGGTGGAATTGCAAAATCTCGAGAGTAGACTTCGGGCCTAATCGACCGCGGTTTTTTGCGCGATTTATGACCTTCAAAAACAGGTAACAATTCCCTAAAGTTTGTTCTCTGAGAGCCTCTTGTTGTTCTGTAAGGGTTTACACTATTCCCGAAACGTCGTAAAAATTAACTTAGATTTCTTACGCCACAATGATCGAGCTTCAATGAGGAAGGAACAACGATGGATAAGACAAGACTGGCAGGTAAAAAGGCCCTTATTACGGGAGCTGCGCAAGGAATGGGCGCCGCAATCGCCAAGCACTGGGCAGCACAAGGCGCGGAAGTTTGCCTCGGCGACCTAAACATTGAGGGCATCAAGGCCGTTGCCGATGAAATCATTGCCGATGGAGGCAAGGCCACCTACATAAAACTTGATGTTGCCAGCGAGGAAGACGCCAAGGCAGCTGTTCAGCACACCGTTGACACTTTTGGCGAAATCAACCTTCTTCTGAACAACGCAGGCATCAACAAGCCACTGTTCTTCTTGGACATCACCAAGGAAAACTTCGACCTACTGAACAAAGTCAACACCTGGGGATCCCTAAACGTTATGCAGAAGGTTGCTCAGCAGATGAAGGATCAGGGCAAGCGCGAGTATCCATACAAGATTCTCAACGTTGGCTCGATTCTTTCTCGCGAGGCTTTCGATGACGTCACCGTGTACACAATGACAAAGCACGCAATTCTTGGTCTAATCAAGGCCGGCGCCAAGTCGCTTATTGAGCACAACATCACCGTCAACGGCTACGGCCCAGGGGTTGTTCGCACCGAGATGTGGGAGCAGCTAGACAAGGACCTAGTCGAAATCGGCAAGTTCGAGAAGCGGGGGCAGTCAATGGATGACATCGCTGAGAACATGATACTTATGAAGCGCTACAGCTACCCAGAGGACGTAGTTGGAACTGCTTCGTTCCTAGCCAGCCCAGAGTCTGACTACATGACCGGTCAGCTTCTAATGATCGATGGCGGAATGGTAATCCAGTAATTTAGACAATAAAAAAATCCCCCCGGAAGGTAGCCGCCTTGGGGGGATTTTTTTGCGCTAGAAAGACACTATTAGAGGATTCTCGACTGCGGTGGGTTCAACACCGCCGAGAAGCTTGAGCTGCCGAACATGCTCCAGTTGGTGACAGCAAAGCTGCCGCCGTTTAGTTCTTCCTGGCGCCTTCACCCGTTGTTTTGAAGCTGCTGTGGCGACTCTTCCGGGGAGGAGAAGCCACGATCTCGCTGCGGCTCCGGGGTAGGGAAAAGTCCGTAAAACAGGGCTTTGGGAGGGGTTCAACCTCCGCATTGACTGGGAGAACGGCCTTTGCACGTTGGGTTGGAATACGCTGAAAGTGCACATCTCGACCACACAATGGGAAAGAAGGAGCACATTATGATGAAGCAATTTACAGATAAAACCGCACTGGTAACCGGTGGAGGATCTGGTATTGGACGGGCTGTTGCCCATGGGCTGGCAGCAGAAGGTGCCAATGTAATAGTTAACGACCTAACGCTTGAGGTTGCTCAAGAGGTCGTCACCGAAATTGTAACTGCGGGTGGAAAAGCTACCGCGGTTGCCGGCAACGTCGGTAAGCCCGAAGATGTAAAAGCAGCCGTCGACAAGGCTGTCGAAACCTACGGCGCCCTTCATCTGGCGTTCAACAACGCAGGAATTGTTGGCCCACAAGGCCCTGTTCACGAGACAGACATTGACGACTATAAGCAGCTCATGGAAGTCAACGTTGATTCTGTTTTCTACGGACTAAAGTACCAAGTTCCTGAAATAATCAAGGCCGGTGGCGGTGCCATCGTGAATGCGTCATCAGTGGCAGGCCTTGTAGGCGTTTCCACTATGGCGCCTTACGTTGCTACAAAGCATGCTATTTCTGGAATCACCAAGGCAACAGCGCTCACCTATGCAGCTGACGGTGTGCGCATCAATTCGGTGCACCCCGGCTACATCGACACTCCACTGCTATCAAGTTTTTCAGAGGAAGCACACGCTGCCATGGTGGACTTGCACCCCATTGGCCGTCTCGGAACAGCCGAAGAGGTGGCGAACCTCGTGGTCTTCTTGCTCTCGGACAAGGCCAGCTTCATCACCGGATCGCAGCACGTCGTTGACGGTGGTTACACAGCCATCTAGTCAAAGCCCCAACAATCAGATCCTAGGCACTAACACCAACGGCAACGTCGCAAAAACCACGGTGCCGTTGGTGTTTCGCATTACTTGATAACCGAAAGTCGTAAGAAAGCCATAAAAAATCCCCCCAAAAGGTAGCCGCCTTAGGGGGGATTTTTTTATGCGCTAGATAAGCATTGTTAGAGGATTCTCAATCCTTGCCTTGAAGGCCGCTAGCCACTGAGCAGCCAACGCACCGTCAACCGCTCGGTGGTCAGCAGATAGCGTCACGCTCATGATGGTGGCGATAGTTATCTCGCCATCCACAACCACGGCCTTCGGCCCAGCTGCACCGACGGCCAAAATACCTGACTGCGGTGGGTTCAAGATCGCCGAGAAGCTTGAGGTGCCGTACATGCCCAAGTTAGTGACAGCAAAGCTTCCACCATTTAGTTCTTCTTGGCGTAGCTTGCCTGCTCGTGACCTTTCGGCCAAGTCAGTGATGGTCCTGGCAATGTTGCTAAGTGACCGTTTTTCAACGCCTCGGATAACCGGAGTGAGCAAACCACCGTCGGTTGAGACTGCGATCGATATGTCTACTGACTCGTACTTGATCATGGCGTCTGGTCCCCAGACAACATTCGCTTCTGGGACATCCTCAAACGCTGCAGCCACGGCTCTAACAACCATGTCGTTGACCGATATCTTGACCTGTGAGCTTTCGTTTATCTTCTTACGCAGTGCAAGCAGTTCATCCACTTTGCAGTCTGCGTTTAGGTAGAAGTGCGGAACAGTGCTCTTGCTCTCAGTAAGCCTTCTGGCGATTGCCTTACGCATCGAAGTGTGAGGAACCGTTGAGTAAGTAGACGAGTACTCCTGGCTCGCAAGCTCCTTAGAAGCACTGGTGCTCACTGGAGCTGGAACCTGAGGGGCTACTACTGGGCTAGCTGCAACAGGTGCGGCTACTGGGCTAGCTGCAACAGGTGCAGCCATTGGCTCAACCGCAACAGGAGCGTTTGCGACGCTCGCTTCGACATCGCGTCTGACAACCCTTCCACTTGGGCCAGTACCGGTGATCTGACTCACATCGACGCCAGCATCCTTGGCTAGTTTTCTGGCAATAGGAGACACGCGCTGTCTCCCGGAAGCCTGAACGGTTTCAGCTGGAACAACTGCTGAGGCATCTGCGGCGGTGCCAGTTGGAGTTGCGACTGGCTCCGCAACAGGGCTAGCGACAGGGCTAGCAACCGGAGATGCGGCTGGTGGCACTGGTGCCTCTGCAGCCGGAGTCGCTTGCTCTGGAGCAGCAGTCTCGCCTGCTTCACCAACCATGGCAATGGTGCTACCGACTTCCATTTCATCGCCTGGCTTGCCAATGAGCTCCAAAATAGTTCCGGCGGTTTCTGCCAAAAGCTCTACGACTGCCTTATCGGTTTCGATTTCGGCTATTTGCTGGCCAACGACAACCTGGTCGCCAACGGCGACCTGCCAGCTAGAGATGACTGCGTGAGTTGCACCCGCTGCAACCTCGGGAAGTTTGATTTGTGTGGCCATTAGTTTTTGCCAAACCCTTCCTTCACGAGGTTCAAGCCTGCCACCACTTCTTCAAGGCCTGCGATAGATGCTCGCTCTAGAACCTTGGAGATGCTTGGTGATGCTTCACGTCCGTGAACTCGTTGAACTGGCTGATCCAAGTGGTCAAAGAACCTGCGCTGTATCTCATCGGACAGCCACCCACCGTAGCTGGTGCCTTGAACGCCCTGCTCGACTATGACAACACTGTTGGTCTTCTTGATGCTCTCACCGATGGTGTCCCAGTCAATGCTCGCTCGATCTAGCCAGCGAAGATCGATCAGTTCGCCATCTAGGCCGGTCTGGTCAAGTGCTTCCTTGGTGATGTTGACCATGTTTAGGTAGCTGAGAATTGTGGTGTCTTTTCCTTCTCTAACAACTCGTGCCTTGCCAAATTCGATGTGGTAGTCAAGATCGTCGGCTGGAATCAGACCGCGCTGGGTGTAGAGATCAACGTGCTCGATCATCAAAACTGGGTCTTCCATCTTTAGCGCAGCGTTCATGAGACCGATGTAGTCAAACGGGTTGCTGGCTGCAACTACTCGCCAACCAGGGGCGGTAGCAAAAATGCCGGCTGGATCCATTAGGTGCTGGGAGCCATAGCCCGAGCCCATTGCAATCTTGGTTCTTAGAACCAATGGCACTGGGTTCTGACCACCAAACATGTGCCTGGCCTTACCGATTTGATTGAAGACCTGGTCGGCTGCCACCCAAAGGAAATCCGGATACATGAACTCAACTACCGGGCGAAACCTGCCGTCCATGGCCATTCCGCCGCCAAGGCCCGCAAAGGCGTTCTCGCTAATTGGGGTTCCAAGTACTCGGCCGTCATATTTATCTGGCAGGCCCTTGGTCGCACCGTTAGTGCCACCCTTCAGGCGATGAACATCCTCACCCAAAATAATGATTCGGTCATCAAGTTCCATTTGACGATCCATGCCCTTAGCCATGGCGTCAACAAAACGAATGTCGGTTGTTTCTCCGGTGTAAGAGTCCTGCTCAAGAGTCTTGGCTCCAGCAAGCTCTGAGAGATCCGAACGCAGTCCAACGTCCACGAAACCGGCGTCTGGCCAGAGGTTAGCCTTGATTTTTCTAGCTCCCGGCTTTCCGTCTAGATCTGGCTCTAGCAATTCAAGTGCGACTAGCTCCATTGCGGCAACTGCTTGCTTCCTGGTGTCAGCAACTTGCTCCTGAGTGATCAAACCGAGTTCGATCATCTCGTTGGCAACCTTGTCCAGTGGGTCACGGCTTCTCCAGTGCTCTTCTTCTTCCTTTGAGCGGTAACCGAACGCGCTTCCTGGGAAGGCTCCGTTCTGGTGGAAGAATCTGTAGACCTCTGCTTCAACAACCGCTGGGCCCTTGCCCGAACGAACATGCTCCTCAACTTCTTGCATTACGTGCCAAACGGCAAGTGGGTCCATTCCGTCTACGCGCCAGCTAGGAATACCAAAACCGACTCCGCGACCGCTTAGGCGATCTTCCTTGGTTGCCTCGGCAACCGTGGTCGAAACCGCGTAGAGGTTGTTCTCGATGAAAAACACTAGTGGGACATCCCAGGCGGCAGTTAGGTTCATGCTCTCAAGCACGCTGCCGATGTTTACGGCTCCGTCTCCGAAGTAGCTGGTTGTCATATCCGTTGTTCCAGCTCGCTTCTGTGACCATGCGTTACCAGCTGCAAGCGGAACACCGCCGCCAACAATCGCGTTGGTTCCCAGTGCTCCGGCTTCATGCCACTGAAGGTGCATCGAGCCACCACGGCCCTTGCAATATCCTTGGGCAAGCCCAAGGATCTCGGCGGCGGTCTTCTGCAAAACTTCTTGGACTTGGCTGGTTACAAGGTTGGTCACATCTAGTTGAGGTGCTACGTAGGCAATTGCCTTAGCTAAAAATTGGTGGTGGCCTCGGTGGGATCCATTGATGGCATCGGTTGGGCGCATACCGACGATGGAACCTACTGCTCCACCTTCTTGACCGACAGATGAGTGAGCGGGACCGTGGACCAGACCCTCACCGGCGATGTCAAGAATCGCCTCTTCGAATGCTCTGATTAGGTGTAGCTGACCGAGCATGGTCTCGAGTAATTTAGGGTCGGCGTTTTGATAGTCCTGCTTGGTGGTTTTGATCTCAACCCATGGCTCGAGGGGATCTAGCTGAATGCGTTCGGTCATCGATGACTCCGTAAAGAATATTGATTGGCTATTGGTACTAATTTAGCGTGATTGGATACATTACTACAACCACTAACCCAAAAAAGCGTGCATAAAGCGCCTTTCATGAGTAGTTTGTATCCAATAGCTAGCAGATGGGCATGTCATGAAAAAGGGAATTCCTGGAATAAGGGGCACCGACCACGTCGGTTTCAACGTGCCGGATATCGAGCAGGCAACCAAGTTTTTTGTCGAGGTAATCGGTTGCGATTACATCTACAAACTGGGTCCTTTCCAGTCCGATGATGACTGGATGGAAAGACAACTAAACGTTGACCCCAGAACAGTGATCAAGCAGAATCGTCACTTTCGTCTAGGCCACGGCACCAACTTTGAAATCTTCGAATACCAATCGGTAGATCAAACCCCGATGCCTCAGCCTAAAAACAGCGATGCCGGTGGTCACCACCTTGCCTTTTATGTGGACGACCTAGATCTTGCAATTGAACACCTGAAGTCTCATGGTGTTGAGGTTTTGGGTGAACCGGTCTCAAGCAAGGCATTTGCCGCCGGTCAGCGTTGGATTTATTTCTTGGCCCCCTGGGGTATGCAGTTCGAACTTGTCAGCTACCCAAACGGTAAGGACTACGAGACGACTGCTCCGGTGAAACTGTGGTCTCCAAAAACTCCTGCGGAGTAGTTTCTTAGTCGACCCTCATTGTTACCTGACAGATCTTGAAGCCCTCTGGGCCTGCAACAACCGAAGCGGCCCCGCCACTGGCCAGGGTCATCGACATGTCTTTCTTGAACTCGAACGTTGAGCCATCCGGGATGGTCGCAACAAATGAGCCTTCAATCACAAAAACACCGTGCTCTTCGCCGTCGGTTGAGAACTCAAGGGTTTCACCAGAAGCTACGTCAACCACTTTTATGGCCTTCCAGGGCCCCGCCATGATTTCAGTGATGTTAGTCACATCGGTCTCGTAGAGGTTTACTCGCGGGCTATAAGTCATGACTAGTGCTCCGATTCTTCGGAAGGGCTGTACTGAGGAAGTGCGTTCACGATCTCCGGCGGCAGCGCCTCAACAACGAAGAACTCCAGAGTCTCATCGCCAATGGTCTCGATTGCATGCTTGCCGTGAAGCGGGGTCATAATCAAATCCCCAGGACCAACCTCAAAGTGTTCACCGTTATATTTCATCATTCCGCGTCCGCGAATAATGAAATAAATCTCTTCGGTTCGAGAGTGAACGTGCTCGCCGACCGCTGCGCCCGGCTCAAGACGGTTGTGCTCGAAGGAATCCCAGGCGGCGTGCATCATCAGCCCTGTGACAAAGCGCTTCCAGCGAAGGACGCCCCGGCCGCCGTGAACGCCGTGGATCTGACTGGGGGAGCCGGTATCGGCAATAATTATCGGAGTACTAGCCATTGCTTCCTCTCAAAATCGGATAAACGAGACAGTCGTTGAAGTCTAGTAAACCGTATGCGATGAGGGAAAAATTAGGATTTCAGTCGCCGGTTGGACTGCAAAAAGCCTGGAATCGGATTCGAATTTTTAGTCAAAAATCTCAGGGTGTGCGACCAGCGACTTGCGGGTGCGTCGAATGTGAGCGCCCAGAATTACTTCTAGCTCATCCAAGTCGCCGCGAACCAAAGTGTCCAGAATTAATCGGTGCTCTAGGTGAGTGACACTGTCTTTTTCGAGTCCGCTTAGCTTCACGAATGCTCGACGGTAATGCTGAGTGGTGTTCCACAGACGCTCCACTAGGTCTTTGATCATTCCGGCAGGTCCATGCGAGTAGGAAAGCAGATGAAATTCCCTGTCGAGCCTGAGGAACTGAGCGACATCGTCACAGGATTCCATCTGCTCTAAGAGTTTTTGTAATTCGACAATTGTGTCTGGATGCATCTGCTCTGCGCTTCTGCGTCCGAGAAGCGGCTCCAGCTTCTCGCGAATGAGATAGGCCTCTTCGCACTCGGTTTTATTGAGTTTAGATACCCAGGCACCGGTGTTGACAACGATTGTTACCAGTCCGTCTGCTTGCAGACGACGCAGTGCGTCTCGGACCGGTAGCCGACTGGCACCAAATTCGACTGCCAGTTGCTCTTGCAAGATTCGAGACCCCGGAAGTAGGTCGCCGGAAAGAATTTGCGCACGGAGCTCATTGGCGATTTTCTCGCTTGAGCCTCGGTCTTTTTCCTCCACGCTGGTCTCCTTCGGTTATCAGACAGAATCTTAGCCTCTTCAGTTGGCTGAGATATCTAGCTACTTACTCCTTAGCTACTGAGCAGTGTGGCCGCCATCGATTATCAACTCGGTTCCGGTTACGTAGCTGGATTCGTCGCTCGCGAGAAACAATGCCCCGAAAGCGACTTCCCTCGCGGTACCAAGGCGACCAAGAGGAGTTTTGGCGACAATCTCCTGGGTCATCGACTTATCCTGTGCCATCACCAGAGGGGTTTCGATGATCCCTGGGTGAATTGAGTTAGAGCGAATACCATCCGGTGCGTAGGTGAGAGCGACATTTTTGCTTAGAGCCCGAACTGCTCCCTTGGATGCCGTATAGGCCGCAACACCGACTGCACCGACCACTCCCCACATAGAAGAGTTGTGAACAATTGACCCCTTGCCGGCAGCACGCATGTGTGGCAAGACCGCTCTGGTTCCCAGGAACACACCATTTAGGTTGATGTCCAAAATCTTGGTCCAGTCGTTCAGCTCAATAGTTTCAATACCTTCGTATGACCCAACAATGCCCGCGTTGTTAAACAAAATGTCTATTTGCCCGGCCTCTTCTATGATCTGGCGTACGACGCTTTCCCAGGCAATACCGTCTGTCACGTCGTGGGGGACAAAGCTGATCTCGAGGTCAGTAAAAGCTTCATCTAGGCTCAGGTCGAGGACATAAACTTTTGCCCCCTGCTCAGCAAAAAGCTCTGCAGTAGCGCGTCCAATGCCTCTGGAGCCACCAGTCACAATCGCTACCTTGTTTGCTAGTCTCATCTGTCTACCATTTCTGGACCATCTGCGCCAACGATGAGCCTGGATCGAGTGTTCGATTGCATACAATCCTTGCATTTTTTCTACAATTCAGCCGACTTTAGGCTTTGCATTAGCTAAAATGTATCCAATTGCTTGATTTCAACTTGCAGTAAGTAGTTGGTAGGTTGGGTACTGGCAACAGATAAATTCATGTGAAAAACCATCTCTACCCAGAATGAGGCCCCAATGGCAATGGCAACCATCAACCCGACGACCGGCGAAACTGAATTTGAAGTAGACCTTCACACACCGGCCGAGGTAGAGACCCGCATTGCCCTGGCGCAGACCGCCCACGAGACTCTTCGAACCATGAGCTATGCCGAGCGCGCTGCCTTGATGATCAAAGCCGCTGACTTGATTGAAAGCGAAGTAGAGCAGACAGCAATCATGCTTACCCGTGAAATGGGTAAGCCAATTGCGCAGTCCCGAGGAGAAGTTCTCAAGTGTGCCAAGAGCATGCGCTTCTATGCTGAAAAGGCAGAGGAGTTTCTAGCACCGCAGGTGCTAGCGGACCCATCGACGGTTAACGCCAGCCAAGCGATGGCCATTTGGCAGCCGCTAGGTGTCGTGTTGGCCGTTATGCCCTGGAACTACCCGCTTTGGCAGGTAATTAGGTTTGCAGGTCCAGCACTAATGGCTGGAAACTCTGGAGTGTTGAAGCATGCTTCAAACGTTCCGCAGTCTGCCCTTTACTTGAATGACATCTTCACCCGCGCAGGCTTCCCTGAGGGCTCCTTCATAACCCTTATGATCTCGGCATCCAGCGTTGCAAGCGTGATTGACGACTGGCGCATAAAGGCCGTTACCCTCACCGGTTCCGAGCCCGCCGGGCGTGCAGTTGCTGAGCGCGCAGGACGACAGATCAAGCCCTCGGTTATGGAGCTTGGTGGCTCTGATGCTTTTGTTGTAACGACAAATGCGGACATCGAAGCTGCTGCCACAACCGCCGTAGCCGCCAGAATCAACAACAACGGCCAATCCTGTATCGCAGGAAAGCGCTTCCTGGTCTTTGCGGACGTGTACGACCAGTTCGTGGAAAGTTTTGTATCAAAGATGAGCGCGCTGAAGATGGGCGACCCAATGGACGAGACAGTCCAGCTCGGACCGCTGGCAACAGCCAACGGAAAGCGCGACATTATTGAGCTAGTCGAAGACGCCAAGGCCAAAGGGGCAAACATTCTTTGCGGTGGCGAAACTCCAGAGGGACCGGGCTTCTTCTATCCAGCAACCGTTATTGATGGTCTAACTGATGACATGAGGCTTGTCATGGAAGAGGCTTTTGGCCCGGTTGCCAGCATCTACAAAGTCGCCAACAAGGAAGAGGCGATCAAAATCGCCAACCAAACAACCTTTGGTCTTTCCTCCGCTATTTGGAGCCAGGACACTGCCGAGCAGGACTACTTTGTTCAGCACCTTCAGGCAGGTGCTGTCTTCGTAAACGGCATGACGATTTCTTATCCGGAGCTAGCGTTTGGTGGAATCAAGGACTCAGGCTTTGGGCGCGAGTTGTCCGATGCCGGCATCAAAGAGTTCTGCAATCTAAAAACTGTCTGGAAGGCTTAGCCGCTTGCCGCGGGTCGGGTTTCTTGGCCTTGGAACTATGGGGCTCGCAATGGCCAGTAATTTGGTCATGGCAGGTCACCCAGTTCTCGGGTGGAACCGCTCCCAGTCACCCCTTCTGAAACTTGTCGCTGCCGGCGGTGACGCTGCCGAGTCTGCCAAAGAAGCCCTGTCTCAACCGATTTCCTTCTCAATGCTTGCCAACGACGACGTTCATGACACCGTTTTAGCAGCCGAGAACCTCACCGCTGGAACCATTCATGTTGGCATGGCGAGCATCTCTCCAGCAAAGGGCCTTGAGCTTTCTCAACGGTTTCTGGAAGCCGGGGCAAAGTATGTTTCAGCCCCTGTCCTCGGCAGGCCGAATGTGGCCGAAGCCGGAGAACTCAACATCCTCACCGGCGGTGATGAATCCGCCATCACACAGGCGCTGCCGTTACTGGAGGCGATGGGGTCCAAAATATGGAATATTTCCAATCAGCCGGCCACAGCCAATCTTGTGAAAATTGCCGTTAACTACAACATCCTGCACGCCATTCAAGCTATTGCCGAGTCGGTGGCTCTCGTGGAAAGAAATGGTGTTTCAGGCAAAGCCTTCGTGGAGCTACTAACCTCAACACTCTTTTCATCAGTCGTCTACAAAGGCTATGGAGCACAGATTGCAGATCGGGAGTATCAGCCGGTCATGTTCTCAATGGAGCTCGGTAAAAAAGACCTTCAATTGGCCATGGACAGCGCGGCGGAGTCTCAACTAGAAATGCCAACAGCTAGCGTCTTGATGGAGATAATGAACGCAGCAATTGCAGACCCAGCCTTAGCGGATCAAGACTGGGCCGCGATGGCGCAAATAACTCTAAGAACCAACAGCTCGGACTAGTAAGGGTTGGTAACAAACAGCTTTTCAGCTGGGAACTTGGTTATAACCTGAGCTCCATTGTTGGTAATAACGACTTCCTCTTCGATTCTGGCTGCCGAAATGCCATCTGGTGATGGGCAGTAAGTTTCAAGAGCGAAAACCATACCGGCCTTTATTTCAACCGGGTGGCTCAAGCTGTTTAGACGCGAGATAATCGGGCGCTCATGCAATCCAAGACCAAGTCCGTGACCAAACTGCAAACCGAAAGCATCCATCTCATTGGCAAAGCCAATGTCGGTGGCCTTTGGCCATAGCTTGGCAACCTCGTCGGTTCCGACACCGTCGGCAACCTTGTCGATTGCAGCATCCATCCATTCTCTGGCCTTGGCATAGGCATCATGCTGCGCAGGAGTGGAGCGACCGACCGAGAAGGTGCGGTAGTAACAGGTGCGGTAGCCCTGGTAGGAGTGAATGATGTCGAAAAACGCCTGGTCGCCTGGGCGAATGATGCGATCAGTGAAGTTGTGTGGGTGAGGATTACAACGCTCTCCAGAGACCGCATTAATTGCCTCAACCTGCTCTGAACCAAGTTCGAATAGCTTCTTGGAAGCGAGAGCAACGATTTCGTTTTCCTTGATGCCTGGCCTAAGCGCATCGGTGATGTCCTGGTAAACACCGTCGACCATTGCAGCGGCCTGAGACAGAAGCATGATCTCGTCAACATTTTTGATTGATCGCGCGTCAAGCATGTCCTGCTGAATGTCAATAACCAGCAATCCCTGGGCCTGCATTTCAAACAAGAATGCTGGCTCAACGATGTCAACGCCAACTGGAAGGTGGTCAACACCAGCATCAGCAAGCATGCCCTTGATGGTCTTGACGGCGTCCTTCATTAGTCCAACCTCTGGGTGGATGGCGCCTCTGAGTCCAAGCATTCCGGCGTGGGAGTGACCTGGCTCTATCCAGGGTGCAAAAAGCTGGTGGTGCTTGGCCGCAGAACCAAAGTCCCAGATGTGCGGCTTGCCGTCGCGTGTGAGGAGAGCGTAGCGAGACATTTTGTCGCCAAGAGCTCCGCCAACCCAAGTCTGGGTTGTGTAGCGAATGTTGTAAAAGTCAAAAAGCAAAAACGCGCCGCACTCGGTTCCCTCGAGGGACTTCATCGCGCGGGCCAAGCGGTAGGCACGGAGGCGCTTGTAATCAACCCGCTCTTCAAAATCGACCGAAGTCGTTCCGTGAGCCGGGATCATGCGGTTATCAAAGTCGAGTGCAGGAACCAAAGGTTTTGGCTCGAACGCGGTGTCACTCATGTAAATCTCCAATTAAAAATACTGATTTTGAAAAACGGGATAGAAACTCGTTGGTGCTTTGCTGCCTATTTGCGTTGCTTTTGTTGCTGCACCCTTACCGGGTGAGGTCTTTTTCAAGACCCCGCCCGGTTTGGGTTTGCAACTACTTAGTTTTTGGAACTATTTGTGGCTAGTGTTTACCACTCTGGCGCTACGTCAGCGTCAGATGCGTTGCCAGCGGTTACCTTTACAGAAGGCATGAATCTAACTTCACGCTCTCCAGCAGCAATCTCGCCGGTTAGTACTGCATACATCAAACGAGTCGCGTTGTCGCCATCCCATGAGGATGACTGGAATACGGTTCCGTCTAGGCTGCCTGCAATAACAAGTGGGTTACCTAGGAAGGTGTTACCGATTGAGGTGATGAAGTAGTCAGCTGCGACTACGCCACGTGCCTCTAGAGCTGCGATTGCACCAGCTGCGATTGAGTCGTCAGCTGCATAGATGCCGCCGATGTTGTCGATACCCTGAGCAGTGATCATCTCTGAGGCAACCTGCTGAGCAGTAGCCTTGGTCCAGTCAGTTGACTCTTCCTGCAAGATGGTTACGTTAGGGCAGTTAGCTGCAACGGTGTCAGTGAAACCATTGTCGCGGTCGATAGCAGTTGCGTTACCAGGTGCACCGTTTAGCTGAATGATGTTTACTGGGGTGTCTCCAACAAGCTCACACATGATCTCGGCTGAAGATACGCCCTGGCCATAAGTGTCTGGTCCTGAGTAACCGAATGATAGAGCCTTGTCAGCGTCGAATAGGTCAGAGTTGGTTACGGTTACAGGAATACCTGCAGCTGCAGCTGCCTCTAGACATGGACGAACAGAGTCACCAACAGCTGGCCAAAGGATAATTCCGTCTGGCTTTGCTGCAACGGCAATTTCACACTCAGAAGCTTGCTTGTCACCGTCGTACTGTGAGTTGGTGATGGTCAGGTTAATACCTAGCTCGGCTGCTGCTGCTTCCATTGCTGGAACGTAGAAGGTACCGTATGCCTGGTCTGAACCCTGAGGAAGCAATGCGTAAACCTCGTAGGTCTCCGCTACTTCTTCGGTTGAATCGGTTGTGCTACCTGCGTCTGTGGTTGTCTCTTCTTCAGCTGCTGCGCAGCCAGATAGAACCAAAGCGGCCGCGGCCAGCATCACTGCTGGAGCGAGTACTAGACGAGATTTTCTCATAGTTGCCTCTTCCTTCACTTAATTTCACGATCGACGGCGCCGATCTTTTTTCTCTGGCCTATTTGGCTAGAGAATTCTTTATCCCTTGGAACGTGGTGCTTAGCGAGCCCCAGACAGCTCGCAGGCTGCTCGGGTCAGTGATGACAGCAATGAGCAAGATGCCACCGATGAAGATCTCCTGAATCGGAATCTGAACACCGGAGATAGTCAGCGCAACCTGGAGCATTCCAAGTGACGCAGCACCAATTAGGGTTCCAATAATCGAACCCTTTCCACCCTTCAGGTAATTACCCCCGATGATTGCCGCAGCGAAGCTGGCAAGCAAAACGGTGGAGCCTGAGGTTGGATCGGCACTGGTTCGCTCAACAGCGTTGATGATTCCAGCGATTGCAGCTACGACCCCGGAAATAATGAAACCGGTGAAGATTCTTCGCTTGACTGGGATTCCAGCATCGTAGGCAGCCTGTCGGTTACCACCAACAGCCAAGAACTCTCGACCTGCCTTGACGCGAGAAACAAAAATCTGGATTGCAATGAAAATCAGGAAGAAGATCAGGATTCGAGGAGTCAGAGGTCCAAGAAGCGGCTGACCGAAGGCGATTCCCAAGTCGGTGTTCTGAAGCTTCACGGGCGCCTCATCAGAAATAACAAAAGCCATTCCTCGGAGCGCGAAAAGCATTCCAAGGGTCGCAATGAATGAATTGATTCCAACAATCGCTACGAAGAAAGCATTGATGAGCGAAACGACGACTCCGGCGGCCAGTGCAGCCAGAACTCCAATTGCCATGTTGGTCTGGTTTGCCACCGTGACGGCAATTACACCGGAAACAGCCAGAGTGCTAGCAACGCTGAGGTCCAGCTCGCCCATCAGAATCACAGCTGTTAGACCCAGAGCCACAAGGCCGATAAGTGCGATTCTTCCAAGTGTTACCTGGTATGCGGTGAAAACTAGAGGCTGGGAGACGGTAACGAACGTCGCGATAATCGCAAACAATACGACCGCGCGGCCTTCAGTGCGCCTGGCCAACACACTTCTGAACTTGCCCCAGAAGCCTGTGGCCGTTGAGCCGACCTTAATTACGGTTTGATTGGTCATTTCTTGGACACCCTTCTGCCGAGTGCGTCCACAGTGACTGCGAGCACAATCAAGGACCCAATCGCTACCTGCTGGAACCCATAACTAACCTGAACTAGCACCAAGACATTAGACAGGATGCTCACGAACACAACACCCAGCAGCGTTCTGGGAACGCTTCCCTTGCCGCCAAATACGCTGGTTCCACCAACGATGATTGCCGCAAGCGCTTGGAAGTCAAAGCCCGTTGCCATGTTTGAGACGGCAGTATTTGAGAACGCAGCAAGAACAAAACCAGCGAACATGGCAGCCATTGAAGTGACCATGAAGGCCCCGATAACTATCAAGCCAGTGTTGGTTCCCGCCAGCCTGGTTGCGCTAATGTTTACGCCGAACGATCGAATCAGAAAACCGAAGTTCGTTCGGGTTAGCACGAAGGTCAGTATCAATGTGACTGCTACTAGAACAACAGCTGAGTAAGGGAAAGGGCCGAGCTTACTGGTTCCGAAGGTTGCGATCGGTCCATCTGCTGGACCAAATACCTGGCTTCCGCCAGAAAGTAACCGCAAGAGACCTAAGCCGATGTAGGTGGTCGCGAGCGTGACGATCACAGCGTTTGCCTTGAAATAACCGACTGCGATTCCATTTACAAGCGCGAAGATGATCGCAACTACGAATGCCACTGCGAAAGCGATAATCAAGTTGTAGGCATTGCTGACTGCAATCAATATCACTCCGGCGGCTGCTGCTTGGGCAACAACTGAGAGATCCAGGTAGTTACCCGTGATAACCACAAAGGTCATGCCCAAAGCAACGATCCCGATGGGAGCTGCCCGGTGAAAAACGTCCGTGACGTTTTGCAACGATGCAAAGCCATCTACGAACAGCACGGCTATCAAAACCAAAATACCGGTGAAGACGAAGATGCCCTTGTCGGCGATAAAGCCAATAAATGAGGTCTTCGGCTTCGTGATCTTGGAATCCTGCGGCTCCTTAGCAACAGTCATTGATTCTGTGAAAGTTTCTTTTGCCATTATGCGCCCACCAACTTCTCGCCTGCAGCCAGTGACATAACTGACTTTTCGGTAGCTTCGGCCCCGGTTAGGGTCCCGGCAATCTTGCCGTCTCGAACAACGTGAATAAGATCTGAAAGCTCTAAGAGCTCTGGAAGATCGGAGCTGATTACAAGAACCGCAGCGCCCTCGTCAGCAAGTTCCTTGACCAGTTTGTGAATCTCGGCCTTGGCACCAACATCAACACCTCTTGTTGGCTCATCCAGAACGATGAACGAAGGCTTACGTCCAAGCCACTTAGCAATAACAATCTTCTGCTGGTTTCCACCTGAGTACTGTCCGGCTTCGCGGGTTACCTCTGGAGGTCGAAGATTTACCTTTTCCGAAAGATCCTTGGCAAAAGCAGCAATCTTGCCCTTGGGCATAACACCGGTTGGCGATACCTCTTTGCGGTTTGGAAGGAATATGTTTTCGGCAACGGTCATGGTTAGCGCGAGACCGTCAGTCCTGCGCTCTTCAGGAACATAGGCCACTCCAGCCTTGATCGCGGATAGGTAACCCGTGATAACGCGCTTTTTACCATTTGAGGTAATGGTCACGCGACCCGCACTTCTTGGGTCCGCTCCGATGATGGCTCTAAGTAGCTCTGTTCTTCCTGCTCCAACAAGTCCGCCTAAGCCAACAATCTGACCCTTGCTTACTTCTAAGTCAATGCCGTTTACCTTTGGAGCCTTGATGCCCTTGGCGCTCAGGACCAGCTCGCCGAACTCTCGTGCTGGCCTGCGCTGTGTTAGGTCTAAATGCAGTTCACGTCCAACCATCTGGTCAATAACTTTGTCTGGGGTGAGATCTCCGATTGAATCGTTCGTTACTAACTTTCCATCTCGAAGAATTGTCACCTTGTTACAGATCTTGAAGACCTCGGGGATGCGGTGAGAGATGTAGATGATTGCTAGGCCCTGGGAAGCCAGGCGCTGAAGCATGCTCAATAGGTAATCGGTTTCGGCGGGAGTCAAGGTTGCGGTTGGCTCATCAAGAATCAGAACCTTTGGCTTTCTTGCAACCGCTCGGGCTATCTCCACAAACTGACGAAGTGCTACTGAAAGCCTTGAGATGCGCTCATCTAGATCAACCTCGACACCGATTTCCTTCAAGGTGTCAGCGGCAATCTTTTTCATCTCTTTGGTCTTGGTCCAACCACCGTTGGTGGGGAACGCGCCGAGCATGATGTTTTCGGCAACGGTCATTTCTGGAATAAGGCTTAGCTCCTGGTGAACAAGTGAAATACCGGCATCAATAGACGCCTTGGCACTGTTCTCAATTTCTTTACCGTCAATGCGGACTGAGCCGCTGTCTGGTGTCTCAACGCCGGCAAGGATTCGCATCAGCGTTGACTTTCCAGCGCCGTTCTCTCCGATTACTGCGTGAATTTCCCCTGGCATGACGCTGACTGATACATCGTCAACCGCCCTTACTCCCCCAAAACTCTTGACGATGTTTCTCGCCTCAATGACAGGTGAAGTCATAGATTCGGCTCCTTTGCCTTTTTCCGGGTATTCGAACTTGTTCACAAGTGTAAACAAGGAGAGAACACAATGTTAAATGGAGACCATTATGTGACTGAATTGTTATCTCTGGGAGAACACTAGGGACTTAGGCGCTTTTAAGCAAAGGCCAAAGGGTTAGTAAATGTGTCGCGCTTCCATTGCTTCGGCTGCACTCGGATTCGAAGCGCCACCCTGTTCGGAAATGAACCAGATCGCTCTTACTTGCTTATCGGTTGCGTTCCAAAAACGATGCGGGATGCTGCAATCAAAAGCAACTGAATCGCCTTCGGTTAGCACCGAAATACTCAGACCGACTTGGATAGTCAGCTCACCGGAAATGACGATCCCGTACTCCCTGCCAACGTGCCTAACAACCTCGCTTGGAGGGTTGGATTTGTGAACAGAAGGCTCGTAGACAACCTCAATGAATTCTGCATTTGTTTCGACCCTGCCAGTTAGCCGCTCCCAGGTCAGGCCGGTTGTCAGATCAAGCTTTGGCCTTGATTCCACGCGCTGAATGACGCCGGCTTCCTCAAGAGAAACCTCTCCAGCTGCCGCGCGTTGTTCTTCCTTGAAGTCGACCGAAGCCTTTGGTTTGCTCGGGTCTTCAAACAGGCTGTCTATTGAAATGCCGAGCTCCTGGGCGACCCGATAGAGAGTTGGAACACTGAAGGAGGCTAAGCCTCTCTCAACCTGAGAAACGTGCGACGCCGAAACTTCAATTCTTCTGGAGAGCTCCCGAACACTAACGCCCGATGCCTCTCTGGCAACCCTAAGGTTTTCGCCAGAACGACGCCAGTGCTGCGCTTCTTCTGGAACAGTCAAAATTAGACCTCTCGGTGCTCTTCGTGTCTCTCATGCTACAGAACTCGTTGCTGTTCTGAGACACAGAACACTAAAAACACAAAAATAGCGAATCTGAAAGCAATGACGCACTTGACTCCTCTGATAATCTCGACCAATGCGAGTAAAACGTGTTCTTGGCTTCACCGCAGCCTCTTTACTTGTTGTAACAGGCGTCGGTGCTCTGGCTGTTGGCGACTATGTATATACGTCCGGTACTGAAGTTGCCTGCGCCGTCAACGCGGACGATGTAAACAACTTTCCAGAGCAGTTCTTCACTGCTCCTTCTGGAGAAGGCCCCTACCCAGGACCAGGTTGGGAAAAGTGGGTCGGCTATGACCTAAGTAGTTGGTGGCTTCAGGATTATCCATATGACTCGGTAAGAATTCCGGTTGCCGACGAGGTCGAGCTAGCCGCCTGGTGGATCGATGCCAAGAACCCCGATTCAAATAAGACCGTGATGGTCACCCACGGAATCGGCACTTCTAAACAAGACTTCAACACATTGTTGCCAACTGCAATGCTTGTGAAAAACGGCTTCAACGTGCTGTTGGTTGACCAAAGAGACGCCGGCGAATCCACCTGCGTGGATGGTCGTCACTCCGCCGGTCAAGAAGAATCTAGCGACTTTGCAGTAGTCGCCGATTGGCTGATTGCCAATAAAGGCCTGTCGGCCGCGAATATAGGCATGTTTGGTGTTTCTGGGGGAGCCATCGCCACCTCGCTGGTTCCAGCAAAATCAAATAATGTTTCAGCCTTCGCGATGGAGGGCACGATCTTTGATTTCAACGCCGCTGCCACCCAAGAGGTTGAGTACCAAGGTTTCCCCGGATTCTTATGGCAGTTTGCACTCATCTCCGCACGGCTTTTCCACGGCACTGACCTTTCAGAAACTTCAGCTAAAGAAGGTATCGATTCGGCAGGTACTAGGCCCATGCTCATCCTGCACGGAGAAATTGACCAAAGGCTCCCTTACCAAAGCTCAGTGGACTTTTATGACTACGCAAAATCAGTCGGCGCTGACATTGAATTAGAGAGCTTTGCGAACGCCGATCACACCGAGGGCATGCTCACCGAGACCGATCGCTATGCCAACGTGTTAGCCGAGTTTTTCGACAGGTCCTTGGCGAACTAACTAGTTCCTAAGCCTCTCAATTCGAAGAACGTCTTGAACTGGTTTCCTAATAGATGGTGCCGGGATGATGTTCCGGTCTTCCTCGCCGACTGATACAAAGCAAACGATCTCTTCGTAGTCTGCGATGTCTGCAAGCTCGCGAAGCTTATTGGCTTGGCTGTTGGTGGAAGAGAAGTTCATTGGACAGCTAGCCCAACCTAAGGCATGAATTGATAGCAGTAGCTGCTGCAAGAAAATGCCACCGTCAATCCACATCTGGTTTCGCTCATTGGACCCGGTGAAGTTTCTGATATCCACCGTGATTACAAGCAACACCGGAATAGGTGAGTTACCAACGTTTCCATTCTGAAGCTTCAAAATGTCACTTATGTCTTGGGCATCTCGATAGGCCCTAACGCTCCAGCTCTGAGTGTTTGAAACACTAGGGGCTTGAACAGCAAGTGCAATTACTCGCTCCAGCTCTGCATCACTTATCTGCTTATCAGACCCGAAGGCTCGGACTGAGCTTCTAGAAACAAGAAACTTTTCAACTCCAGTTGCTGCTGGCAAAGTTATTTGCTTTGGCCTCAGTCCCTTGTCGTTCCAAGAATTCCGGTTGTCTAAGACGGTCTTGGCCTGGGACAGAAGATTCTTTCCTAGTTGATCCCCGTAATTGGCGATTATGTCCTCAACGCGCTTTACAGGACTATTGCCGAAAGGTCTTCTTGGTTCTGGCAGCGCCAGAGCGCGCTCAATCAGGTGAATGTCTTTTTGCAGTTCGGCTTTTGCTTGAATCAGGTTCTTAGGTGCCCTAAACAAACCAAAATGCTTGGCTCGTCGAACCGAGTCCCGAAGGCCCTCGATTACCAGTTTCGTTGCCCGCAGCAAGGAATTGACGATTACGCTTTTGGCCCGAATGCCCTTGCCAAGCTTGCTGCTGCTGCAGAAAGCTCAGTTGGGATAAACCAGACCTTATTGGAATCGCCCTGTGCCAACTCCTTGAGTTGGTCAATGTATTTATAGGCAAGAGCCTGGTCAGTGACTGACGCCTCCGCTAGAGCATCAAAGACCTTTTGAATTGCTTTGGCTTCACCGTCAGCAACCAGTGCCTGAGATTCGGCGTCGGCACGGGCGTTTAGAACCATTGCCTTGGCGCTACCTTCAGCGCGCAAGATGTCCGCTTGCTTATTTCCCTCAGCGGTCAAAATTGATGCTTGCTTAGTTCCTTCGGCAAGCAAAATTGAGGCACGCTTTTCTCGCTCTGCCTTCATCTGCTTCTCCATGGAGTCACGAACTGACTCCGGTGGAACGATGTCCCTGATTTCAACACGGTTCACGCGGACTCCCCACTTACCAGTGGCTTCGTCCAGAACGCTTCTTAGCGCTTTGTTAATAGTGTCTCTGGATGTCAGGGCCTTTTCTAAATCAAGGCTTCCGACTACGTTACGCAGCGTTGTGACAGTCAGCTGTTCGATACCGAGGACAAAGTTGTTGATCTCGTAGGTGGCGGACTTTGAATCGGTCACCTGGTAGTAGATAACGGTGTCTATGGAAACAACAAGGTTGTCTTCGGTAATAACGGACTGAGGCCGAAAATCAACGACTTGTTCGCGCAAGTCAATTGTTCTTCTAATAACGTCGATAAAAGGAAAGACCAGGTTCACACCGGCATTTAGAACCTTATGGAAGCGGCCTAGGCGCTCAACAACCCCGGCAGTTGCCTGGGGAATGATTCGAATCGATCGGATCAAGAGCAGTGCGATAACAATCAGCACAACTGCGGTTACCAAGCTTCCAAAATCAAAGGAATTTAGAATGTCTATCATTTCAACTCACTATCAACGTCACGCCATCGATTTTTTCGATGACTACTTTGGATCCAACCTCTTTGGTGCCTGAACCAGTCCTTGCGCCCCAGGTTTCTCCCTGAATTTTCACGTAACCTGCGATTTGGCTAACTTCTTCGAGGACAAACGCGTGTTTGCCAACCATTGCGGCAGCGTTCGTCATTGTTTCTGGCTTCTCGCCCTGAAGCTTTGTGATAACCGGTCTAACGAATACCAGTGCGACAACGGCGGCGGCTAGAAAGCCAAGCGCCTGCACCCAGATATCAAGACCAAGAAGAGAAAGCACCAGCGGAACTAGGGCCGCTGCCGCGAGAGCCGCAAAATACAAGCCATAGGTAACTAGCTCAATGACTACCAGCGCTGCGATAACTCCCAGCCAGATTAATGTCACTTTGGTCCCTCTCGCTCCATACCGAGCCTAACCGACAACGCCGATTGTTTACTGGGAGCTTTGTTTGCTGGCTGAACTTGGGGTCGGTTGCGTTTGATCTCTAGGCGTGGAAAATTAGCTAACGTTCTGATCCGTAGTTATGTTGCATTGCCTCTGCCCAGGGCCTGAGTGGCAATGTATCCCAGTATTTTATTCGTCAAGCCACCCTTTGCAGATATGCCCATTCCTGTCCATTTCCGCCCGTTGAACGGAATCTAAACGGAATACCAGCTTTGCAGATCAGGTTCCTGGCCTATGTGGAACTAGGCATGTGAATTGTTTTCATGGGTCGTTCTAGAGACAACTATGACAAGCTCCTACCGCAGAAACTGAAGAACGCGAATAAGCAAGAATTGGCAACCCCTCGCATTGAAAAGCTACTCTCCAAGCTTGACTCGAATGATGCAGAGTCTCTCCTGCAAATCGCACTAAATTACTTGTCCTTTGAAGACTATGCAAGTGCTTCGCAGCAGCTTTCAGACTCAGCAAAACTAGGTAACAGGGATGCCATGTTTTTTCTTGGCCGATTGGGGCTTAAAGCAAAGAGTGACCCAAAGTGGCTAATTAAGGCTGCTGAACTTGGTGACTCGGATGCCGCGAGGGCCATCAGGCCTTCGAAATTGCGCTTTTTGAGGTAGATGTGGTTTTGAAAAAGGTAAGATTTCTAAATGTTAAATGAGCGCTTGACTTCAGCTTTGACCCGGTTCAGTCCCGTCTCCCAGCTGTCCGCCACGCTTGTTCTAGGAGTATTTCTCGTAATTGCGGTTGGAAGTTTGTTTGTTGGGGTCAACGTTCAGGCGCTTGGTTTTGCTCTGCTGAGCTACCTCATCGGATCACTGCTCGCCCTGGCCCTAATGCGCGGCGGTTACCCGCACTCCCTTCTTGGAAAGGGCAACCTGGTAACTCTGTTCCGATTGTCCGTAGTCGCAGCCCTGCTTGCTCCAGTGATCGGTAATAAGCTGCCTTGGCTGCTCGTTTTTTTAGCAGTGGGTCTTTTAGTGCTCGATGGTGTCGATGGCCGATTAGCGCGCAGTGAAGGTCGAGTTTCGGAGTTTGGTGCCCGCTTAGATATGGAGGTCGACTCCATATTCTCGGTCGTGCTTGCCCTCAATGCATGGGCTGCTGGCCTCACGGGAATCTGGGTCTTGCTTCTAGCGATGCCGCGCTATTTATTCGTTGCTGCTTCCTGGTTTTTACCCTGGCTAAATCGTCCCCTGCCCCAAAGTTTGGCAAGGAGGGTCATCTGCGTGGTGCAGGTGGCCTGTCTGATAGGACTAAACGCGCCAATTTTTCCTGGCTGGATTATTTTCCTTATCGCCGCTTTAGCTGCGGGGCTGCTCATTTGGTCATTCGGTCGAGACATCTTGTGGTTGTGGCGGAATCGAGCATGACCTCTTCGAAATTCCAACCCATCGGCACCAACCTTGAACATCGTTTCCTGGGCCTCAGGCTTGCTCTAAAGAGCTTCGATTCCAAGAAGGTCATTCGACTCATGCAGCTGCTACT
>CAJXOD010000016.1 GCA_913057795.1 uncultured Aquiluna sp.
AATGAAAAAAGTAGAGGTGAAAGATAAAGAAAGAAGAAAAAAAAGGTAATAATAACGGAAAAGAGAGAGGAAAAAAAAAAAAGATGAAGGAGAGAGAAGAAAACGTGGAGAGGAAAAATAGAGAAAGAAGAAAAAAAAGGAAAAAATGGATGGTAAGAAATGTAAGGGAGAGGAAAGAAAAGAGATAAAAAAGAGAAAAAATAAAAAAAGATAAACAAGAGATTCCAGGCAGTGTAGAAGCCGGCATAGCCGCCACCAATGATGAGTATTTGCTGCTTCGGCTTTGGATCAAATATTTTTTCGGCCACAGCATTAGGGGTCTTGGAGTTCAGTTTCGCAATAGTCATTATGTTTGCGCTGGTTACTTTCGTATTTTTCTACCCTGGCCCTCATTGCGTCTTTTGCGCAGTGCCAACCAGAGCAACGGTGCCGCGGGCGTTATCAATAAATAGAGTAGCGGGTTTAAGTACCAGGATGCTTGGGAAGCTTGTGATTGAAGAGAGTTTTGGGCTTCTGGCGCACCTAAAAAGCTCTCTGGCGCAATCGGGGTAACGAGATTGGAACCTTCAGGCTCAGCTGTTACGGATGCTCGATAAAGAGATGCCCAGTAACTCAGTGAGCCGAGTGGGTTTGTCGTTGCCCTCAATGCCGATGCGATGGCAGATGTCGGATCAACTAAGCCAAATCCGTAAACCTCATCGAACCCCGGCTCTCCTAAGTCTCGAGTGGTATTGATCAGTCGAAAAACTATATCATTTGCGCTAGCTTCAGGATCCTTTGCTCTCATAAGCGCAACAACGCCGCTCACTATCGGAGTGGCGGCCGAAGACCCTGACCAACCGGCAATTTGATTCTCCGGATAACTCCCAAAAAGACCGGCCCCAGGGGCAGCTAGTGTCACGTCGATACCGGTTGTTCCTGAGAGGCGGGTGGCCTCAAGGTCTCGATCTAGTCCGGTTACGGAAATAACCCCCGGAATTGTTGCTGGAGCCGCTGGACGGTAGTTGCCATCCGAGTCATTGCCGCTTGCGGCAATGACTACCACGTCATTTTCAAAGGCGTATAAAAACGCGTTGTCCCAACTTATTGGCCAAGAGCGCGAGTTACGACTAAGAGACAGATTTATAACATCCGCACCGGCGTCTACCGACCAAATAATTGCGGCCGCTATTTGAGCGTCAGTGTCACTAGATTCAACACCCAAGCCGACAGAAACCGAGAGCAATTTCGCACCGGGTGCTATTCCAATGATCCCTCCGCTTTTTAGTCCTTGGCCCGCAATTAGGGACGCCACCATCGTGCCGTGGTAACCGCTGGAGCCCACCGGCGTCGTTCCTTCAGGTGTACCTACCCTAGAAAAGTCCGCTCCGCCAATAACTGTCGATGTCAAATCAGGGTGGGTAACATCGATACCGGTGTCAATGACCGCTACGACTACCCCTTCTCCACCCAGAGGCTGACCGACCTTGTCCCCTAGCTCCAAAAGCCACCAGTGATCCGATGGAGCGAGGGTTGCACCCAGTATTGCAATTGCCGCTATCCCTGCAGCTAACTGCACTTGCAAACCTCAGGGGACCACTCAAGGGCCTCGAGGGCAGCGTCACCCATTGGGTTCACGCCCGGACCCTTCGCTAACGAATGCGCAACCAAGGCGTGAAGACACTTCACTCGCTCTGGCATACCTCCAGCTGAAAAATTAGCCAGCTCCTCAACCACTTCTAGCTCATCACGCTCGGCCAGATAGGACTTGTGCGCCACCAGATAAGCGGCTTGTAAATCCTCGCTTTTCGCCATCTCCGATTGCAATTCAGCCATAAAACCCGATGCTTCTAGGGTTGAAATTGCGGCAGTAGCCGCGGGTTGCGTCAAATAGTAAAGGGTTGGAAACGGCGTGCCATCGTCGAGCCTGGGCGAGGTCTTGACCACAAGTGGACGCTCGCAAACACAGCGGCAAGCTATCTCCAATATTCCCCTTGCCGGCCTGCCTAGCTGCCTGGAAACCTCATCAATATCTTTTGCAAGCACCAAACTTATTACTCCTCGACCGGAGTTTCCATTGCCGAGCGCAGCAAAGTCTCCATGAGTGAATCCACCCAATTAGCCTTCGCCGCTGAAACCTCAAGGCTTATCTCATCGGCATTCCGCTGCTGGGCAAGCAACGCTCCTAGGGTATTTGAAGTATCGGAAAAATCGAGACCTTCTGAGTCCATCACCAGGTACGACACTTCTCCTGGAAGCACGTAATAAAGCCTATCTCTGGCTTGTGAGCGAATATAAACGGGGTCCTGCCAGCGGTCCCGTTCTGCTTGCATGTCCACCACAGCGTCCTCAGCAAGCTGGATGCTCTGCTCCATCTCCACTATTTCTCGACGCTGGTTTAGGTAACTCTGGACGTCTGGGGAGATTAGATAAGTGCCAAGAATGATTACAAGGATCACGCTCACCGACACGCTATTCAGCCTCAGCATTCGCTGAAGAATCCTCCCCTGGCTCAATGCCACCGGGACCTTTGACTCGCGTGAATTTGTAGCCATAACTATTTGATAATACGAGCTATACCGACAGAAAACACGTTGCCCCGGGGCTAGTCGCGGTATCTAGGAAAGGCTGAGCGTCCTGCATATTTGGCCGACTCGGCTAATTCCTCTTCAATCCTTAGAAGCTGGTTGTACTTAGCAACTCGCTCTGATCTTGCCGGCGCACCGGTTTTTATCTGGCCGGCGTTGGTTGCAACGGCAAGATCTGCAATGTAGGTGTCCTCGGTCTCTCCGGAACGGTGAGAAATAATGGCGTTCATTCCGTGAGTCTGTGCCAGCCAGACGGCGTCCATTGTCTCGGTGAGAGTTCCGATCTGGTTAACCTTCACCAAAATCGCATTGCCCGCAGCCATATCAATTCCCTTTTGCAAGCGCGCTGGGTTTGTAACATACAAATCGTCCCCCACCAGCTGAACTTTTTCACCCAGTTCCTTGGTGATGCTCGCCCAGCCAGCCCAATCATCCTCGGCAAGAGGGTCCTCGATTGAGACCAAAGGGTAGTTCTCCAAAAGCTCCGCGTAGTAAGCGACCATTTCGCCGGCTGTTTTCTTGGCACCCTCGAAGTTATAGCTGGAGGTTGCTTCATCGTAGAACTCAGTAGAGGCGACATCCAGAGCAAGTGCGATCTCCGTGCCGAGCTTGTAGCCGGCCAACTCGATCGCCTCTGAAATAAGATCCAAGGCCGCCCTATTGGTCGGAAGGTCAGGAGCAAAACCGCCCTCATCGCCCAAACCGGTTGCCAAACCTTTCTCGGCTAGCAACTTCTTGAGTGTGTGGTAAACCTCAGCGCCCCATCGCAGTGCCTCAGAGAATGACTCAGCACCTAGTGGGACAATCATGAATTCTTGTATGTCAACACCGTTATCCGCGTGAGCACCACCGTTGATTATGTTCATAAGTGGAACTGGCAAGACGTGGGCGTTTGAGCCTCCCAAGTAGCGGTACAGAGGCATGTCAACTGACTCAGCTGCGGCTCTTGAGGTTGCTAGTGAAACACCCAAAATAGCGTTAGCGCCTAGCTTGGCTTTGTTTGTGGTTCCATCAATTCTCATCAACTCCAAATCAACTGCTCGCTGATCGGTGGCGTCGAAATCTAAAAGTGCCTCGTCTAGGGTCTCGACCACTGCCCTAACGGCATTCTGGACGCCCTTACCAAGGTAGCGATTTTTATCGCCGTCACGAGATTCGTGAGCCTCAAAGGCTCCGGTAGATGCGCCAGAAGGGACCGCGGCTCTGCCGAATGAATTGTCCGAAAGAAGTACTTCAACCTCAACCGTTGGGTTCCCTCGAGAGTCCAGTATTTCGCGGGCACCGATCGCAGTGATGATTGACAAGATGTCTCCTTAGCTGTGCGTGAATAGAAAAATGCTGCAGTTACGAAAGCGGCGCTGGTTTCAAAAAAGAGTTTAGTCAGTTAGTCGATCATGCGAATATCAAGGTCACTTGCACTGACAGTGCCGGAGTCGAGTTGAGCAAACTTTTCAAACCCTTGCTTGGTCAGCGAAGCCATTTGAACCTTGAAGTTCTTTTGTCGAAACTCGATTCGACATCTAAAGCCTTGAGCGATTAGTTCACTTTGAATGCTCAATGCTTGCCCAGTTATTGCCTCGGAATCGATCATCAGTACCAGGCTAGAGGTTTGTTCCTTCGGCAAACTCGCAAGCTCAATAATGCGCTCAATGCCGAGAGAAATACCGACTGCCGGAGCGTCGGTCCCGGACCATTTTCCGACCATGGTGTCATACCTACCTCCTCCGCCAATCGAAGAGGATGCAAGCGGGTGCTCTATTTCGAAAATTGCTCCGGTGTAGTAGCCCATTCCCCTTACAAGGCTTGCGTCGTAGCGAATCCTGGAGCCCAGGGATCCCATGGCATCGACAAGAGGCTGGAGTATTTCGGGGAACCGGCTCTGATCTAAGTTCGAGAGCCACTCAAAGCCTGCGTTCGCAACTGACTTCCCGAATTTTTCGCCCAGCTCCGCAATAACGCCATCAATGCCTAATTTGTCCAACTTATCTATCGTGACCATGGCAGATAGCTGTTCGTTTTTGGGGACGCCAATCTTTGCAATGCTTTCGGTTAGAACTTCACGGTGGTTAATTCTGATAATCGCATCATCGAGCCCCAGGTCTGCAAGCGCCACTAGGGAAGCCGACAGAAGTTCGGCTTCGGCCAAAATGCTTGCATCGCCGATAATATCGATGTCGCACTGGAGAAACTGTCGGTACCGACCCTTTTGAGGCCTTTCCGCCCGCCACACTGGACCAATTTGTATTGCCTTGAACACTCTTGGCAAGACGGCCTGGTTTGTTGCAAAATATCTGGTCAACGGAACCGTTAGGTCAAAGCGCAAGCCCAAATCGGCTAGGCCGGAACCAGAGCTGATTGCGGCGTCAAGGTCGTCACCGCGCTTTAGGACCTGGAAAACTAACTTCTCATTATCGCCGCCCTGGCCCGAGGTAAGCCTTGATAGATCCTCGAGCGCAGGCGTCTCTACTTCTTGAAAGCCTCTCGCCAGGTAGCCCTGGCGGACACTCGAAATCAGACGTTCCCGCAAGACCTTGTCTTCCGGAAGGATGTCGCGCATTCCGCGCGGGGGATTCACTTGATTAGCCACGTTGAAAGTCTGGCACAGACTGGTAATTATCTACTTCCCTAAACCGCGGCTATCTTGAAAATCTATCGGCTTCCCTAGCGTTGTCTTGATAATCTTGGGGCCATGCCAGAAGAAGCCAAGAAACTAGGACGAGGCCGTCCGGTAACTACAGATCCCAAAGCAGTTGGGCTCACAGCCCTTCGGCTGTTCAGCGAACACGGCATCGACCAAGTCACAATGGATCAGGTTGCGGAGGCTGCAGGAATTTCTCGTTCAAATCTTTTTAGAGTGTTCCCGTCGAAGGCCGCAGTGGTTTGGGGTGGGATGCATCTTTTCAGAGCGGAGCTAGAGAAGAACTTATTGAATGACTCGTCTTCTAGCGTGGTTAAGCTGCTGCATGGCTCCTGGGTTGAGACAATGCATCTGGCCGACAATTCTCTCGAAACCGTTCGACTCAGGCTAAAGCTGATTGGCTCTTCCCCCGAGGTTTACGGTTGGGGCCAGGGGCAACTGGATCTGGCAAGGCAGGTTTTGGAGGATGCAGTTTCCCGTTTAGGTGGAGAAAAGCTTCGAGCAAAAGCTGTCTCCGCCGCGATGCTATCGGCATCAGTGGCGATACTAATTTGGTGGGCTGAGACTGACGACCCGAGAACCCCCTCAGAAGTTCTAGATGCCGGCTTTAACGACTTCGAAGCACTTTTTAGCTAGTCGGAAAAGCAACGACACCCGCGTCAAAGTCCCCCTGTAATTCCGATGCTCGAATTTCGGCTTGCAATTCGCGATTCGCTTCTCGCAGTGCTCGCTCGGGGTCTAGTCCAACTGACCTAGCGCTAGCGACTATTGCGAGCAAGAGCTTGCCAAGCTGCTCCTCTGTTTCCATAGGGATTGTGGGTATTTCGCTTGTTTCTAAGATTCCAGCCTTTTCAGCCTTGCCCATGACTTTGCTTGCCAGGGCTAGAGCGGGCATTGCCTGAGGAACGCCGTCCAAAATACTGGTTCTACCTGGCTTCTCTAGTTTTTTATGAGATTCCCAGTTCTTAACTACATCTTCGCCAGTCTCAGCGAGGTATTTTTCCTTGTCCTCAGCCGTGCCAAACACGTGTGGATGGCGCGAGATCATTTTGTTTTCCATTTTTTGAGCCACGTCCTCCAGATCAAAGGGCTCCCCGAGGCTCCCCTGACTTGCAAGATCAGCGTGAAATAGGACTTGGTAGAGCACGTCCCCTAATTCCTCAAGGATTTCATCTCTATTGCCAGACTCAATCGCTTCAATTAGTTCGTGAGTTTCCTCCAGTAGGTATTGCACCAGGGAGCCATGAGTTTGCTCGGCATCCCAAGGGCAACCGCCTGGAGCCCGAAGCTGGTGGGCGGTCTTAATTAAGCTCTGTAGCTTTTCCAAGAGACTCCTCAAATACAATCGCGAGTAATTGCCATAGCCAGTCAATCACCTCTGAGCTGGTAATTGGTTCCAAGCCCTGAGAAATCGGCATTGGAACACTCAGAAGCTTGGAGCTTTGAAGATAGCGAAGCTGAGGCAACTTATGACTCAGTGCCACCATCTTGGCATCGGAAAGCTCAACTGGAGACAGCTTCGCCTGGACACCGAGTAGGTTCACGTCTTTCAGCCCTAGCCGGTTCGCCTGCTGCCTCAGTTCGGTCACCTGCAGTAGCTGGATCACGGGCTCCGGCGCCTTGCCAAATCTATCTTCGAGCTCAGCCAGAATTGCGTCTAGATCCTTGCGGCTGCTTTTACTTGAGCTTGCCGCCGAAAGCTTGTGATAAGCCTCGAGTCGCAATCGCTCACTATCCAGATACTCCGGCGGAATGCGAGCATCGACTGGGATCTCTAACTTCAGTTCAGCAGGAGAACTGACTGGCTCCCCCCGAAACTCGCTTACGGCTTCTGAGATCATTCGGAGATAAAGATCGAATCCAACTCCAGCGATGTGACCGGACTGCTCTCCACCGAGCATGTTCCCCGCCCCTCGGATCTCTAGATCTTTCATGGCAATCTGCATCCCACTACCGAGTTCATTGTTCGTAGCGATTGTTGCAAGTCGATCGTGAGCCGTTTCACTCAGGGTTTTAGACGGATCGTAGAAAAAATACGCGTACGCGCGCTCCTTAGAGCGACCAACTCGCCCTCTAATTTGATGCAGCTGGCTCAAGCCAAAATTCTCAGCCCGATCAACAATCAAAGTGTTGGCATTTGGGATGTCAATGCCAGTTTCAATAATTGTTGTCGAAACCAGTACGTCGTATTTGCCCTCCCAGAAATCAATGACCACTTGCTCGAGCGCGGCTTCAGGCATTTTGCCGTGAGCCATGGCGACCCTGGCCTCCGGGACTAGTTTCCGGATGTCCGCAGCAACTTTTTCAATGGTCGCGACGCGATTGTGGACGAAGAAAACCTGACCCTCACGGATCATCTCTCTTCTGATTGCGGCAGCCACTTGCTTCTCTGAATACCCGCCAACGAAAGTGAGAATGGGGTGCCTCTCCTCGGGGGCGGTAGCCAGAGTGGACATCTCGCGGATTCCCGTTACTGCCATCTCAAGGGTTCTTGGGATCGGAGTTGCGCTCATTGCCAGGACGTCGACATTGTGCTTGAGCTCCTTGAGCTTTTCCTTGTGCTCGACGCCGAAGCGTTGCTCCTCGTCGATGATTATTAGCCCTAGGTTTCGGAACTGGACCCCGCTAGACAAAAGTCGGTGAGTTCCAATAATTAGATCCGCTGCGCCGGAAGCTGTCTCGGCGAGAGTGGTTTTAATCTCCTTCGCACTTTGGAAGCGGGAAAGAGCTCGAATATTAACTGGAAATCCGCCGTAGCGCTCATTGAAAGTTTGCATGTGTTGACGAACCAGCAGAGTCGTTGGCACGAGCATGGCGACTTGCTTGCCGTCTTGAATTGCCTTGAAGGCGGCTCGAATCGCGACTTCAGTCTTGCCGTAACCGACATCACCGGCCAGAAGGCGATCCATCGGGATGTCTTTCTCCATATCCCTTTTGACCTCATCGATTGTTGTCAGCTGGTCGGGGGTTTCTTGAAAAGGAAATGCTTCTTCTAGTTCTCGTTGCCATTCGGTATCCGGACCAAAGGCATACCCCTTCGATTTCATGCGAGCCGAATAGAGCTTCACCAGGTCAATAGCTATTTTCCGAACAGCTTTTCTGGCATTCCCCTTGGCTCTTGCCCAATCGGTGCCCCCCATCTTCGATAGAACCGGGGCTTCACCACCGGCATATCGCGATAGAAAATCCAACTGGTCGGTCGGCACAAACAAAGTGTCTTGCGGATAGCCACGTTTTGGAGAGGCATATTCAATAACTAGGTACTCCCTGACCTGGGAACGATTGTCGCGCTGTACTAGCTCCTTGAACCTGCCAATGCCGTGTATTTCATGAACGACGTAATCACCCTGCTTCAAGGTCAACGGGTCAACCTGAGGTCCGCGACGCTTAGCAAGCTTGCGTGAATTAGAAGACTGGTAACTCGATGCGACACCAAAAAACTCTGTTTCGGTAATCACAATAAGGTTCTGATCTGCAACGAAGAACCCGTGAGGCAAATCGGCCACTACAACCATCACCGAACCGCTAGTTGGTTCTCTGACTATCTCGCTTAGAGACACTGGAATAGAGAGACCCGATAGAACTTCCACTATCCGCTCGGCCGTGCCGTGGCCCTTGGCGGTAATGACAAGTTTTTGCGACTGCGCCAACTGATCAATAATCCAATCGGTGACAGCGCCTCCGGCTTGAAAGGTTGGGATCTCCCTTAGGCCAAGGTCAATGGAGTGATCTTGCGGTAAGGAGTTAATTTCGACCAGTCTGTTAGTTTTGCGAATTGCATCTAACAACACAGTTAGCTCAAGAAAGCCGCCGGTCGATAAGTCAATCGGGGCACTGCCACCCGCGATTGCCGTGTCCCAAGCGGCGTGCAAAAATTCCTCGTTTGTATCGGCTAAAGCCTTGGCCCTAGAACTAATCAACTCCGGGTCTAGCAATACAAATGTCGCTGTTGGTAAATATTGCGTCAACGGTCCTAGCTTTTTGGCCAGCACTGGA
Source organism: uncultured Aquiluna sp. (assembly GCA_913057795.1). Lineage (GTDB taxonomy): Bacteria > Actinomycetota > Actinomycetes > Actinomycetales > Microbacteriaceae > Aquiluna. Next base: position 9,202 of record CAJXOD010000016.1, read on the forward strand.
GCCAGGGATTCCATTCCCGCAGCCGGAATACCCTCCGAGATTTTTGTAAGCATCTCGCTAAGCCCTGGAAATTCTGAAGCCATTTCCCGGGCCTTAGAAGCAACCGCCGGAGTAATTAGCATCTCTCTGGCCGGATAAAGTTCGATAGCTGAGAGAGATACTGCTATCGATCGCTGATCAGCGACTTGAAACTCACGAATATCTTCCAGCTCATCCCCAAAAAATTCAAGCCGAACGGCGTGCTCCGCGGTGGTTGGAAAAACATCCAAAATTCCACCCCTGATTGCGAATTCGCCTCGTCTGGTGACCATGTCAACGCGCTCGTAGGCAATCTCAATTAGCTTGAGAGCAAGTTCTGGCAGCAAGTAGTCCTTGCCCCTGGTCATTTCAAATGGTGGGTGGTCTTCCAAGCCCCCGATTACCGGTTGCAGGGCTGCCCTGATAGAGATCATGACGACCACTTTGTGCTTGGGATTATTAGCGGAAAACTGATTCATCCGGTGGAGAGCTTGGAGTCTCTTTCCGACCGTCTCTGCAGAAGGCGATAACCGCTCATGGGGCAATGTCTCCCAGGATGGAAAGTCGATAACTTCAATTTCATCGACCATCTGAACTAGTGCATCGGATATCTCCTGGGACTGCCTGGAGCTTGAAGTAATGATTGCGATCGGCTTGCTCGAAGACTGCACTAGAGCCGCCAACGCCAAGAAGTTGGATTTGGATGGAGCGTAAAAATGGTCGGTCTTTGACTTGGCAATCTGTGCCAGCGAGCGCGACAGAGCCGCCGCTTGAAGTAATGGGCCCAGGGTCACGGGCTCAAGTCTATTTGGAATCTGCTTGCAGAATCTCGAAAACGCAATCTGCTGCCAACTCGATCAGCACGGGGAGCTCTTTTTTCTGGGTAGTCGAAAAATCCTGCAATACGAAACTAGCCACTGGCATTGACCCTGGCGGGCGCCCAATCCCGAAACGAACTCGGTGATAGCCCGAACCGGATTTGGCGCTGATGTCCCTCAGGCCATTATGTCCGGCATGTCCGCCGTCAAACTTTTTCCGGATGACACCGAACTCGAAATCCAGCTCGTCGTGAATAGCAATTATTCTGTCAGTTGGGACCGAATAAAATTTTGCGACGGCAGCTACAGGCCCACCGGATAGGTTCATAAAACCTGTGCTCTTCACAAGCAACAAGCTATCGCCACTAGTTGTTTTAGCCTGCGCAACTAGAGCCACGGACTTGTGAGTCTTGAATACGGCCCCAAACCGGGAGGCCATGACCTCTAGAGCCTGCTGACCCACATTATGTCGGTTGGATTTATAGTCGGACCCGGGGTTACCGAGACCGACTATCAACCAAGTACTACTCTGCTGCTGCGTCGTCGGCTGTGGCTGCGGCTGCTGTTTCAGTGGCCTCGCCCTCAGCTGTAGCTTCTGTATTAGATTCTTCATCAGCCACTCCAGCTCTGGTCTCGACTACAGATGCAACTAGCTCAGTGCTCTCAAGCTCCATGATCACGCCTTGCGGCACGATTAAGTCGCTTACCAAGTAGTGGTGACCCGCAAGGTTATCTTTGGAAATGTGCAGCTCGATGAAGGAAGGAATGTGAGTTGCCTCAGCCTCCACCTTGACAGTCTTGTGCTCGAAATCTAGGACAGTTCCGCTCATTGTCTCGCCAATAATGTGAACTGGAATCTCAACGTGAACCTTCTCGCCTTTTTTGACCTCTACTAGGTCGACGTGCTCAATTACTTGAGTGAAGGGATCCTTTGACGCGCTCTTCACCAAAACCAGCTCCGACTTGCCAGCAATAGTCAGCTCCAGCAGAGCGTTTTTAACACGCAGCGCAAGAGCAACCTCGTGGGCCGGAAGATGAATGTGGCGGGTGTCATGGCCGTGACCATAGATAACAGCTGGGGTGCGGCCGGCAGCACGAAGTTTACGCGCTGCGCCTTTGCCGAATGATTCGCGGGATTCCGCAACAATTTTTACTTCAGACATCGTTTCCTCTTCAAATTACAGGCGAGGAAAGGGACCCCGTCGATTACGGATACTTTTTGTACCCCTCGCCGCTGAACTTCCCAAAGCTTAGCCGAGTTAGCGAAGCTTTACCAAGCCCCACCTTAGAAATAGCAACAAGGCCAAAACAGCTATCCCCACTATCAGTCCCTGCGCTGGCACGCTCAGTGCCAGAAGCAAGCAACTGGCAAGCCCGATAAGGTTTAGCCACTTCGGCCTTCCGCTTTCAGCCCTCGGTTGCCTGAAAGCCGCCAAATTGGCTATCGCGTAGTAGCTGAGCACCGCAAAAGATGACAGCCCGATGGTGAGAACGACACTTCCGGAAAGCACCAAAATGCCGACAAACAAAGCGATAACCACTTCTGCCACAATCGGAACTCCATTTTTTAGGCGGATGCGAAAAACCCTTGAGAGTTCGCCATCATCGGCCATTACAGCTGCCGTTCTTGTCATGCCTGCCAACAAGGCAAGTAATGACCCGAGTCCAGCCAATGCCGCGAAGATGGCGACAAAATTCGAGTTGAGATTCGGCAAACTGACAGCGGCTAGATCCGCTATCGGAGTTAACGACCCCTCCAAATTTCTCCCAAGTTTTTGCGGCAATAACATGCCGATGGCTAGATATATCGTCCCTACGATTGCCAGTGACCAAGCTATGGCCCTGGGGACCGACTTAACGGAATTCGCTACTTCGCCGGCCAAAGTTGCGACCCTGGCATATCCTGCGAAGGCAAAAAACACTATCGCCGCTGCACTCGGAATATTTAAGATTGAACCTGCTGCTAGAGGTGGACTTGCAGCGGGCGCAAATGACGCCGCTGTTATCAAGACAGCGAAAAATAACAAAGTAATGCCGGCTAATACTTTTGATCCAAGAGCGGTGCGATTAATCCCAGCAATGTTTATAAGCGTCATGATCAACACGGCACCGAGAGCGAAGGGAATAAGGTTTTCAGCTGACACATATTCGGCAACCACAAGTGCGATGGCCGCGCTGGACGCAATCTTGCCGACTAGGAAGCTAGCGCCCGCAAGAAAGCCCCAGGTTGGATTCAGGTAGTGGCGGGCGTAGGAGTAAGCTCCGCCGCTTTTCGGGACTTTAGCTGCAAGTTGTGATATTGAGCCGGCGTTGAGATAGGCCACGAGCCCTGCCAACACAATAGCCAAGGGCATTAAGCTCCCGGTCAGGTCGGCAACCGGACCAAAGACAACGAAAACGCCAGCTCCGAGCATTGAGGCGACCCCGATGCTGACCGCATCAAAAGTTGTTAGGCGAGATGTCACAAACGGAATCTACGAGTGTCCGGGAAACAGTGAGTTAACAGAGTCGTCGTAGAAAACTGCCGCTATTGCCTTTGCGATTAGCGGAGCTATGGACAGCACGGTTAGCGTCTTGAATTCTTTGTCCGGCGTAACCGGAAGAGTGTTAGTGACCACGACTGAGTCAATTGCTTCATCGCTGAGGCGCTCTACAGCGGGCGGTGAGAAAACTGCGTGCGTGGCGGCAACAATAACGCGCGCGGCGCCCTTAGCTTTCAGTGCCTTGGCTGCGGCAATAATAGTGCCGCCCGTGTCAATCATGTCGTCAACCAACAGGCAATCCCGGCCAGCAACATCTCCAACGATTTCGTTGACTTCAACCTGATTTGGTTTATCTGGGTCACGACGCTTGTGGACAATCGCAAGGGGGGTGCCGAGGCGATCCGCCCAAATGTCAGCCACTCTCACGCGACCGGAGTCTGGTGAGACTATCGTCAAGTTATCGGTACCAAAAGTCTCCGCGATGTGGTCTGCAAGTAACGGAAGCGCCCAGAGGTGATCCACCGGGCCATTGAAAAAACCTTGAATCTGCGGAGCATGCAAGTCCACGGACATTAGGCGATCCGCGCCAGCGGTCGCGTAAAGATCAGTGACCAGTCTTGCCGAAATTGGCTCACGGCCTTTGTGCTTTTTGTCCTGTCGGGCGTAAGGGAAAAACGGTGCAACTACGGTTATGCGCTTGGCCGAAGCACGCTTCATTGCATCAACCATCAACAACTGCTCCATGAGCCAATGGTTTATAGGTGCAGGGTGGGCCTGAATTATGAAAGCGTCCACGCCGCGAACGCTTCTTTCGTATCGAACGAAAGTTTCACCGTTTGCAAAGTCGTAGGCCGTTACAGGAACTAGCTCGGTTTCTAGAATGTCGGCAACCTCTTGAGCCAGAGCCTGATGAGCTCTTCCCGATGCAATTACTAATTGCTTTCTGGCGGCTTTTTCGATTGCCATTTTTACTCCGTATCTAGATTTATTGCTTTCGCTGATTTTGACCCCGGTCGATTGGCTAACACCCAACCGGAAAGATTTTTCTGTGCCGCTGGGTTCAATGCTAACGCCCCAGACTCAACGTTCCGACGAATAGTGGAACCTGCGGCTGTGTACGCGCCATCTCCAATAGTCACCGGTGCGACAAAGGTGTTGCCGCTGCCCGTTTTGGCAAACGCACCAATTGTCGTGCGGTGCTTAGTTACTCCGTCGTAGTTGGCAAAAATAGTTCCGGCGCCAATGTTGGCACCCTCACCTATTGAAGCATCACCCACGTAGCTGAGGTGAGGAACTTTAGCCCCCGGTCCGATGAGGGAATTCTTAACCTCGACGAATGCGCCAATCTTTCCCTCGGCACCCAAAACAGTTCCGGGTCGAATAAACGCAAATGGCCCCACGCTGGAATTGTCCAAGATTTCGGATGATGAAACCTGCGATCTGGAAATAGTCGCGCCTTGACCAACCGAACTGTCAGTGATTGTCGTGTCAGGTCCGATAGTCGCCTTGGCTCCAATTTGAGTAAGCCCATGCAATCGGGTGCTTGGCAGCAACGCAGAGTCTGTTCCAAGTTGACAAGTCACGTCTATCCAGGTTGTAGCCGGCTCAGTTATGGTTACTCCGGCAAGCTGCCAAGCCTTGACAATTCTTGAGTTCAGCTCAGCCGCAACCTGAGAGAGCTGGTGACGATCGTTGATGCCGGCAACCAGCCAATGGTCATTTATCGGATGTGCAGAGGCAGATTGACCTTGCTCAAGCATGATTGAAACCACGTCGGTCAGGTATTTTTCGCCTTGAGCATTTTTTGTGGTGACATTCAAAAGGGCATTGTCCAAGTGGTCCCGGTCAAAAACATAAACTCCAGCGTTCACCTCGGTCAACAATAAATCTGACTCGCTGGCATCTTTTTGCTCGACGATTCCTATCAGGCTTTCTTGCGACCGCAGAATTCGACCGTAGCCGTTCGGGTTATCCAAAATCGTGCTTATCAGCGTGGCGGCGTTTGATGAGTCTCGGTGCATCTCAACTAATTCGGAAATGCTTGTTACATCCAGCAGCGGCACATCGCCGGACAAAACTAAAACCTCACCCTTGAAGCCTTTGGGTAGAGCAGCAAGTCCTGCTTCTACGGCGGCACCGGTGCCTGGGGTCGGACCTTGTTCGGTCACGATAGTTGAAGGAAAATGCTCAGTTATAAATTCAGAAACAAGATCTTTTTGATGCCCCAGAACAGTCACGACATGATCAGCCGTCAAAGCAAAGGCGGTGGAGAGCACGTGCCCGATCAGCGGTAACCCTGCAATCGAGTGGAGTACTTTGGGCAAGCTGGAGCGCATCCTGGTACCTTCACCAGCCGCGAGCACAATAACTGCTAACTGCACTTAGGTCCTCCTCAACTCCTCTAGCTCCGCCCCTAGGATTCGAACCTAGACCGGACGCCTCCAAAGAGCGCCGTGCTGCCGTTACACTAGGGCGGAATGAGACCTGAGTCTCGGGCACAAGTCTGCCAGAAGTTCAGCTCAGTTGCAGTTTTTGAGCCACATCCAACCAAAGCTCTTCAGATTTGGCAATTTTAGTTTCTAGTTCTTTTTGCCTAGATCCAAGAGCGACTAGCCCTTCGTAATCAGCTGGATCGTGGTCGCCTAGGGTTTTGTTTAGCTCATCGAGCTCAAGGTGAGACTTGGCAACTGCACGCTCCAGCCGCGCGAGTTCTTTTTCGAGATTGCGCTTTTCGGCTCCAGTGACTTGCGGGGTAGCAGAGGCTGATCCCGTTGATTTGGTTTCCGTTCCGGAAGATTTTCTGAGCTCCAAATATTGCTCAACACCTCGAGTTAGATGGCGCAGCTTGCCGTCTCCGAGCATCGCATACTGATTGTCAGTCGTGCGCTCAAGCAGATATCTGTCGTGGCTAACCACAATCAGAGTGCCCGGCCAGCTATCTAAAACATCCTCCATCGCCGCAAGCATGTCTGTATCCAAATCGTTTGTGGGCTCGTCCAATATCAATACATTTGGCTCGCTGAAAAGCAGTCTGAGCAATTGAAGTCTTCTTCGCTGCCCACCCGAGAGGTCTTTGATAGGGGTCTGCAGCTGCTGCTGGTCAAAGCCCAGTTGCTCCAATAGCTGCCCGGTGCCAACCTCTTTTTTGCCGACCATAAAGGTTGTCTTTTCACGGCGAATTAGATCAAAAATTCGCTCTTCCGAATGCTTATTTAGCTCGTGAACATCCTGCGATAGTTTTGCGAATTTGACAGTCTTGCCAATTTTTATGCGGCCGGTTTCAGGCCGTAGCTCACCTGTAATCAGCCTCATTAGAGTTGTTTTTCCCACACCGTTTGCCCCGACCAGGCCAATTCGATCTCCTGGTCCAAGCCGAAGCGTCATGTCATCTACGATTACCAAGTCACCTGGGGTGCTGTAGCTCACGTCTTCCATGTCAACTACGTCCTTGCCAAGACGAGTTGTTGCTAGTTTGGCTAGCTCAACACTGTTTCTCGGTGGGGGCTCGTTGCCAATAAGAGCAAGAGCCGCATCAATTCTGAATTTTGGTTTGGCCGTTCTAGCTGGGGCGCCACGGCCAAGCCAAGCAAGCTCTTTGCGAAGCAGGTTTTGCCTTCTGGACTCAATCGCATCGGCCTGTCTCGATCGCTCTGCTCGCTGCTGCACGTACGCCGCGTAGCCGCCTTCGAATGGCTCAATGCGGCCTCCGTAGACCTCCCAGGTCAAGTTGCACACCGCATCCAAAAACCACCGGTCGTGAGTGATTACAGCCAAGCCGCCGACGTTTTTCGGCCAGCGGGTTTGAAGATGATTTGCAAGCCAAGCCACGCCATCTACATCGAGGTGGTTTGTTGGCTCATCAAGAAAAACAACGTCGTACTCACCGGCCAACAAAGCAGCTAAGGCTACCCTTCGACGCTGCCCACCCGATAGCGTGCCGACCTTTTGGTGCCAATCGAGATCTGCCACTAGACCCGACAATACGTCCCTAATCTTTGGGTCCGATGCCCATTCAAACTCTGGCCGGTCCCCCACTACTGCTTCGGCAATGGAAATATCGTCATCAATTACATCCACCTGGGTTAGGAAACCAATCCGCAAACCGCCCCGCCATGTCACGCGCCCAGTATCGGGAGCAAACTGCTTGGTGAGAATTTTCACAAGCGTCGATTTTCCGTCACCGTTGCGACCAACAATGCCTATTCGATCGCCATCATTTATACCGACCGTTACCCCGGAAAAGACTTCCTTAGTAGGAAACTCATGGGTGATGACTTCGGCGCCCATTAGGTGTGCCATTAGTTCACAAGCTCCGCACTGCCGTTAGATGTTTTACAGACCATCGCACTAAATCCATTGGCAACAAATGCCCGATGCCAAGAAGCGACTTCTTGGGAGTCCTTAGAAAGCATAAACAAAGTTGGACCAGAACCGGACACGAAAGCTTTTTTGCCCGGAATCATTTGAGCCATACCAAACAAATCTGGTCGAAGTGAATAGGCCGCCACCTCAAGAGAGTTATCGCCGAGAATCTTTCCTAAGCCTGACTCATATTGGGACACAACCTGCTCAGGTGTCTTAGTTAGATTTCCGTCCGGACAAAGTCGGTCGAATTCTTTGAAAACGTCGACAGTCGAAAGCCCTGGAGTGCTGAAGATTAGTAGCACAAAGTGCAGACCCAAAGGCGGAAGCGGACGCAACTCTATGCCAGTATCAAGACCGAGTGCAGTTCCCCCGAGAAGCGCGAATGGAACATCCGCCCCGATTTTGGCGGCTACCTTAGTGAGCTCGGCTGAACTCAAATCAAGACCCCAAGCTCGGTTTAGTGCAACGAGGCTGGCTGCGGCATCCGCTGAACCACCAGCCATTCCGGCTGCGGGAGGCACGTGCTTTTCAATAACAAACCTCATTGGTTGAGGCTTTTCAATTCCGACATGCTTAGCCAGCTCAAGCGCAGCCTTGATTACAAGGTTTGAACTGTCTATTGGAATGCGCTCAGCTTCGGCTAGATCAGCTCCGATTAGTTCCACCTCCCAGTCGTTAGCACTTTCGACGCTGACTTTTTCAAAAAGGTCAAGGGCTTGGTAGATGCTGATGACGCTGTGGTACCCATCCGGACGAACTGGTCCCGATAGAAAAGTCAGATTAATTTTTGCCGGTGCTAGCGCGCTGATCATTTAGCCTCCGCGATCGAAATGAACTGATCAATCAGCAACTGTTCGCCTCTGAACTTGGGGTCTATACCGGCTCTGATAAGTATCTCCTCGGCGGCCGATGGTGACCCCGCCCAGCTAGACAGAGACTGCCTCAGGGTTTTTCTTCGCTGGCCAAAAGCGGCATCAATAACCGCAAAGACGGCTTTTCTATTTGCAGTCCTGGTCACATTATGCTGAAAATACACCAGCGCGGAATCAACATTTGGCGCTGGCCAAAATACATTTCTGCCAATGTTCCCCGCCAACCTTGCGGGCCCGTACCATGACATTTTAAGGCTTGGGGAACCGTAGTCCTTCGTTCCGGGAGACGCTGCTAATCGATGAGCAACCTCGGCCTGAACCATCACTAATCCCTTTTTTAGAGTCGGGAACGTTGCTAGAAAATGCAGTAGCACCGGCACAGAAATGTTGTAGGGAAGATTCGCGACCAATGCAGTTGGGGCTTTCGGTAATTCCCGAATCTGAAGTGCATCGGCAATCACTAGCTCCACGGTCTTTCCCGGCGCATGCAACGAAATTGTCAGAGGCAGTTGCTTGGCAAGCTTCGGGTCGATCTCAACTGCTATGACACTTTCGGCCTTTTCCAATAACCCCAAAGTGAGAGAACCGAGGCCGGGTCCGATTTCCACAACCACGTCCTCAGGCACCAGACCGGCTGCTGCAACTATGCGATTGATAGTGTTTGGGTCGATCACGAAGTTCTGTCCAAGTTTTTTTGTTGGTTTGATCTCCAGAGTCCCCGCTAACTGGCGAATCTCCTTAGCCCCGAGCACTAGCTCAACCCTTCCGACCAAGAACCGTACACATTTTCAGTGTTCTTGTTCAACTGACTAGCCAGGTCATTGGGACTCCACTGCATAAGTGATGCGATAAACCTGAGCGTGTGCGGAACCAAATAGGGCGCATTCGGTCTTCCGCGAAGGGGCTCGGGAGTCAAAAATGGCGCATCGGTTTCTATTAGAAGCTGACCGGGATTGACCGCCAGCAGTGAGTCTCGTAGGTGTTGGTTCTTCTTGAAAGTCACGTTGCCAGAAAAAGATAAGAACCAGCCGTTTTCCTTGCAGATCTGGGCCAGCTCCAAATCCCCGGAGTAACAATGAAACACAGTTCGCTCGGGCGCGCCCACCCTCAGCAAGGTTGCAACAACATCGGCGTGGGCATCGCGGTCATGAATCTGAAGCGCCAAATCGAATTCCTTGGCGATTGCAATGTGCTGCTCAAACGAGTGCTGCTGCATCGAAAGAGCTTCCTCGCCCTCGGTGCGAAAATAATCGAGCCCTGTTTCGCCCACAGCTCTGACTCGCGGGAGCCTTGCAAGGTCAGCAATTTCCGAAATTGCAACATCAAGTTCTTTGAGTGACCCATAAAGCGGAGCCTCGTTAGGGTGAATTGCGACCGCAGCAAGTAGCATCGGCTCCCGGTCTGCTAGTTCGGCAGAATACTTTGAGCTTTCCACAGTCACTCCAACCTGGACAGCTCCCAACATGTTGACTTGACGCATCATTTCAAGATGCTCAACCACGCTAAGCGGCTCATCTCCGTCAGCTATTTCCAAGTGCGTGTGGTTATCGTAAGTACCGACTTCAAGCGGTTCAGGTAGCGGTGGGTAAAGACGCTTCGATTTCTCGCTGCCGTCATAACTGTTGCGAGTTCTCGCAAACTCGCTCATGCGCTCTCTTCTACCCTTGGGAAGAGGGCTTCCAATTCACCCAACTTCACACCGGGCTGCAATAACCCCCAGGTTTCGCAAGATGACAGCGGCTGATCCGCAAGCGCACCAAGTGAGCTACCAATCGAATCCCAGAGCCTGCCGGTGGCTTTCGGCATCACTGGGGAAAGTAACACGGCCAGACAGCGAAGCCCCTCTACCGCCGTGTACAACACAGTCGAGAGACGCTCGTTATTAGCCGGGTCCTTGGCTAACACCCAGGGTTCTTGCGTCGTGATATAGCTATTGAGCTCATCAACAAGTGTCCAAATTTTCGCTATTGCCTCGTGGGGTGCAATCTGCGCAATTGCAAGATCAGCTTCACGAGTTGCGGTTGCGGCAATGTTCGACACGCGTTTGTCGGCATCGGTAAATTCTCCGGGGGCCTGGATAACTCCGTCAAAGTAGCGATTCACCATCGCCACTGTCCTGGAGGCTAAGTTGCCAAATCCATTTGCCAATTCAGAGTGATATCTGGCTGAAAGGTCCTCCCAGCTAAACGAACCGTCAGAACCGAAACCAATTGCCTTCATGAAGTAATACCTAAAAGCATCGGAGCCGAAAATATCAGTTATCTGATTCGGGGAGATTCCAGTCAATTTGGACTTGGACATCTTTTCGCCGCCAACTAGCAACCAGCCGTGACCAAAAACTTGACGAGGTGGTTCTAGCTCTGCCGCCATGAGCATCGCCGGCCAAATCACGGCATGAAATCGCAGAATATCCTTGCCGACGACCTGAACATCGGCTGGCCAAAGCGACTTGAGTTTTTCTTCGTCGCTGCCATAACCAATTGCGGTGATGTAATTCAAAAGTGCGTCAAACCAAACATAGGTGATGTGCTCGGAGTCCCAGGGAATATCAATACCCCAGTCAAATCGTTCCTTGGACCTAGAAATTGAAAGGTCGCTGAGACCTGATTTCACGAACGAAACAACCTCGTTTCTGGCAGACGCTGGCTGAATAAAGGTGGGGTTTTGCTCGTAGTGATCCAAAAGTTTTTCTTGGAACTGGCTCAGCTTGAAAAAATAATTCGTTTCATTGAGCTGCTCCACTGGCTTCGAATGGATCGCACAAACTCGTTGCCCAGCGAATGTGTCGGTTCCGTCAATGAGGTCACCATCGTTTTTATACTCTTCACAGCCAACGCAATAATTTCCCTCAAACGAACCTTGATAGATGTAACCGTCGTCGAAAAGCTTTTGTAAAAACTTTTGAACCGCTACCTCGTGCCTCGGCTCGGTAGTTCTAATGAAATCTTGGTTGTCAATATCGATGGTCTTCAGAAGCGGAAGCCAGGATTCGGTTACCAGCTTGTCGGTCCAGCTCTTCGGATCCGTTTGATTTCCAAGGGCCGTTCGCAAAACCTTTTCACCGTGCTCGTCGGTTCCAGTCAGCAAAAAAGTGTCCTCACCGCGCTGACGATGCCATCTGGCCAGAACATCGCAGGCCACCTCGGTGTAGGCATGGCCGATGTGCGGGGCATCGTTGACGTAGAAGATGGGCGTAGTTACGTAAAAAGTCTTGGACACTGTAGATATCTTAGGCTTTAGCCTGCAGTGCATGCTGATAGATGGCAGTCTTCGAGGCCCCGAATTTATCAGCGAGTTCTGTGCTGGCCTGTTTAAGGCCCATCCCTGACTCGGCCAATAACAGGGCTTTCCGGCCCAATTCTTCGTAATCAAGCTGTTCATCGCCAGCACCTGAAACCACAAGTACCATTTCGCCCTTTGGTATTTTTTCTGCCCAGTCGACAAGATCTTGGAGGCTTCCTCGCTTTGTTTCCTCAAATTTCTTCGTCAGTTCTCGTGAAACGCTGGCCAAGCGATCAGCACCGAATACCTTGCGGGCATCCTTGAGGCTCTCCAGAATGCGGTGGGGGGCCTCAAAAAACACCATGGTTCGCTTCTCCGTAATCAATGACTCAAAAACTCGAACTCGCTCGCCGGATTTTCTAGGCAAAAAGCCTTCGAAGCTAAACCGGTCAGTGGGTAAGCCCGAAACCGCGAGCGCCGAAACTACGGCCGATGGTCCGGGAACAATTTGGATCTCCACTCCGGCATCCGCGCAGGCCCTAACCAGCAAAAAGCCCGGGTCAGAGATGGTTGGCATGCCGGCATCACTCACCAAGACAACTGTTTCGTCTTTGGCTAACTCGACTAGTTCAACGATGCGATCGCGTTCATTGTGTTCGTGCAGGCTGAAGAGCTTGGCGTTTAGGGTGATGCCCAGACCTCGACACAGTCGCTTTAGCTCTCTGGTGTCCTCGGCCGCGATGAAACTGGCTTCAATAAGAGTTTTTTCCAAGCGCTTGGATGCATCGGAAAGATTTCCGATTGGAGTGGCCGCGAGTATCAACACGCTAAGCAAACTAGCATCTAAGCGTGATATCAGCAGCAATTCGCGTTTCGACCAAGTTCGCCGGCCATCCGCGGTTTGGGCTGGTTTCCACGCTCGTCATAACTCTCATGGGCCTGATAATTCGGTTCGGAAATCTTTCTAACCCTCGACTTCTGATATTTGACGAGACCTACTACGTGAAAGACGCCTATACGCTCGGTCTTTTTGGATCCGAGCGCAATTGGCGGGCCGATGCCAATGCAGACTTTGAAATGGGTAACCTCTCTGGCTTCCTGGATTCTGCCGCTTATGTAGTGCACCCGCCATTTGGCAAGTGGATGATCTGGTTTGGCATGCAGCTATTCGGTGCCGACTCCGCTTTTGGCTGGCGCTTCGCGACAGCCTTGCTGGGCACCCTCATGATTCCACTGGTAATCCTGATTGCCAGAAGGTTGATTGGGTCAAACTTTTTTGCCGCAGTTGCTGGGCTACTGATGGCACTCGAGGGCTTGTCAATAACTCTTTCCCGCACCGCAATCCTCGATGGAATCCTTGCGTTTTTCGCTCTACTGGCTTTTTACTTTGTGATCCGAGATCAAGGTTCCTGGCAGCACAGACTGAGACGAACTAGGTCAAACGGTTTAGTCATACGCGGATGGCTACTGCTAGCCGGGATCGCCTTGGGGCTTGCCATCAGCGTCAAGTGGTCAGGGCTGTATTTCCTTGCAGCATTCGGCATCTACACGTTTATTGTGGATCTCAACCTTCGAAGTCGCCTAGGAATGCCGAGAGTTCTAGCGATTGGACAAGGGGCGATAAATGCGATTGTGCTTCTTGTTCCAGCCTTCGGAATTTACCTGCTCAGCTGGCTTGGCTGGATTACCGGGAGTGATGGCTGGGGTAGAGGCGCTAAGCCAAGTTGGTACGAGTCGCTTTGGGACTATCACGTCAATGCATACGTCTTCCACACGGGGCTTGTAAGCCCCCACCCCTATCAGGCAAACGCTTTTGAGTGGCTTTTGAGCCTGAGACCGACAGCCCTGTTTTTCGAGCGCTACGAGGCCTCCAGTGCCTGCGGGTTACTCACTGACTGCACCGTTGCGCTTACCGCAATACCTAATCTTGTAATTTGGCTGGGCGGGTTGTTGGCAATTATTTGGTTAGGCCTTAGAAATATTCGTCAGTTTGATGCCGGTAGCTTCGCACTGATGACTGGCTTCTTGGCCGGCTGGCTGCCTTGGGTGTTCTACCTTGAACGCACTACCTTCCAGTTCTACGCCGTCGCTTACGCACCGTATTTAGTGCTTGCTCTAGCTTTTGGCATGCACGCTTACTGGCGAAAGGGTGTGGCTTGGAGACTCAAGGGCAGGTCTGGAGCGTTGGTAGTTCTCACGATGGTCGTGGTGTTATTCGCCCTGTACTTCTTGACCATTTGGATGGCGCTGCCTGTCCCACATTTTGTCTGGCAACTGCAAATGATTTTTCCGTTCTGGATCTAGTTGTCCTTTTCACCTTTTGCCCTGGTTGCAACAAGGGACCAGACGGTGGTGACAGTGAGCGTTATCAAAATCACAATCAGGGACAAGCCAGTGGAGATCTCCGGGATGACCTTGATGGCCTCCCCGCCATTAATGAACGGGACTTCATTTTTGTGAAGGGCGTGAATTACAAGCTTGATGCCGATCCAAGCCAAAATTAAACTTAACCCAAAGCCAAGATATCTGAGTCGCTGCATTAGGCCGCTTAGCAAGAAATAGAGCTGCCTCAGGCCTAAAAGAGCAAAAGCGTTTGCCACAAAAACTATGTAAGGCTCATTGGTTAGACCGTAAACCGCAGGGATGCTATCAAGTGCAAAGAGTAAATCCGTAAACCCGATCGCAACCATGACTAGTAGCAGTGGCGTAATTACCCGCTTGCCATTTTCTACAATCACCAACTTTGTCCCGTGGTACTGACTGGTTGAACGAAAACGTCGTTGAATAAAACGAATAAGTCGGCCGTCTTCGAAATCATCGGCTTCCTCGTCCGGCTTTAGGTCCTTCGCGGTGTCCTTGATTAGCTTTATAGCCGTCATTAGCAGGAACGCACCGAAGGCATAAAAGGCCCAGCTGAAGTTCTCGATGAACGCAGCACCTGCGGCAATGAAGATACCCCTAAGCACAAGGGCTATGACTATGCCTATTAGGAGAGCCTCGGACTGAAGCTTTCTTGGCACCTTGAACTGGGTGAAGATAACCAAAAACACAAATAGGTTGTCCACGGACAAAGCCTTTTCGGTAATAAAGCCGCCAAGGTATTCGCCAGCATACTGACCCGGCCAGACCAGGCCGATAACCAGAGTGAACAACAAAGCCAGAGAAATGTAGATGGCACTTTGAATTGCGGATTCCCGAAAGCCGGGCTCATGGGGATTGCGCACCTGGTAAACAAGGTCGCCAAGGATCACGGCTGAGAATGCGCCGATTGTAATTAACCAAACCCAAATTTCTACGTTCATGACCTTCTGTTTTCCAGACCGTTGGAATAAACAATCTTCGCCAATTGTAGGTAATGTTTCCAGTGGCGAAAGGCTTTGAATGCGCGTATTGATTTCTGGAGCATCAGGACTAGTTGGAACTGAGCTTTCTAGGCAGCTACTGGCTCTCGGACACGAACCGGTTGTGCTGGTAAGACGCGAAGCCAAAGCCAGCAACGAAGTTAGCTGGAAGCCCGGACTTGAAGCACTTGACTCGAGCTTGATGGAATCCATCGATGCGGTCGTGAACATGGGCGGGGCGACAACCGGACGTATTCCTTGGACGAAAAAATACATGAAACTGCTGATCTCATCAAGAATCGATTCAACCAAAACTTTGGTGGATGCAATAAATAACTCGAAGAACCAGCCAAAAGTTTTAGTGAGTGGGTCCGCCTCAGGAATTTATGGCGATCGCGGAGATGAGCTGCTAACAGAGGAATCAGGTCGGGGAGAAGGTTTTCTTGCCGACTTGGCCGACTCTTGGGAAACCGAAGCCCTGAAAGCCAACACTCGAGTGGTACTTGCTAGAACGACCCTAGTTATGAGCAAAAAGCTAGGGGCACTCGGTCGCCTCTTGCCGTTTATCCGCGCCGGTGTTGGCTTCTCGATTGGGCGAGGCAGCCAATGGTGGGCTTGGATTAGCCTCGAGGACGAAGCCCGGGCAATTATTCATTTGATAGACAATGAAGATGCTACTGGGGCATTCAATCTCACTGCCCCGGAACCCGCCACCTGCAAACAGCTTGTTACTGCTCTTGGCAAAGAACTCCGCAGGCCAACTTTTCTGAAGGTTCCGGCCTGGGCAATGAACCTTGTCATAGGTGTAGCTGCTAAAGAATTACTACTTTGCTCTCAAAAAATGAGCGCAAAAAAACTCACAGACTCAGGATTCGAGTTCACGCACCCGACTTTGCAACAGTCGGCTGCATACGTAGTTAGCTAACTATTTTTTAGCTACTGGCTTCTTGGCAGTGGTGGTCTTAGCTACTGGCTTCTTGGCCGTTGCGGCCGTCTTGGCGACCCTTGTGGCTACCTTTTCAACCTCAGCTAAAGCTTCTGCAGCGACTTCCTTGGCGGCATCGCGGGCTTCGTGTGCGACGGTTGCGGCGGAGCTTGAAGCAGCTTTACCGGTGCGTGTGAAAAGATTCTTGATCGAGTCAAGCAGGCTCATGAGGGTCTCCGTTTTGGTTTGGATGGACGATTCAAAGCTTAGAGGTCTTTGACTAGATTGCCCGACGACGAGCCAGAATCTCGTCTATTTCTTTTGCCGCTAACGATTTTTTGGGTGAAGAAATCTCGATGACTTCAGCCAAGGGCTGGACGAGTTCGCCCTTCCTGACCTCCGGCATTGGGGTGGGCAGCGGATTAGGGCTCCACTGCCTGTCTTTGACTATTTGCGCCTGGCTTTTGGATGCGCTAGCTCGAACTCGCTGTCTAGCTCGGTGAATATTTCCTGCCAGCTTTGCAGCTTGGCTAGCAGCTGCTCTCTGGATAAACAAGGAAGCGAAGCTCAATGTGAGGGCGACAGCAAAACCAAACCACCATGAATTTTGAGCCGTTGCTGCGACCACGGAGGCCAGTGCAGCTAGTGCTGACAACATAAAGATCACAGAGAAACCCCGCTGGGTTGAGATCAGCCTTCTCAGTCGATCGTCATCAGTCTGCACTCTGGATTTTTCCTGTGTTCGCCGAGCCGACTGAATGAGTTTGGTCGTCTCTTTAATCTGAGACCGCTTGGTGTATCCGGGGACAAAAATGAAAAGCCAAACCACAGCTGCGAGCACGAGAGTTATGCCGCCGAGCCCTGCAGAGTTTTCCATGAGTACCAAGATATGTCCCGCTTGGTAAAATCAGCCTATTGACCACCCGTGTTTTGAACTCTAGACAGCAAAGAACCTTTCAGCTCCTCCGAGGTGATGGCAAAAACGACATGGTCGCGCCAATGACCATCGATGTGGATAAATCGCTCCTTGACTCCCTCTTGTCGTAAGCCCAGCTTCTCAACCACCCGCAGCGATGCTGTGTTTTCAGGGCGAATATCTATTTCGACCCGATGCAGACCAACTTCGGTGAAGAGGTGATCGATGGCGATGGCCACAGAAATCGGAACGATTGACTTGCCTGCCGAGTTTTTAGCTATCCAGTAGCCAATGTTCGCCGACGAAACCGAGCCGAAAAGAATATTTGCCACATTCAATTGCCCTACAACCTTGCCCTCGTATTCCATAACTAGCGCTAAGCCAGTTCCCTTTTTGGCTTGGGACATAAGGGAGCGAATCATCCAGCGAACATCCAGAGGGTAACGAATCCCTGGCGTTGTGGCCTCCCAGGGAATTAGCCACTCCCTGTCAGCTATCAGTAGCTTTCGAAGCACCCTGAAGTCTCGCTTGGCAAGAGCCCGAAGCGTGATATCACCGTGA
The DNA here is from genome assembly GCA_913057795.1 of uncultured Aquiluna sp. GTDB lineage: Bacteria > Actinomycetota > Actinomycetes > Actinomycetales > Microbacteriaceae > Aquiluna. The sequence continues at coordinate 26,723 of CAJXOD010000016.1, forward strand.
GTCAATGGAGGAAATCTCTGCACGCTGGCAAGATTACCGCTATGGATACTGCAAGCGCCAAGTCGGAACTCCGAAAGATCATGAATTTGCAGCGCCCACACTCGTCCATGGGATTATTTGAGCAACTTCGGAGTCTCGCTGAAAAGACCAAGGCCACAAAAATCGGTAGCTACAGCCCTCTTGAAAACGAGCCTGATCTGGGAACCTTTAATAATTGGGCGGCTGAAAACCTAGACCTTTACTTCCCCAGAGTGGTTCAAGACAGACTTGAATTTGCACAAGGACCAATGCGGGAAGGCAAGTTCAAAATCATGGAACCAACAGGCTCGGCAATACTAACCAGCGATCTTGACCTACTTCTTATTCCGGCCCTCGCGGTTGACGTTCTTGGTAACAGGATCGGGAAGGGCAAGGGCTTCTACGACCGATGGCTCGTGGATGTTGCCAGCACAAACCTTTTCGCGGTTGTTTTTGACTCAGAAGTATTGGAGCTTGTGCCCAACGAGCCTCATGACAAGAAAGTCAACGGCATTGTCACTCCAACCAGGTTGATTGCAATTTAGTCTGGTTAGAATCTATGCGGAGGACAAATGCCGACTTACACCTACGTATGCAAGTCATGCGACCATACCTTCGAGATGCACCAGACTTTTGCTGAAGAAGCACTTAAGAATTGCCCGAAGTGCTCAGGGGAACTAAGAAAGCAATTTGGAAACCTTGGCGTGAGCTTTAAAGGCTCGGGCTTTTATAAAAACGATTCTGCACCCGCAAGACCCAGTTCCACCGATAGCTAAGTAATCGAACTAACCCCAGTGCGGAGGCTTATCGTCTCGAAGCCTGTCATCATTCGAATCATCTTCGTGACCCCATGCTCCGCTCGTGTCCTCAAAGGCTCGATCGTCAAATAGCGGTTGAGCGCGACTAATAAGGTCAACACCCAATGACATTGCAATTCGGTTCGCTACATCCTGGGGCTTAGCAAAGATCTCAAGCGCGTGAATTCGCTGGTAGTCCCAGCCCATTGCTCTCAATAGCCCCGGTCTCACTCGAAGCTTTTCGTCCCAGCTCTCGCCAACAAGAGCCCAGTCCGGGTCGACAACCGCAGCTT
>CAJXOD010000017.1 GCA_913057795.1 uncultured Aquiluna sp.
GTCGAAATTATCTCGAGTTGCCAGCTCGGCTGCAGCCCTTTGGGTAGGTGCTGCTGCTGTCAACTTCGTTATGACCTACCTAAGCGTCTCGGGATCCGCTATCTCTTATGGCTCAACATTTTCCGATGGTCTGTGGTTGTTTGCAACCGAGATTGAACTCGGGACACTTTTGGTTTGGAATCTAGGTTTTGCGTTTCTGCTGAGCCTTTCCACACTTGCTTTTAATGGCCGACGGATGAATGCGGTGAATGCAGCAATCGCCATCGCGGGCCTTTACCCCTTGGCTGCATCCGGGCACGCTTCTGCCGATGCGGGTCACGCGCTTGCGGTGAACTCGCTTTTGATGCACCTGGTCGGCATCAGCATTTGGGTTGGCGGGCTTATTGCCTTGTATGCCGTTTTCAAAGGCGATAACCAGCGAACAGCAGTGCTGGTTTCTAGATACAGCACCTTGGCGTTTGTAGCGTTCATCATGGTCGCGGTTTCCGGAGTGACCTCAGGCATCATCAGGCTCTACGAGCCAGCAGATTTATTTTCTAGCTACGGGCTGCTACTGATGCTGAAAGCCTCGCTGTTGGTGGTACTGGGGCTCTTTGGAGCCCGACACCGGCTTGGGCTGGTGAAGAAGCTGGCTGAACGCTCAGTTAGTTTTTGGCGACTGGCAATTTTCGAGTTGGCGGTAATGGGGCTGGCGGTTGGAATGGGGACGGCACTAGCCAGAACCCAGACTCCGCTGGACGCTGCAGAGTTTGTGCCACTAACTCCGGCCGAGATCCTCACCGGTGACACATTACCTCCGGAGCTCACCGACCTTGCTTGGGTCACGGTCTGGGATATTGATGTGTTGTGGATGAGCGTGTCCCTTGGGGCAATTGCGCTTTATCTCTACGGCGTCAGCGTGCTGCATAAGCGCGGGGATAAGTGGCCACTGGTTAGAACTATTTCTTTTGTCTCCGGAATGCTGGTTTTGCTTTATGTAACTAACGGTGCGATGAACGCCTACCAGGAGTACCTGTTTAGCGTTCACATGGTTGGGCACATGGTGCTATCGATGATGGTTCCTGTCCTGCTGGTTCCAGGAGCTCCTGTCACGTTGCTATCCAGAGCACAGGCTCCGCGTAAGGATGGCTCATGGGGCATGAGGGAGTGGGTGCTTTGGGCTGTTCACACACCTTTTGCTTGGTTTGTCTCCCACCCATTATTCGCTGGTCTGAACTTCGCACTGTCACTCGTGATGTTTTACTACACGCCGCTATTTCGGTGGGCAACAGAAGAGCACATAGGACATCAGTGGATGTTGATTCACTTCTTGATTACCGGCTATCTTTTCGTGCAGTCTCTGATGGGTGTTGATCCTCAGCCACACAGAACCGGTTATCCGATAAAGCTAATGCTCTTGATCGGAACAATGGCTTTTCACGCTTTCTTTGGGCTCGGTCTTATGAACGAAAAAAGCTTGCTGCTGGCCGACTGGTTTGGCGCGATGGGTAGAACCTGGGGCGATGACCCATTGGCGGATCAGGCCATTGGCGGCGCTTTTGCATGGGGAGTCGGTGAAATACCTACTATCGTCATAGCCCTGATAGTTGTTACCCAGTGGTCAAGGTCTGACGATCGAGAGCGCAAGCGACTAGATCGAGCATCTGATCGCAGTGGTAACCGGGACCTTGAGGATTACAACCAAATGCTTGATAGTCTGAGTAAAACGAGAGACAAGCACTAGTGATTATTGATTTGAGCCAAGAGCAACAGTCTCTTTTTGAATACATCGAGCAATCAAGCAGCAACGTCTTTGTCACCGGCCGTGCCGGCACGGGCAAATCGACCCTTCTTTCACACCTGACAGCCAATACCGAAAAGTCTTTCGCGGTTTGCGCTCCAACCGGCGTAGCGGCATTGAATGTGGGTGGAGTCACCATCCACTCGCTATTTACTTTCCCAATTGGCCTGCTCGGTGAAGTCGAGATTGCAAGGCACCTGAATAAGCGAACTCGTGAAATTCTTCGAGCGTTGGACATGCTGGTAATTGACGAAATTTCAATGGTGTCTGCCGACTTGATGGACGGGATTGACCGGGCTCTTAGAATCGCAAGGGGTAGGAAGAACGAGCCATTTGGTGGCGCCCAAATAGTGATGTTCGGAGACCCCTACCAGCTAGCCCCCGTCCCACCTCGTGATCCTTCGGAAAAAAACTACATCGCTGAGAATTACCAGTCACTTTGGTTTTTTGATGCTCATGTTTGGCGAAACTCTGAACTAGAGCGATTCGAGCTGTCTGAAATCTTCCGTCAGTCGGATGACGACTTCAAAGAAATCCTTAATGCAATCCGAGATGGCTCGGTTACCCAAGCCATGCTGGATGTTTTGAATAAAGCTGGCAACCGCTACCCGCCGCACTTAGATGTAATTCGACTGGCGACAATCAACGAGACTGTGAATGCCGTCAACCATCAGCGCATCGAGCTGATAGAAACTGACCCGAAGATCTTTAAGGCTGTCTACTCCGACGGCGCTGCAAAAGCCTTCGGGCGGGCACTTCCTGCGGAGACAGAATTGACTCTCAAGGTCGGCGCTCAAGTGATGTTTATTAAAAACGATGACGCCAGCAACAATAAGACCTCAAATGGTTCAGCGATCAGACGCTGGGTGAATGGGACCATTGGCCGAGTTGTTGCACTTCCGAAGTCGGGCTTGGTAGTAGTTGATGTTGACGGCGAGCGACTAGAGGTTGGACCTGCGACCTGGGAAAAGATTCGCTACGAGGTCGAAGAAGGCTTTAACGAATCAACAGGCGAGGCCAAAGAGACGCTAGTGCCGGTAACGCTTGCCGAGTTCAAGCAGATTCCGCTTCGCTTAGCATGGGCGGTCACTATTCATAAATCTCAAGGTCAAACCTATGACGAGGTTCAGATCGACATGGGCAGGGGGGCATTCTCACCGGGTCAAACATACGTCGGCCTTAGCCGAGTCAGAACATTGGGCGGTCTCTATCTAACTCGCGCGGTTCTGATTAAAGACGTGATGGTTGATTCAGATGTGGTCCGGTTTATGTCAGGGGCTCAGCTCGAAGCCACCAGTTCAGAGCATCTGCCACCCTTCTAGACCAGTAAAGCTCGTGATGCCCGCTGTTTGGGTAGATTCCGCCAATTAGGTCATCCGGCTCCCGGTAGCCTCGGTCCCTGAGGGCTGCCATTGCCATGTTATGAAACGGTGGGTAGTGCTGGTCCAGTTCAATCGTGCCGGTGTCTGTCCAAACCCGATGTTCTCCGGGCTCCGGCAATAACCCAACTAGTTCCTTCACCATTAGCTCGCTGCCGAATATCCAATGCGTGGAGAAGCAGATCGCGGTGCCAAAGACATCCGGCCGCTTGGCCATGGCATAAAGCGACATCAGTCCTCCCATGCTTCCCCCCATGACCGCAGTGGTCTTGAAGTTGGGTGTGATTCCGTAACGGGTTTGAACAAACGGCACGATTGCATCAGCCAGCAACGAAACATATTGATTGCCGAAGGAGTCTCTGCCAGTGGTCGCATATCTCTCTGGGACATGTTCCCAGCACTTATCGGGATTCGATTCAACTATTGACTGCGGGCTTAGTTCCCTAATCCTGGTGTCGTCGCTGAGCCCCCAGACCCCAATTACTATCGGGGGGTCCCCCCTCAATTCTTCGCGCAAAGCTGTAAGCATGCCCCAGGTTTTGCCGGTATGAGAATCACCCTCATCGAAGATGTTCTTGCCATCGTGAATCACCAGAATCGGTGTGGAAGGGTGGATTTCCCGTGGCGACCAAACATCAACGCGGTGGTTATCAAACTCGAATTTCTCCATTGAGCCGCCGGCAAGGCGGCGCTCTAGAAGCTTTCTCTCTCTAAACGCCATGAACAAAGGGAAAGTAAAGGCCATTGCGGTGATTCCCGAGAGCAGGAAATAAAGCCAAACCCGCTTCATGCCCAAACGCCTTGCTTCAACCAGCATGAAGGTGATAACCGCGATTCCAACCACTAGCAAATCTAGAGACAGCACCCAATCCACGTAGGACCCAAACCAGGCATTGAGGTAGTCTGCTTCTTGGGTCACCGCAAGTGCATTTAACACCCATGCGGTCACTAGACCCAAAGCGGCAACGGCGAAGTAAATTCTTGATCGAACGATGTGTTTTTTGAACATGCTGGAATCATTCCACGAACTACAAGGCTTTATCTTCAAACAAAAGAAGTAAAGGACCAAATGATCTCCCTGGCTAACTTCATTGTGCGTCGTGCCAAGTTTGTACTCTTCGGTTTTATAGCGCTTATAGCGCTCAGCAGCGTTTGGGGATTCCAGGTTTTTGGCAATCTGCAAGGTGGCGGCTATGACGACCCCAACTCGGATTCGGCAACCGTCAGTGAGCTCCTTGGCACTGAGTTTGCTCTTGATCCAGCCGAGGTAATAGTCCTAGTTGATTTGCCAGGTAATGCCAACGAACTAAACGCCAGCGGAGCGCCAAAGTATTTTGAACTGGTCACGGAACTAAGTGATGATCTGGCAAAAATCGATGGCGTTATTTCGGTTGATAACTACTACTCACTTGGTTCACCAGACTCACTTGTTTCTTCTGACGGCAAGTTGGTCTATGTTCTAGTGGATCTTCAAAATGGCATCAGCCAATCTGTTCCCACTGCCCTGATCATTGATGAATTCACTGGCGATTACCTGGGTGCAGAGGTTCACATCGCCGGCTTCGGCGCCGTGACAAAAGCAATCACAGAAACCATTGAGCAGGACCTAATTAGGGCCGAAATCATTGCAATACCAATTGTGCTTTTGCTGCTGCTGTTTGTCTTTGGATCTCTAGTTGCAGCCGGATTACCGTTATTTGTTGGCGGGCTTGCAATCGTCGGATCGTTCTTCGTGGTCTGGGGCGTAAGTGAGTTCACTGACGTGTCGATCTTTGCAGTGAACTTGATCACTGGTCTCGGTCTCGGTCTCGGCATCGATTACAGCCTGTTGGTAGTGAACCGTTTTCGTGAGGAGCGAGCGGCCGGAAACAGCGTTGAAGAATCAACGGTTGTAACCATTACCACCGCCGGTAAAACGGTTATCTTTTCAGGCCTCACCGTCGCACTGGTCATGATTTCAATGGCGTTTTTCCCACAGTACTTCCTGCAGTCCTTTGCACTTGCCGGGTTCACGGTTGTGACACTGGCGGTCATCGGAGCAGCGATCGTGATTCCGGCTCAGTTAGTTCTTTTGGGCGACAAGGTCGATTCGATAAGAATCTTCAAGCGCAAGTTAGCACCAAGTGACAAGGGCATTTGGGAGAAAATTGCTCGCTTCACGATGCGCAGGCCATTGCCAATTTTGTTCGTAACGATTCTTGGTCTCTCAGGCATGTTCTCGCTGTCAACCGATGCCGTGTTTGGTCAGGTGGATGACCGAGTATTGCCTAAGGGTAGCCCTGCTTCGGTTGCCTCTAACCTCTTGAGAGAGCGCTTTGATGGCCGAGAGTCTTCGCCGATAGAAATACTTGTTCAGGGCAGCGATGAGGCGATCAATGACTATATCGTCCTGGTGCAAGCGCAGCCAGATATTGCCAGGGTCGCTATCGTCCCGACCCAGGAGGACACCTCTTGGGTCAGGATTAATGCGATCACTCTTGTGGAGCCCAGAAGCCCAGCCGGTTACGATCAAACGGTTTTACTAAGGGGTCTTGATTCCGATCTAGATCAAGTATTAATTGGCGGCGGCGGGGCTTATTACACAGACTCGCAGCAGGGCATTGAAGATGCGCTGCCGCTTGCGGTGCTGTGGATATTTATAACCGCATATGTACTGCTATTTCTGTTTACCGGCAGTGTGCTTTTGCCGCTGAAGGCAATTGCACTCAACGTGCTCTCGCTTGGCGCCGTGGTCGGAGTGCTGAGTTACATATTCCAAAACGGTCACTTGCAATGGCTGATTGGCGAGTACTCGGTCACCGGAACCCTCGACACTTCTTCGTTGGTGATGGTCGCGGTCGTGGCATTTGGTTTATCAATGGACTACGAGATGTTTTTGCTCTCAAGAATCAAGGAGCAGCACGACGCCGGCATGAATACCGAGAACTCGGTCGCAATTGGTTTGCAGCGCTCCGGCAGGATTATCACTGCCGCAGCATTTATTTTGGCCGTTACCTTTGGGGCGTTCGCGTCGTCGGGAGTGTCAATAATGAAGATGCTCGGATTTGGAATTGCCTTCGCGATTCTGCTCGATGCCACTGTGGTCAGGGCTCTGTTGGTTCCGGCACTAATGCGGCTATTTGGAGCCGCAAACTGGTGGGCGCCTAAGTGGCTTAAGGCAGTTCATAAAAAAATCGGCCTGAGTCACTAACCTTAGAGCCATGCTGCTTTCAGATAGAGACATCAAAGCCCAAATTGACGCCGGTCGTATTGCTTTAGATCCTTTGGATTTAGGGCTAATGCAGCCAAGCAGCATTGACGTGAGGCTAGATCGATTCTTCCGGTTATTTGATAACCACAAGTATCCATTTATTGACCCTCGTGAGCAGCAGGATGACCTAACCCGTTTGGTTGAAGTGAAATCAGATGAGGCTTTTATTTTGCACCCGGGTGAATTCGTGTTGGGATCGAGCTTCGAATACGTGACCCTGCCGGATGACATTGCAGCAAGGCTCGAAGGCAAGAGCTCGCTTGGGCGTCTAGGTCTCTTGACTCATTCAACCGCGGGCTTTGTGGATCCTGGCTTTCAGGGCCACGTGACCCTGGAGCTTTCAAACGTTGCGAGTCTGCCCATAAAGCTTTGGCCGGGCATGAAGATCGGTCAGCTGTGTTTTTTCCAGCTTTCGAGTGCCAGTCAGAATCCTTACGGGAGTTCTGCTTATGGATCTAGGTATCAAGGACAGCGCGGCCCAACCGCTTCCAGGAGCTACCTGAACTTTCATGTCACCGACACCGGCAACAATCCTCTGTAAATAAGCGTTGCTTCCCTACCTGAACTTGGACCTAGCTTCGATCAGGTCCTTCGAGTAAACACGGTAAATGGCGTATTTATAGGCGCTCAGTTCGCAGAGCCGGTCTATCTCATGAACCAGGGCCCTAGACGCTACAACCCAGGGAAATAGTCGATAAAACAAATGTGCGAACCGCTTTAGGTCTTGGTGACGAAATTTTATGTGCCCGTATTCTTGTCGCATGATTGCCGCGAGTTGTTTGGCCGGTAATTCAAAAACTGACTTGGAAAGATAAATCTGCTTGTCACGGGTTAGCGCAAAGTAACCAGAGACATCTAGCTCCATGATTTGTGCCTTGCGGTAGGCCATGATTTGTCTAGCCGTTCGATCTGCCAGTGGGTCCAGTTTGTCTTTCATGGCAAACAGTGGAGCAAGTCGCTGGTTGGCCAAGGCCAGCAAAATACCCGCTGCACCAAGCAGCACCCAGGGCGCGAAACTTGCTAGCAGCGTTATGCCAAGGTTTTGTCCAGCGGCAAGATTTTGCCAAGTCGTAAAGATCGAGGCCGTGGCAATAACCAAGGAAACAGCAGTTGCCAAAACCGCAGAGATCAGGATTGTGAACCAAAACCAGATGCCGATGTTTGGCGTCTTATTGAAACGACCGGCAAAGAACAACGGTCCGGCGACCGTTACGAGCATTACCCACTCGATCAGAATAATCAGCAGGTATAGAGGAATCTCCATCTTGGAAGACTACTTGGCTAAAACATCTTTTAGTTTTTGAAGCTGGTCTGCTGAGAGCGAGCTTGCAAAGTGGGAGAAAACCAGCGCCGAGCATGGAGTGAACCGTCGACATGGTGTTGATAGCTAGTTCATCATCGCGCAATATCGCCGAAATCCGTATTGAACTAAGGCCCTCTGGTCGATCCCATAGGCGGCCTCTCGTTGCCGATTCCAGTCTTCCTCAATTGCGCTTTGACATTAGTTAGATGCTACGAGCTGAGGAAAAAGCCTAGCTAGCTGCCGCAGGGGCTGCTATTGCCCTAACGGATATAAGCAGCAGCAAACCAACCACCAAAATCAACATCAAACCGAGAATCCCATAAATTGGTGAGAACAGTCCCACGAAGATTGCCCAGGCCGCTGGCGCCAAAAAGCTGACGGCTCTTCCGGTGGTGGCGTAAAGCCCGAATGCTTCGCCCTGCTTGTCATCGGCCGAGAGCCTAGACATCATCGTTCGAGAAGCTGCCTGAGCAGGACCCACAAAAGTGCAAAGGAACAAACCAAAGCTAAAGAAGGCGATTGTTCCGGCGCTTTCAAAAATAAATACCCCGAAGCCACCGACTATCACTCCAACTAGAGATACAAAGATAATTTTCCTGGAGCCAACGCGGTCTTCAAAGAACGACCCAACGAATGCCCCAATGCCGGCAACTATGTTTGCCGCAATTCCAAACAAAATTATTTCTGTTAGGTCCAAGCCAAAAGCAATGCCACCCAGCACCGCACCATAGGCAAACACACCGTTTAGGCCATCGCGGTAGACAGCCGAGGCGATCAAGAACTTCAAAAGGTTTGGGTTTTCTTTCCGCATGGTTACAAGCGAGCGAATCAACTTTTTGTAGGCAAGCAGTACGCCTTCATTCTCGGTGCCAGCAATCGGCTTCGCTTCTGGAACCTTCAGCATCAAAGGGATCGAGAAGATAATTACCCAGAACATGCTGATTACCATCACTACTCGTACCGACAGTGCATCAGTGTCCGGGATGCCCAGCAGTTCGGCTCCGCCGAACTGAATGATCCAGAGCGCCATCACCAGCAGGATGATTCCACCGATATAGCCAAGGCCCCAGCCAAACTGGCTTATTTTGCCGCGCTCATGAGGTCTGGCGACCTCATTCAGCATTGAGTTGTAGTTCACGGTTGCAAACTCGAAGAAGATGCCTCCTGCTGCAAGGAGCACCAGGCCAAACACAAAAAAGTCACTTGAGGGTGCCACGAAGAACATCAAACCGATAGTGCCTGCAAATAGATAAGTGTTGACCATCAGCCAGAACTTCTTGCGTCCCGAGGTGTCAGCCCGGCGACCCACAATCGGAGCGATGAGAGCGATTAGCACTCCGGCTACAACGCCGGATATCCCTAGCCAAAAGGCCGTGTATTGGCCGGCTTCTTCAAGCGAGTAGCCAGCAGGAGCGAAGAATTCACTTGTTATGTAGCGGCCGAAGATAAAGGAGGTGACAACTGTAGGGAAGGCCTGTGATGCCCAGTCCCAGAGTGCCCACGAGAATGTTCCTTTTGGCCTAGCTGCTGCAACATCTATGTTGGTCATGGCCCGAGATTACCCCTAAAGGCAGCCTAGCTATGCCTCAACAGACTAAAAATTCACTTTTTGGCAACCAGTTCGGCACGAATTATTTGACTGTTCTCACTCTTGATTGGGGTGAAAACAGCAATCGAGGCAACTCCCGCAAGTTCTACCCAGAGGACAGTGCTCGTAATCGCCTGATCGGCTCTATGGTTCAGGCGATACTCACAACCCAACTCGAAAAGCTAAAACCGCGCTACTCGAGGACCAATTCACCCATAATCTTGTCGCCACCGAGAATCTTGGGTGCAACCTCCAACCAGAGCTTTTCAAAACGTGCCTGAGTAATTAGCCCAGAGTCCCTTAGAAGCTTGGCCGCCAATGCTGGAGCGGCCCGCAAATTGCCATCGGCAATTTTGATTGCCAGCGCTTCTCCGGTTTCTAGTCCGACAACAAAGACACCCTCTGCGCCGATCTTGGCCATGATTCCATGGCGCAGGAACACCGCATCTGCGGTGTCATGGTCTCCAATTACCCATGGGTTGGCCTTGGCTGCTTCAAATAGAGAGGCACCCTCACTCATGAACCCGGCAATGGATCTGGCAAGCCCGAGAGTTGAAATGGCGAACAATGGCGCCCCGCAGCCATCGGTTGTAGTCAGTGCAACCTTCTCGCCTGCCAACTGCTCGATTTTCTGTTTCATGCCTTGTTGCAGCGGGTGCTCAGGGTTCAAATAGTCGGAGGCACTCCAGTTGTTTATCTTGCAGGTAGCCAGAAAGCTGGCGTGCTTGCCGGAGCAGTTCATGGCCAACCTGGATTTTGGGTCACCCTTAGCGCTCGGGCTAGCCGGATGGGAAATCGGGCACTGTAAATCCGTTTCACTAAAGCCATATTCGGTCAACAGGCCCGCAACTAGTGATCGGTGCTCGGTTGTCCCTAGGTGGCTGGCCATCGAGAGAACTAGATTCTGGCCAGATAGCCGCAGACCCATTTCCCGCATGGCAACGGCCTGCACCGGTTTTAGTGCGCTTCTTGGAAAGATCTGCGCCTTGGCGTTTCCAGCTTCCTTCAAGATGTTGCCGTCGGTAGCGAGCAATACCGCAACGCCGTGATGAAAGGACTCGGCCATGCCCCCTCGATACAGGGTTGCCAATGGCGCTAGGTCGTTGAATGCTAGAGGGTTCACAATAAAACTCTACCCTTGCCTCAAAGTTGAGTCATTAACACTCAACTCTCAGCTAACCATTCTTGACAAGCATTCGGCGCTAGGTCAAACTTGAGCACATGTGGCTCAACTTGGGCCATAAGTTCACGAGTTTCAAAAATAGCTTTCACAAAGAAGGAGCAACAAATGGGAAGAGCAGTAGGCATTGACCTAGGAACCACTAACAGCGCGGTTACGGTGCTGGAAGCTGGCGAACCAAAGGTTATCTCAAACGCAGAAGGTTTCCGCACCACCCCATCGGTGGTTGCTTTCACTAAGGATGACAACGTCCTAGTTGGTGAAACTGCGAAGCGCCAAGCAGTCACAAACGTTGACCGCACCGTTTCATCGGTGAAGCGTCACATGGGTACCGACTGGAAGTTCAAGGTCGAAGATAAGGATTACACCCCACAGGAAATCTCAGCGCGTATTTTGATGAAGCTTAAGCGCGATGCTGAGACTTACCTTGGCGAGAGCGTTACCGACGCGGTTATTACTGTTCCAGCATATTTCAACGACTCTGAGCGTCAGGCAACCAAGGAAGCCGGCGAGATCGCAGGCCTAAACGTGCTTCGCATTATCAATGAGCCAACCGCGGCAGCACTTGCCTACGGCTTGGACAAGGGTAAGGAAGACGAGTTGATTTTGGTGTTTGACCTTGGTGGTGGAACATTCGATGTTTCTCTACTCGAGGTTGGCAAGGATGATGACTTCTCAACCATCCAGGTTCGCTCAACCAGCGGAGACAACAAGCTTGGTGGAGATGACTGGGACCAGCGCGTAGTCGACTACTTGGTCAAGAAATTCAAAGAAACCACCGGTGTTGATGTTTCAAAGGACAAGATCGCGTTGCAGCGACTAAAAGAAGCTGCTGAGCAGGCAAAGAAAGAACTGAGCCAGTCAACGACTACTCAGCTTCAGTTGCCATACCTTTCCTTGACTGATGCGGGTCCTGCGAACCTAGATGAAACCCTCACCAGGGCTCAGTTTGAAGACATGACTTCTGATCTACTTGAGAGAACCCGCAAGCCGTTCCTAGACGTAGTAAAGGAAGCCGGAGTGAAGGTGGCTGACATCGCTCACGTTGTCATGGTCGGTGGATCAACTCGTATGCCAGCGGTTACCGAGTTGGTAACCAAATTGCTTGGCGGTAAAGAGCCAAATAAGGGCGTGAACCCGGATGAGGTTGTTTCTGTCGGAGCAGCACTGCAGGCTGGCGTTATCAGAGGTGAGCGTAAAGACGTTCTACTTATTGACGTGACCCCACTCGCACTTGGTATTGAAACCAAGGGTGGAATGATGACCAGGTTGATTGATCGCAACACCGCGATTCCAACCAAGAGGAGCGAAACCTTTACAACCGCTGATGACAATCAGCCAAGTGTTTCCATTCAGGTTTTCCAGGGCGAGCGCGAGTTCACAAGGGACAACAAGAGTCTTGGAAACTTCGAGCTAACAGGTATTGCCCCAGCACCACGTGGCGTCCCACAGGTTGAGGTCACTTTTGACATTGACGCTAACGGAATTGTTCACGTGTCTGCCAAGGACAAGGGAACCGGCAAGGAGCAGTCAATGACCATCACCGGAGGCTCCTCGCTATCCGAAGAGGACATTGAGCGCATGGTCAAGGATGCCGAAGAGCACGCTGCCGAAGACAAGCTGCGCCGCGAAGAGGCAGAAACCCGCAACCAAGCAGAACAGCTTGCCTACTCAACCGACAAGTTGATCAAGGAAAACGACGAGAAGCTACCCGAAGACGTGAAAACTGAGGTCCAGGCCGACGTTGACGCACTCAAGGCGGCGCTCGCGGGTGATGACGCTGATGCGGTCAAGGCTGCTCAGGAGAAGCTGTCAACCTCTGCCCAGAAGCTTGGAGAGGCAATCTATGCCAACCAACCGGCTGAAGGTGAAGAGCAGGCAGCTCCAGAGGCAGAAGAGGACGTAGTGGACGCCGAAGTCGTCGAAGACGATGAGACTGAAACACCTGCTGCAAAAGACGCTCCTGAAGATGACGCTCCAGACGAGAACACCAAGGACAAGAAGTAATGTCAGATAAGAATCCAAACCCCGAGCACAATGAGGGAGATCAGGCCGAAGAGATGAAAGAGGAGGGCTCCCCAGTGGAGTCAACCTCTGATTCTTCAGCCGATACCGATACCGATACCGACACTGACGCCAGTGCAGATGTTAAGGATGAGGTAAAGGACGCGGTTGACCGCGAACTAGAGATCTTCCAGGACATGCAGCGCTTGCAGGCTGACTTTGTGAACTATCGATCACGCGTTGAGCGCGACCGAGGTGCTGAACGTCAGTCCGCTATTTCGGAAGCGATTAGAGCATTCCTACCTGCCCTTGATGACCTAACCAGAGCGGAGTCGCATGGCGATTTGCCTGAGGGTTCGCCGATGGCAGCAGTTGCTCAAAAGCTAAGGGCTGCCGGTGAAAAATTTGGGCTTGTATCCTTCGGGGCAAAGGGCGAACGTTTTGACCCGGAGCTCCACGATGCTCTTGTTCAAAACCCAAACCCTGAGGTCACCGTGGCTGAAGTGGCAGATGTTATTGAGCCCGGCTACAAGATTCAAGATCGATTATTGCGACCCGCCAAGGTCGCTGTGTTCTTACCAGCCGAATAAAGAGGTGAGTTAGATGGCGTCGCAAGACTGGATTGAAAAGGATTTTTACAAAATCCTTGGGGTCACCAAGGGCGTTAGCGATGCCGATCTCAAGAAGGCATATCGAAAGTTAGCTAAAGCCAATCACCCTGACCTGCACCCGGGAAACCAGGCCGCAGAGTCAAGGTTCAAGGACGTCTCCGAGGCTTACGACGTCTTGTCCGATGTCACTGAACGCAAGGAGTATGACGCTGTTCGTGCAATGGGCGGCGGTGCTCGGTTCCAAGCCGGTGGGCGTGGAGGTCAAGGCGGCGGCTTTGAAGATGTGTTTTCAAACTTCTTCGGCGGCGGCGGCGGCGGCTTTGGCGGCGGCGGCTTTGCTCCGCAGCGCGGCCAAGATCTAACTACTTCCTCGAGCGTTGACTTTATTGATTCGATTCACGGCACCAACATCAAGCTAACCGTGTCCGGAAAACCGGTGACCTTGAAGGTTCCGGCTGGTATTCAGGATGGTCAAAAACTAAAACTCAAGGGCAAAGGACAGCCGTCGCCAAATGGCGGCCAAGCCGGAGATCTTGTCGTGACTATCAAGGTCAGACCTCACCCAGTTTTCACTAGGGATGGCGACAATGTCCGAGTGGTGGTGCCGGTTACTTTTGCCGAAGCAGTACTTGGCGCAATTATTTCAGTCCCAGTGCTCGGCGGGGAGCCAGTGAAGCTAAAGGTTGCTCCCGGAACACCAAACGGCAGGACACTGCGCGTAAAGGGTAAAGGCGTGCAGCACGAATCTCACCAGGGTGATTTATTGGCCTCGGTAGATATTCTGGTTCCAAACCGAATCAGCAAGAAAGCCGAAGAGGCGCTTAGGGCGTTCGACAGCGAAATACCGGTCGAAGACCCAAGAGCGACACTTATCAGTAGGGCAGGACTTCTGTAAGGAGGGGTTGTGGATATTAGCCAGGACACACCACTGTTTGTGATCTCAGTGGCCGCAGAGCTTTGCGGCATGCACCCACAAACTCTTAGGCAGTATGACCGAATCGGATTAGTCTCCCCCACCAGAACCTCCGGCAGGTCTCGTCGCTACACAATGCAAGACGTAGCTCATCTCCGCGAAGTCGCAAGGCTAAGTGCCGAGGGGGTTTCTCTTGAGGGCATTAGACGAGTCCTAGAACTCGTTGACCAAAACACTGCCCTCAATGCTCGCGTCAGAGATCTCGAGCGCGAATTAGCAAATCAAGTAATGAGTCAACCGGGGAACCGGGTGTTTGCCGCTGGCGAGCAAGGCGTAATCAGACTCAACCCCGGACAGCGCCCTGAGCGCTCGGGCTCTGTAGTGCTGTGGAAGAGGCGTTAGATGAGTAAAGAGCAGCAGGGGCAAGAACGGCAAAAAAGTGCTCTTGAACTATTTGGGATTGATCTGACAGCAATTGCAAGATCGGGCAAGCTTGATCCCGTTATCGGGAGAGATGCCGAAATCCGCAGGGTTAGCCAGGTGCTATCGCGGAGGACCAAGAACAACCCTGTGCTAATCGGTGAACCAGGAGTTGGAAAAACAGCGGTTGTAGAGGGCCTGGCCCAAAGAATCGTGGCGGGTGATGTGCCGGAAAGTCTGAAGAACAAGGCTCTGATAAGCCTTGATTTGTCAGCAATGGTTGCCGGCAGCAAGTTTCGTGGTGAGTTTGAAGAGCGCCTAAAAGCAGTTCTTAAGGAAATCCAAGATGCCGAGGGTGGCATCATCACTTTCGTTGACGAGATTCACACTCTGGTGGGGGCTGGAGCGGCTGACGGCGCAATGGATGCCTCGAATATGCTCAAGCCAATGCTTGCGCGCGGTGAACTTCGCCTAATTGGCGCAACCACGCTTGATGAGTATCGCGAGCGGATTGAAAAAGACTCCGCCCTGGAGCGCAGATTCCAGCAAGTTTTCGTGGGAGAGCCATCGGTAGAGGACACGGTTGCGATTCTTCGCGGCCTGAAAGAGCGCTACGAAGCACACCACAAGGTCACCATTGCAGACAGTGCCCTGGTTGCAGCAGCCGGGCTTTCCAACCGCTACATCACCGGTCGCCAATTGCCAGACAAGGCAATTGACCTAGTCGATGAGGCAGCTTCGAGGCTCCGCATGGAGATTGACTCTGCTCCGGTTGAGATCGACGAACTTAGGCGGTCAGTAGATCGGCTAAAGCTTGAAGAGCTTGCCTTGAAAAAAGAGAAGGATGAAGCGTCCAAGAGGCGTCTAGAAAAACTTCAAGAGGATTTGGGTGAGAAACAACAAAAGCTTGATTCTCTAAATGTCCGCTGGGAAAAAGAGCGAAGCGAGCTCAATAAAATCGGTGATCTCAAGACCAAGTTGGACTCCCTAAGGATTCAGGCAGAGCGCGCTCAGCGCGAGGGAAACTTAGAGGCAGCTTCCAAGCTCCTCTACGGGGAGATTCCAGCCCTTGAAAAAGAACTCAGCGAAGCAGAGCGAGCAGAAACCGAAACGCAATCTGCCGACAGGATGGTTGGCGATCGGGTTTCCGAAGATGAGATTGCAGCAGTTGTCTCCGCTTGGACCGGCATTCCAACCGGAAGGTTGCTTGCTGGAGAGTCCAAAAAGCTACTGAATTTGGAGCGAGAGCTTGGCAAGAGACTCATTGGCCAATCGAAGGCGGTCAAGGCTGTTAGCGATGCTGTTCGCAGAACTAAAGCAGGCATTTCCGATCCAGATAGACCAACCGGTTCGTTTTTGTTCCTAGGTCCAACCGGCGTTGGTAAGACTGAGCTTGCAAAGTCGCTAGCGCATTTCCTGTTTGACGACGAGCGCTCCATGGTTCGGATCGACATGAGCGAGTATGGCGAAAAACACAGCGTCAGCCGTCTGATTGGAGCACCTCCGGGCTATGTCGGATATGGCGAAGGCGGGCAGTTGACTGAAGCGGTTAGACGCAGACCATACTCGGTGATTCTTTTTGATGAAATCGAAAAGGCTCACCCAGAGGTTTTTGACGTGCTGTTGCAGGTGCTGGACGATGGTCGACTAACCGATGGTCAGGGCAGAACCGTTGATTTTAGAAACGCGATCATGATTATGACTTCAAACCTTGGTTCTCAGTTCTTGATCGATCAGGAGTTATCTGATGACCAGAAGTCACGGGCTGTTATGGACTCGGTGCGAAGTGCATTCAAGCCAGAGTTCCTAAACAGGCTCGATGACATCGTGCTGTTTGATGCACTAAGCGTTGAAGAGCTTGGCTTCATTGTCGATCTCAACATTGAGAAGCTCACCGAAAGGCTTGAGGATAAGCGCCTAACACTCGGTGTAACGCCGGCTGCAAGATTGTGGTTGGCAGAAAACGGTTATGACCCTGTTTATGGGGCCAGACCTTTGCGCAGACTTATGCAGCGTGAGATCGATGACCGGTTGGCAAATCTCCTGTTAGCCGGAGGGCTCATTGACGGCTCGCAAGTGCTTGTTGATGTCTCTCAAGACAAGAGCTCTTTGGTTATAGCTGCTAACTAATCGTCAAAATCACAGGAACGTGATCGCTTGGGAGCTCTCCCTTGCGCTCATCCCGCTCAATTGTGGCGGCGGTGATGCGCTCGGTGAGAGCTTCTGAGGTGAGCATGAAGTCGATTCTCATGCCTTTATTCTTTGGGAAGCACAGCTCTTTGTAGTCCCAGTAGGTATAGGCATTGGGGACTAGTTCACGGACCTTGTCGGTAAGCCCAATTTGCTCAAATGCTTCAAAGGCTTCTCTTTCGGGCTGAGAAACGTGAGTCTCGAACATGCTCAGGTCATAGACGTCTTCATCTAACGGGGCAACGTTGAAATCCCCCACCACTGCAATCTCGAGGCTTGGGTCCATTTCAAGCTGCTCGGCCATCGTCGCTGCAAGACGGTCTAGGAATTCAAGCTTGTATTGCATGTGGGGGTCATCAAGCTCTCGGCCATTCGGCACGTAGATTGACCACACTCGGACACCATTGAAGGTTGCCCCAATTGCTCTGGCTTCCTGGACGTCTTTGAATTCGGGCTGCTGGTAGAAAGAAGTTTCAACATCTTCTGGAACTAAGTCTTCACGGTAGGCAAAGGCCACACCGTTCCACTGGTTTAGCCCGTGAGCCAAGACCTTGTATCCGATTGCCTCAAATGCCTCATAAGGAAACTGTTCGGGTTTGCACTTAATTTCCTGCATCGCAAGCACGTCCACCTTGGTGCGTTGTAGGAATTCGACAATGCGGCCTTGTCGTGCTCGAGCGGAGTTTACGTTCCAGGTGGCGATTTGCATCTCTAAACTCTAACTATGACCATGAACTCAATTCACCTGCCACGTCTAGTTGAGCTGATAAAAGACCTTGCCATTGTCCACGGCAAAGTCACTCTTTCCTCTGGGCTCGAGGCCGATTATTACGTCGATCTAAGAAGAGCAACCCTCCACCATGAGGCGGCGCCACTTATCGGTAAGGTCATGCTGGAACTTCTAGAGGCAAACAGCTTCGGCAACATCGATGCCGTTGGCGGCCTCACAATGGGCGCCGACCCCGTTGCAACCGCGCTGCTTCATCAGGCTGCAGCCAGAGGTATTGAGCTCGACGCCTTTGTTGTCCGCAAGCAAGCAAAAGCCCACGGTATGGCTCGGCAGGTTGAGGGCCCAAGTGTTGAGGGCAAAAGAGTAATTGTCTTGGAGGACACTTCCACCACTGGAGGCTCACCTTTGACTGCAGCCGAGGCACTGGTTGCAGCCGGTGCGACGGTGGTCGGTGTCGCAACGGTAGTAGATCGTGATACCGGAGCGCGCCAGGCGATCGAGGCGGCGGGGTATCCTTATCTAACAGCAATCACGCTAGGTGATCTCGGTCTGTAGAAGAAGGTGGAAGTGCAGCGTCGCGTTGCGCCCTTTGTCCTAACCCAACTTGCAAACTTTATGAGTGTGACCGCGGGTTCGATGGTGTTTATTGCCATTCCTTGGATAGCGCTTGAAATCAGTGGTTCAGCAGCTCAAGCCGGCTTAGTTGTATCTCTAACAGCGATACCAGGCTTAGTTGTCATACCTGTCATCGGTTCGATTATCGATAAGTACGGCAGAAAACGAGTGGCCGTATGGGCTGAGCTAATCACCGGAGCACTTACGCTGCTCCTGCCTTTGGTTGCCAGCCTGTGGGAGCTAACAATCGCTTGGCTCATAGTGCTTGCGACTCTCAAAAACGTTCTCGCGGCAGCGGGGCCCACCGCAAGAAAGTCTCTGGTTCCAGACATCGCAGTCCCTGCCCGGATGACACTTGACCGCGCTAATTCAATACACGAGGGTGTCTTTGCGACCGGCTTTGCTTTCGGTCCTGCCCTAGCAACCTTCTGTATTGCTGTAATCGGGTCAGCTGAAACTTTCATAGTGGTCGCCGCCTTTGCATTAGCAAGCGGCTTGACCGCGTCGTTCGTGAGAGTTGTTGAACAGCACGAGCCAAACGATGCAACTGAGAAAGAGCCTTTTTATCGCTATGCGTTGCAAGGCTTCAAGATTTTGTTTGCCACCCCGTCTGTTTTGGTGATGATGGTGGCGATTTCGATTTTGGCTGTTATTTATCTTCCAACCGAGATGGTGGTTTTGCCGGCCTATTACAGCTCACTCGGTGACCCAGCAGGCCTAGGCCTGCTGATTTCCGCCATGGCGGCAGCATCGATTATCGGAGCACTGTTCTTCGAACAGATTCATAAGTTCTTGAGCTACTCGACTATTTTGAGAATCGGCATCCTCGGTGTTCCGCTGGCGATGCTGCCAATGAGCCAACTCCCAGCTCAGTGGGCCATGTTTGTTGGGGCATTGGTTTTGGGTCTGGCCTGGGGCCCGCTGTTGCCGCTTCTAAACACAGTTATCCAGCGCAAAATACCAGCCAACAAGCGAGGCCGCGTATTTGCACTTGAAATGGCTATTTGGAATGCCGGACCACTTATCTCAATGGTGGCGGTTGGTTCGGCCGTGGATGGATTCGGGGTTCAGCCTACATACACTGCGTTGGCTGTAACGGTTTTGATCGCTGGCCTACTTGTTTCCTTCAGTCGACACATCAAGTCGATTAACACCTTGGAAGAAACCGCTATAGAAGATTCGCCACCGAATCCATGATTTCGGTTGGGCGGAACGGGTACTTAGCTATTTCCGCGTCATCCGAGATGCCGGTTCTTACAAGAATTGTATGAAGACCAGCCTCAATGCCTGCCACGACATCGGTGTCCATGCGGTCACCGATCATTGCCGTGGTTTCTGAGTGGGCACCAATTTTTCGCATTGCGGACCGGAACATCATTGGGTTTGGCTTGCCAACAATGTATGGGTCTTTGCCGGTAGCCCTAGTTAGAAGGGCAGCAACTGATCCGGTTGCTAGCAGAACGCCGTCTTTGCTTGGGCCAGTGGCATCCGGGTTGGTAGCGATGAACTTGGATCCTGCGTTTATGAATCTGGCGGCCTTGGTCAGGCTGTCAAAGCTCAAGTTTCGAGTCTCGCCGAGCACCACGTATTCAGGCTTGGACTCGGTGAAAACATAACCAATCTCGTGCATTGCGGTGATTAGTCCGTTTTCGCCAATTACGTAGGCTGTGCTTTTTGGTGACTGGTGGTTTAGAAAGTCAGCGGTCGCCATTGCGGAGGTGTAAATCAGGCTCTCCGGGACATTTAGGCCGCCCGATTTTAGGCGAATGGAAAGATCATGAGGCGTGTAGATCGAGTTATTAGTCAGAACCAAGAACTTAGTCTCGGCTTCCAACCACTTTTTTATTAGCTCCGGTGCCCCCGGGATCGCCTTACCTTCGTGCCAAAGCACACCATCCATGTCGGTAAGCCAGCTAATAATTTCAGTTCGTTCTCTCATAAGTACAACCATAGCTTTAGGCTTTAGCCCGTGAGTGATGAAAACGTGACCGGAACCCAAGAGCAACCTACCTGGGGAGTCGGACCTTGGCCAGGTAAGCTACCCGGTCCTGGGCACCCGGACTTTGAAAAGTTTGATTTAGAGCTACTTCAGAACGGCGACACCAGAAACGTAGTGGACGAATATCGGTATTGGACCATGCGCGCAATCGTTGCGGACCTTGATACAAAGCGCCACCCGTATCACGTTGCAATTGAGAACTGGCAGCATGATCTAAACATTGGTTCGATTGTGAGAACCGCGAACGCATTTCTAGCAAAAGAAGTCCATATCATCGGCAATAAACGCTGGAATCGTCGCGGTGCGATGGTCACGGATCGCTACCAGCACGTTAGGCACGTGCCCACCATCGAAGAGTTAGTGGCCTGGACAGAGACTGGAGCAGCCGACGGAGGTAAGTTACCGATTATTGCAATCGATAACGTCCCAGGCTGCAGGCAGCTCGAAAATGTAAAGTTGCCTGCCGAGTGCCTGTTCCTGTTTGGTCAAGAAGGCCCAGGGCTCAGTCAATTAGCGCTCGATGCGGCGGACATGGTTTTGGAAATTACGCAGTTCGGTTCGACGAGGTCGATAAACGCCTCGGCTGCGGCCTCAATAACTATGCACACCTGGGTGATGCAGCACGTTTTTGGGTAGACTTGAAAAAGGGTCGATAACCCGAATCTCCCCCTAATTTTTTAGAAAGGGGCCTTCTATGCCTGCAGTAGTTCTCGTTGGAGCCCAATGGGGCGACGAAGGTAAAGGTAAGGCCACCGATTTACTTGGCAGCCGCGTTGATTACGTGGTTCGCTACCAAGGTGGCAATAACGCTGGCCACACCGTAGTTATTGGTGACAAGAAGTTTGCCCTTCACCTCTTACCTTCTGGAATCCTGACCCCCGCCTGCACCCCGGTAATTGGAAACGGCGTGGTCATTGACCTAGAGGTTTTGTTCAAGGAGATTGACAACCTAATCGAAAAGGGAGTCGACACCTCAAAGTTGTTGATATCGGCAAATGCCCACATCATCACGCCATATCACGTCACCGTCGATAAGGTTTCAGAGCGCTTCCTGGGCAAACGAGCCATTGGAACAACCGGTCGCGGCATTGGCCCGACCTATGCCGACAAGATGGGCAGACTCGGCATCAGGGTTCAGGATCTATTTGACCCAAGCATTCTTTTGCAAAAGGTCGAAGCCGCTTTGGCTCAGAAAAATGAGCTTCTTGTAAAGATCTACAATCGCGCTGCGGTTAAGCCTGAGGACGTTGTTGAACACATGTTGTCCTTCGCCGAGCGCCTGCGCCCGATGGTCGCCGACACTTCGTTGGTTTTGAACCAGGCAATCGATAAAGGTCAGACTGTTTTGCTTGAGGGCGGACAGGGAACACTTTTGGATGTAGACCACGGAACCTATCCTTTTGTGACCTCCTCGAACCCAACGGCCGGTGGCGCGACTACCGGCAGTGGTATTGGGCCGACAAAAATCAGCGGTGTCATTGGCATCCTGAAGGCCTACACAACCAGAGTTGGCGCAGGTCCTTTTCCAACCGAGCTGTTCGATGACATGGGTGAATTCCTAAGAACAGTTGGACACGAAGTTGGAGTGACCACTGGTCGCGACAGGCGCTGCGGCTGGTTCGATGCTCCGATTGCTCGGTATGCAACCAGGGTGAACGGCCTTACGGATATCTTTTTGACCAAGCTTGATGTCCTAACCGGCCTCAAGGAAATTCCGGTGTGCGTCGCGTACGACGTTGATGGAACAAGGGTTGAAGAGGTTCCGGTTTCGCAGACCGATTTCCACCACGCGAAGCCGATTTATGAAATGTTCCCGGGTTGGGAAGAGGACATTACCGGCGTGAAGAACTTCGATGATCTTCCAAAGAACGCCAAGGATTATGTCTTGGCTCTGGAAAAGATGTCCGGCACCAGAATCAGTGCCATTGGTGTTGGGCCAGATCGGGATGCGACTCTGGTCCGTCACGACATGCTTGGTTAGCCAGCAGCCGAAATAAACAAGCTCTTTATAAGCCTGCTGCAAGGGCACTCTTTGGTAGCAGCGCTCAGCCCTTATCAGGCTCGGAAGAGGGTCGCGTAACCGTCGCAGCGCGTTTGCTCTTTTGCTACGTCAGATGAGGACTTTGTATCGGCCTTGCGTTGTTGTGTTTTATTCGCGCAATACCAAAAGAAACAAATAGGCCAAGGAAGACAACGATTTCCACAATTTCTCATTTTTCAGTTTAAAACTGACCCAATTGGAAGACAATATTAAAGATGAGCAATCCAACGCCTGAAGAACTGGAGCAAATCCCTTACCCGGATGAGGCCTTCAACACTTGGGGTGCCGCGGCTATTGGCGTTGATCCACTTCTTGCTAGCTTCACTTCCAGGCCTTATCAATCGGTTCGTCCTCACGTTCCTTTCTATCGCTTCGCTTCTTACCCGGACATTCTTGACTTGCGTAAGCACGGCTACGAGATGGAACGGTTTGTCCCGATTTTCGATCGTCTTGAAGATGTTCGCTACCGCCAGGCGCTAGAGCTAAGCGACATGTTGCACTACCCAAACCCAATGACTCCTTGGAACCCAAGAAGAGCCAAGGAAATTGAGTTTGAAGTTAGGGCCCAGCTTCATGAGCACGGTTTTGGGGACATGCCAACCCTTCTTCGACGGTTCCTAGGAAAAGCCTTTCCCGGAGACACAATCAGTTACTTGAGCGTTGATCTGATTACGATTTTTTTCTGGGCAGCGATGGCCGAATTGGCTGACGATTTGGCCTGGCGATCCGATGCTTTGCGCTGGAAAGCCGCCTATCTTAGGTTCCCGCTTCACACCCTCGACTAGCCTGAGTGCTTAGGGACTGATAGGTAGGCACTAACCATGGCAGCAATGAAGCGGGCGCTAAATTCGTACTTTGACAAAATAGAGCCCGTTTTGCTGGTTCTGGGGTTTTCCTTTCTTGCCGTCTACGCCTATCAAGTACTGGCTCAGCCCACTGGCGCTGCCTACGATGCGCTGAGCGTCGCTCAGGTTTTTATCTACGCCGTCTTCCTTATCGACCTAGTCCTGCGCCTTATCGGAGCTGGCAAGGAACTGCTCACTCTTGCTGGGCTTCTGCAGTTTTTGAAGCGCAACTGGTTGGCGATTGCCGCCGCTATCCTGCCGGCATTTAGGGCATTCAGGGTCTTTGGTGTGCTGCTAGTCATAAGAGGGGTTGCGCCGCTATTCAGAACCAGAGCGTCAAAGGTTGGCCTAGTGGTCGCGGTTAGTTTGCCGCTGACTCTTTTCACCGCAGCAATCGCGGCTCTGGAGGCCGAGCGCGGGGTTGCCGGCTCGAACATAAACACCTTCGGGGATGCGATTTGGTGGTCAATAGCATCGGTCACGACCGTGGGCTACGGGGACAAGTTTCCGATCACCCCGGATGGACGGTTTATCGCAAGCCTTCTGATGGTGGTTGGGATCGCCCTATTTTCTGCGCTCACAGCACTCATGGCAGCGTGGGTGATGGGAGAGCGTAGGTTAGAACTTGAAAAAGAAAGGCAAAAGAATGAGTAATTGGACCCTGAAGCTACCGGGCAATGAACACAAACTGACTACCGAAGAACTCAAAACATGGGCAAGCGCCGGAAAAATTACGGGCGAATCAATAGTGGCCGATGCAAATGGGGAGCATTGGAATGCCAAGCAGATCCCGGGAGTGTTTTCTAAAAGAGAATGGCTAATTGCTCTTTTGTTGTCGGTGATAGTGGGGACGCTGGGCGTTGATCGTTTCTACCTTGGCAAAATCGGCACGGGAATCTTGAAGCTAGTCACGTTCGGTGGCCTGGGTATCTGGACAATCATTGACATCATTTTGATTGCGGTCAAGAAGCTAGACGACAAAGAAGGCTTCAAGCTGGCCTAACAAAAAGGCATTGTTAGCTTTTTTACCGCAGGCAAATCGGGAGCCGCCCAATCCAGGCTAGATAGCTCCGTTTCTTTCAGCCATCGAATTTCAGAGTGGTCGCTGGATCCGGTTGGCCTCGGGCTGACTAGAACCGCGCTGAAGCAAACAAGGTCTATTTCAATATCGTCGACAATTGTGGTTGAGCGATCAAAGATACGCAGTGGTTTGACTTCAATCGCGAGTTCTTCTCTGAGCTCACGAATCAAGGCGTCTTCGAGAGATTCGTTTTCTAGAGGCTTACCCCCTGGAAACTCCCATTTGCCGGCGGCATCTTTCCAGTCGCCGCGCTTAGCGCAGAGCAAGAGACCTTCAGAATCCTGAATGATCCCTGCCACCACCGTTATTGCCATGAGGCAAGATTAGCGCGGCAGGTTTGCCTCAATGGCCGCGATGATGTCTTCTGAGTCCGGCTTGGTTTGTGGCCTAAAGCGCATGATTTTGCCATCTGGCGCCACTAAGAACTTTTCGAAGTTCCACATCACTGGACCGGCAAGACCCATCCCGTCTTTGGCTTTAACTAATTCTTTGTAAAGCGGGTGGCGCTTGCGACCATTCACGTCAGCCTTTTCAAGCATCGGGAAGGTTATACCCCAAGTCGTGGAGCAGTATTCAGAGATGTCTTCGCTGTTTTTTAGTTCTTGCATAAAAGATCCAGACGGAACACCCAGCACGGTGAACCCACGTGAGGAGTACTTCTTCTGCATGGCCTCGAGAGTTTCGTACTGCGGCGCAAGTCCGCAGCGTGAGGCAACATTGACCACCATAAGAAGGTCACCGGAAAAATCGTGGAGGTTCTTTTTAGAGCCATCCAACATTGTCAGTTCGTGATTTATAAGCATGTCAATCAACAACAGCGCTGCGGGCAAACTAATTTCATTACCGCTACTTGCTGACGGAGCCAATTCGCCAGTGCCGCCTTGCGGCCTGGCCGGATCACCTTATTTACTCCGCCTGTTTACTCGACCTATTAACTCGACCTATTGACTCGACCTAGTCGATAACATCATGCGGCCGGAACCTTATGGTTACCCAGGCTATGAGCTAGAAGTTCTAAGCGCTTTCGTTATCGCAAGCCTTAGCCCCAGCACGATAAAGCCCAAGAAAATAAAGGCAACAGCAATAATCGCAATGTAGGTGAGCATGCCAATCACTCCACCTTCGCTTCCTGGGTTTATAAACCAGTAGGGCCACCAGCCATCATTTAGACCGCGAATAATCGAGAGTCCCAGCCAGGCAAGTGGATAAAGAACCACCCAGAGCGCTTGGCGCAACCTTGGCCTTGGGCCCTTGAGTGAGAATAAGTAGTCAAGCGCAATCAGAACCGGTGCGTAGCTGTGGATTATCGCGTTCGGAATCCTTGGCCAGTCATAGCCGACGTCTCTTGGGTCCAGTGCTGAATCACCAAGCAGTGCATGGTAGACAACCCCAACAATGATCATCGAGACAACCGCAATCAGGCGAATTATGTTCAACCGCTCAGATTCATTCTTGCCCTGAAGTAACACCAGACCGCTAACCACCAGCACGAAACCAGCGAAGACAGCCGAGGTAATAGAAAAGTATGCAAAGTACTCGGTTGGTCGAAATAAATCGACTCGAATCCTGTCAACAACCTGCCAGATCACGCTGCCAACCAGCGCCAGCCCAAGCAGGGTTCTTAGAGCCCCAAAAACACCTTTAGTTAGCATTCCAAGAACCTATCGCTACTTCGCCAAGAAGCCGATTACCAACTCCACGAACTTCGCTGGCTTTTCTTCATTGGGTACGTGGCCAGAGTCAGTAACAATCTCAAGGGTTGATGCCGAAAGCTTTTTAGAAAGCTTCACTGAGTCAGCGGTTGCAACGATCTCATCGTTGTCACCGGTGATGATCAGGGTTTCCACATTTAGCTCACCAAGCCTTTCTTCTAGCCGAGGTGAACGGGATGCCCTACTGAATTCCAAGAAGGCTCGCTCCCAACCAAGTACAGCTAACGGGGCGGTGTAGTTGGCTATGACCTGGTCGGTGATCAAGTCCTTATTGAAGAAGCTAAGGTTCAAAACCTGCAAACTGCTAGTTGCAATCGAAGAAACTGCCAACGGCCCCAAGTGATCAACTTGTGGAATATCAAAAATCCGGTTCAACCACTCTGGCGCACCATTAAACCCATAAACAGCCGGCGCCTCAAGAATCAATTTGTCAACTTTGTTTGGGTTGTCAAGCGCGTAACCGAGGGCCAAGGATCCGCCAGCGCTGTGACCAACGACGACTATTTTTTTCTGGTCACCATATTTTTCAATAATTTCATCCAGAACTTGCAGCTGACCGGCTGCAGAGTATGGGTTTATTTCTCCAATTTCAGAAGGTCTTTCGGTGAAGCCGAAAGCCGCCCGGTCATAGGCAACCACAAAGCCAACCGCACTCAGAGGCTCTAGAACCTCTTTCCAAGTAAGAGAGCTAGCACCAAAGCCGTGAAGGAGCACGATCAGAGTTTCGGAAGCTGGGTCGCCCCTAGTCACCAGATGAACGCTGTGATCTGCAATGTCAACAAACTGCGATTCCCTGCCCCAGCAAAGAGCCGCAGCCTTTTTATTAGAAAGAGTTCCAGAGGTCCTGACCGGAATCGCAAATGGTCCAAATAGAACTACCCCGGCAATGATGCCGAGGATTACTTTGGTCCGAGTTTTCATGTTAGAAGCCAACCACAAAAACCTAAGGTTAGGTTCTTGTCAGTAACTGATTAGGGGCAAGGTGTTAGCTCCGCTAGCATCTAACTAAGACCCAAGGAGACTAATTGTCAAAGACCCACGCCCTCATCGTAAGTGCACCTGGTGCAGCATTTGAAAAAGCAGAAATGCCACTTAGAGAGCTAACTGCCGACGCAGTTGCTATCAGCATCAAGTACTCAGGAATCTGTCACTCAGATATACACCAGGCACGAGATGAGTGGTTCGAGGGTATCTTCCCAATGGTTCCAGGTCACGAAATTGTCGGCGAGGTAACCGCCATTGGTGACGCAGTCACCAAGTTCAAGGTTGGCGACCGAGTAGGTGTCGGAACCTTCGTTGATTCCTGTGGGACCTGTGAGCCTTGCAAGCAAGGCATGGAAAACTACTGCCGAACCGGCAACGTTCAGACCTATAACGGTCGTCACTATGACGGCGAAGAGTCTTATGGCGGTTATGCCAAGGACGTCGTTGTTAAGGAGGCCTTCGTTCTAAGGGTTCCAGAAAATCTTGATTACGCGGCAACTGCTCCATTACTTTGCGCCGGAGTCACCGTCTACTCTCCACTGAAGCACTGGAAAGTAGGACCGGGCATGAAGGTCGCGATCATGGGTCTAGGTGGCCTTGGCCACATGGCAGTGAAGTTTGCTGCAGCCATGGGGGCTGAGACCTATGTTCTTGGCCACAGCTTGTCCAAGGCGCAGGATGCAAAAGACTTCGGTGCCAAGGATTACCTAATGACTACTGAAATCTTCGAAACCCACAAAGACTTCTTTGATGTGATCCTGAACACCACTAGCACCGACCTTGACCTTGATTCTCTACTTGGCATGTTGAAGGTCGGCGGAACCTTTGTGACCGTCGGGATTTCCCCAAATAAGCAGGAGTTCCATGCATTTAGCGTGGTTACCGGACTGCGCTCAATTGCGGGAGCGAATACAGGCAGCATTGCCGCCACCCAAGACATGCTTGATTTCTGTGGTGAGCACAACATTGTTT
>CAJXOD010000018.1 GCA_913057795.1 uncultured Aquiluna sp.
ATAACGTCACGAACGTCGGCAGCGGTACGGGCTACGAGAGCAAAGCGACGTTGTCCAGTATTTGTGTATTTGGCCATTTCCCGGACCCACTCGGAAGCCAGACGAGTCTTGCCAAATCCACGACCTGCGAGTACAAGCCAAACGTTCCAGTCACCTTCCGGAGCCTGCTGCTCTGGACGTCCCCAAACAGACCAATCCCAAAGGAGTGCGTCCGGATCCATGTCCGCGAGTGCTTCGGCTCTAGCCTCTGGAGAGAGGTCGGCTAGGAGCTCCATAATGCTTTTACCCATAAGGCTTTCTATTATACTGTAAAAAAAGAGATGCAGACTCTGCGGGAACATACTCCGCTACTGTCTGCATCTCCGACCTCCCTCTCGGATTCGAACCGAGAGCCCATCGGCTAAAAGCCGACTGCTCTACCAATTGAGCTAAGGGAGAAAAAGAAATGCGGGCCCCGAAACCAAGAGAAACAGGACCCGCAGATCTAGATACGTTTTCCAACCTCCTAGGGGATGCCTTCGGTTTATCTAGCTAGGGGCTTTTGGGCCCACCTATAGTATAGCCCTATTTGAGATCGGCGTTCATGACTTTGTGCCATGCATACGTAAAGGTGTCCATGAATATTTCTTTCCCGTCATCCGAAGCATAAACCTCGGCTAGAGCGCGTAGTACAGAGTTTGATGAGAACACTAGATCTGCACGAGTTGCTGTCCACCTAGCCTCGCCGGTTTCTCGATCAACGCCTTCGAACAGGTGCCCATCAATCCCGCGCCATTCGATATTCATGTCAAGCAAGTTGACAAAGTAATCGGTGCTCAGAGTACCAACATTCTCGGTTAGGACTCCATGAGTGGAGCCGTAGTTGGTAACTCCAAGCACACGCAGACCGCCAATAAGCGCGGTCATCGCTGGAGGAGTCAGCCCGAGTAGTGCGGCTTTCTCAATCAGGAACTTTTCTGCATTCTCTGCGGTCGGCTTGTGGCCCCAGTTACGGAACCCGTCTGCCATTGCATAGAGGTGGTTGAAAGATTCAACATCTGTCTGATCTTGAGTCGCGTCTCCGCGTCCTGGTACAAATGTATTGTCGTCTACCTCGCGGCCCGTAGCCTTAGCGATAGCGTGTGAGCCACCGAACACAATGAGATCTGCAAGAGATACATCAATGTCGGTTTCAACACGTATCGCCTCTAGCTTAGAGAGCACAACTGCCAGATGAGCGGGGTCGTTTACTGGCCAAGAGCGCATTGGCTCTAGAGCAATGCGAGCACCGTTTGCTCCACCGCGCTTGTCGGTTTTGCGGTAGGAGCTTGCAGACGCCCACGCGGTCTTGATTAGATCAGTATCCGTAAGGTCTGACTTGTCTAAGGCTTCAGCCAAAACAAGGAAGTCCTCAGGAGGTGTGTCCTTGGCACGACGGATTGGATCCTGCCATAGCAACTTCTCTGCTGGAACATCTGGTCCGAAGTAGTTACTCTTTGGTCCCATGTCGCGGTGAGTGAGCTTGAACCAGGCACGAGCAAATACATCAGAGAAGTAGTCGAAGTCCTCTAGGAACTTACGGCAAATACGGTCATACTCTGGATCTCCAAAACGCAGAGCGAGGTCCGTGGTGAGCATGCGAATCTCAATGTACTCGTTCTCAAGGTGGGCATGAGGAGCTAGAGGAACTTCATCTGCAACGGGCCTCCACTGCTTTGCGCCAGCTGGAGAATCTTCGATCTCCCAGTTGTCGTATGCGTATATGGCCTTCAGGTAGTCATTGTCCCACTTCGTTGGGTTAGGTGTCCAAGTGACTTCTAGCCCAGAGCTGATGGTATCTTCTGAGTGACCTTTACCCTGGGAGTTTTTCCAACCAATCCCGGCATCTTCTATGTAGACATTTCCTTCTGGTGCAACGCCAACCTGCGAAGCATCGCCAGCACCGTGAGTCTTACCGAAGGCGTGGCCTCCAGCAATCAGTGCAACGGTTTCTTCGTCATTCATGGCCATGCGCTTGAAAGTTTCGCGGATGTCGCCAGCAGATCCAACAAAGTCAGTAGCGTTACCGTCTGGACCTTCTGGGTTAACGTAAATAAGGCCCATCTGCACAGCGGCAAGTGGGTGGTCTAGTGTGTCTGCTTCGCGTGACTCGGCGTAGCGCTCATTAGCTAACCACTCTGTCTCGTTACCCCAGTAAGTGTTGTCTGGTTCCCAAACATCTGTGCGTCCAAATGCAAAACCAAATGGCTCGAAGCCCATGTCCTCAAGTGCAACGTTACCAGCAAGCAGCATTAGGTCAGCCCAGGAAAGCATCTGTCCAAACTGCTTCTTTACTGGCCACAATAGACGGCGAGCTTTGTCAAGGTTTACGTTGTCAGGCCAAGAGTTTAGTGGAGAGAATCTTTGTAGTCCTTGTCCTCCGCCACCACGGCCGTCGCCTACTCGATAGGTTCCAGCGGAGTGCCATGCTAGGCGAATGAAGAACGGACCGTAGTGTCCGTAATCTGCTGGCCACCAGGATTGGCTGTCGTGCATTACTGCAATAATCGCTTCTTTAACTGCAGGTATGTCCAGGTTCTTGACTGTTTCAAGGTAGTTGAAGCCCTGGCCCTGATAAGGACTGCTGTCTGGGTTATTGGCTAAAAGTGGTGATAGGTCTAGCTGGTTTGGCCACCAGTCTTTACTGGTAGTCCCTTGGGATCCTGCAGCTCCGCCCGCTGTCCCGTGTGGGAATGGGCACGAATCGCTATGCGTGCTTTGGTCGTTCATATTCTCTCCTGAGTTGGTGGTCTACCTTTAGGTAGATATAAATTATAACCATGTAACCGAGTGTTAGATTTCTTCCGCCGAAAAGTGACAGACAGCCCTAGCAATTAGATCAGCAAACAGTAGAGCCTGTTCGGCAGGCGTGTTAGGAGCACCGCCACCAGTCTCGATAATTAAGTCCTGAGCTGTTCCGGATTTAATGTCGTTAACCCTGGCTGCAACAAGAGCAGCAAACTTTTCCTGAGCTTGTTGTATTTCGTACGTGGTCTCTATATTTGACATTCTGATCTCCTAGCTTTTAACTGCTCTGTTTTCTATGTTCACTAGATTGTAAACCTTAGACTTTGCGGTGCCTGGCTCGATGTACCCGTAGCGTGCAAGGCGGAATCGAATGGCACCATGCGTGATACCAAGTCGTTTTGCCAAACGGTAAAGGGTAACTTGTTCAACAGTTCGAGCGTGGTTTAGCAGCGCGGTGTACTCTTCTGCTTCTTCACGATATCGGGGTGAGCTTGAACGAACCTGCTGAGCATAAGGCTGGAGCTCTAGCAGTCGTGCAAGAGTCTCTGGCGTTGGCTCGACGTAGGTTGCACGTACACGCTGTGGTTTTAGTGGAGGCTCTGGTACATCAAAGCCAAGATCAAAGTGGATCTCTGCGGAAACTTTTTCGACTGCTCGTACAATTTGACGAACGCGTTCTCTAGTTAGACCACTAGCATTTGCAACAGCTTCGTATGTCCAGCTCTTAGAAACAAGTGCATAGATAAGTGCATCACGTCTTGGGTTGCTACCGGACATGTGAGTAAATGCTTCTCTAATCTCGGCCGGGAGCTGCTGGTTTTTCTTTATGTATTTGCTTTCTTCCATCATGCTTGTCATTACTCTCTCTCGGTCTCTATTTAGGAAATCTTTTTTTTGGATCAGTGGCTTCAGTAATTGTAACTCTGTATGAATCTTCTGTAATATCTTCTACGGTGGATGTAATCTGAACATCTTTTAGGTGAACCATTGACTCTATGAGGAGGACCATCCTAGCAATTTGATCCGCGTCGCTATCAAGTGGACATCTGATTTCCAACAAGCAGTCAGTCATATCAAATAAGCCACTGGTAGAAACTCTGTCTAGTAGCTCATCATAATTATATATCTTCATGGTCTTTGTATATGCTGGAGCCATTTATTTAATCTTCTCTCTCGGTGGTTTTCCATCAATGTCTACATCGTTGAGATCATCAGGGGTTCCTATAAGTGCAATGATTACAGCGGTAAAGGCTACGGCCACTGCAAAAACTACAGCCGATCCTATAAGCAGTAGCAGGATCGTCACTAGCCCTGCCGTTTTCATCGTGTGGCTTTAGGGCTCAGAACTGCTAGAGATATCGAGACTAGCGCTAGTGGAACGGCAACTTCTGTAATGGTGAACGCCGCTATTAGTGCAGCAACCATCGAGGCGACTGAAAGAATGGACGTCCATATTAGTGAACGAAGGAAAAGATAAAGTTTCATTTTTTGTCCTTAGGGTATACAACACCGAGAAGGGGACCGGGAAGGTTCTTCTTGTGTTGGCGGATTAGGTAGGCGCGTCTGAGCAGACGATAGATGGTTGGTCCAACTATCGCTGCGCAGAGCACTATCCAGGCTATTCCTGTTGATGTATTAGGTTCCATAACAGAAGCATACCACTAATAACGGATGTGTGCAACCTTGCTATTCTCTTTTTCTGCAAAGTCGTAAACGTCCTCTATAACGGTATCTCTAGTGGAGTTTATGGCGTGGATCATCTTGCCACCACCGATGTAGATTCCAACGTGGTACGCGTTTCTTTGGCCGTTATATGTAAACGCCACTATGTCTCCTGGAATCGGCGCGTCTACTTCAGTGCCTAGATTCTTCTGAGATGTGGCTGAGTGTTCGAGGGTCATACCTCGGTTGGTTTCGTAGAACCAACGTGTAAGGCCCGAGCAATCCCAAGCTGAGGGCGTGCGGGCTCCGAGAACGTAAGGCGTTTTGCCAACGTACTGGTAGAGATCCGCGATAGCTTGATCAATAGTGACGTACGTCTCTATTTGAGCGTCAAGTGCTAGTTGCTTTTGAGCCTTTACTATGTAGAGCTGCTTGTCCTTGGTTTCGACCGTGGTCTCAAGAGAGTTGATCTTGATCTTCAGGTGTGCGAAGTCATCCAACTTATCAAGAAGCGACGTTGGTAGCGGCGATGCATACTCGTATTGTATTGCTGGAACTTCCACAACCATAGGGCCGTCTGCGTTAGCGGCCGAACCTGTTGTAGCTAGTAGTGCTAGGACTGCTGTCCATTCTCCCAATTTATTCATGTAATTCACGACCTACCTTTCCTTGCGTTAGTACTCAGTCGTAGGTGCCCACTTTATAGGGGCGTTTATTACTTTGTCAAGTGAGTCAGAGTTTGATCCTCTTGTACATAGCGCGATATGTGACTCCCGCTGCCTCTGCTAGGTCTTTGATACCTACCTTGTCTTGATACAGTTTCTTACACAGTGTCGTAAGTCGCTGGTTTGCGACCGCAGGGGCAGAGGTAGAGGCCATGCGGGAACGAAACGTTCTTGCTTGTGGTGCTAGTAGTTGAATTTGCTCCAGATCATTTATGCGGATCTTTGGAGATTCGGGCTTTACCTTTTGGTACCCGTCATCGGATGTCTTGAGCCTGGGGGTTGGGATAGGCGCGTCTATAAAAACAGATTCAGCATCTAGGTCCAACGTCTCTCCGGCTCTCACTACCCAGCTCCTAATGGTGGAGCGAGTGCGAGTTTGAGGAAACGATTCCCCAATAGCATCGAGGGGCCATCCCTCATCAAAGAGCAGCTTGACCCTAAAGATCATAAGATCCTTGGGTAGCGAGTTGAGATACTCAACCTCTTGCGGTGGTAACTTCTGACCGCGTGCTGCTCTTCGAGACATCATTACATTATAGGCCAAAAATAGGGCCGTTTATTTTTTTAAAAATTTATTCTGGATTTTTTAGGTAAAAGGGGAAAAGGAATATGAGGTTTTCAGATCATAGGGGGTGTCCGTAGCGGAAGTTTTAGTACCTTAGCGTGTACTGCTTTTGGCGGGTGAGAAAACAGCGGTAGGTAATACGCTCCGCCTGAATTGTTTCCTAAAATCGTATGGGGGGTCGGTTGACCGCCTAGTCATTTTTTTACTGGCTAATCCTACAGTTTCGGGGGAAATAGAGCAACTTACTTGTTAGGGGTGTTTATCAAGCTAACTACCTAGGGGGGGGGTCTAATGTTAGTAAACACTAGTATCTAGACCTTCTAGGGTCGAAGCTAAGGGACTTGTAGGAAATTCTGGTGTAAGTTCCTGTAGAAAAGGCATCAAGGCTTCCTAGGGGCGCTGACGGTCTTGAAGGGGGGGTGTTTGGGCATTACGGCACGAAAGAGATAGGGGTCTAGGGGCAGTGCCACAAGTTTCCAGTGCCTAGGGGGGGGGTGTGTCCTGTAACCGCCAATAAGAAAACCCCTAGGGGGGATTATCCCTAGGGGTTATCAAAAGCTTCTAGCGGTTAGCTAATGCCCTTAGCTGATTAGTGAAATCTTCACGCGCTAGAGCTTCTTCAGCGGCATCGGCAAAGTGCCTAACAAAGTTCCAGCGAGCGCCGCAACAGTCAACGCAACCATCGCTAAAGTCAACGCCTAAAGCTTCAGCTTGAGCTTCGGCATCAGCTCTATCAACGGCAATAAACTCCATACTCAATGGCATGTCCGCTAGGTGGAATCCACCCGAGTTGTTCTGAGCAAGTGTGAACCTAATCATTTTGAACCCCTTTTCTGCTAGCCCCCTTGGCTAACTACTGTTAGCTTAGCAAGTGCCGCAACAGCTTGTCAAGTCAATTCTAAAAAAACTTTTCATCAAGCATAGAAAGAACCCCCCGCATTTCTACGAGGGGTTCCTTTAGTGTGTGCTAC
This sequence comes from uncultured Aquiluna sp., assembly GCA_913057795.1. Taxonomy (GTDB): domain Bacteria; phylum Actinomycetota; class Actinomycetes; order Actinomycetales; family Microbacteriaceae; genus Aquiluna. The sequence continues at coordinate 6,690 of CAJXOD010000018.1, forward strand.
CTACGGCGTGGGTCAATCCTGCTACCAACTGAGTAGAACTTGTCTGCCCAGTCTGCCTTTATCCAGAACTTGTTCTGAACCCAACCGCCCCAGAGCTTTGCAACTACGGCTAGAGCAAAGATTACCCAAGCGGTATTGAAGATTACGGGAACATAAGTCATACCCCAAGGGGTTATGTCCATTGCGTCTACCAAGTTGTAATACTCAAGGGTAAAAGTCCCTGCGAAAACAAGACTGATTAGAACTACAAAACTAAGAACCCCTTGTGCAATTTCGTATCCTGTTGTGTGCTTCAATTTTTCTTCCCTTTTCTCAAGCAACCCTTGCTTGATACTTCAAGCTTACTAAAGTCCAACCAAAAGTCAAGCATCTTCTCACGGGTGCGTGTCGCGCCAGAAAAAATAACTACACCCTGACGCGTGGAACTTTTGACGGCACGCAAAAAGCCCCCAACCTTTTCGGGTTAGGGGCTTCCTGTCTTGGTTTACTTGAACAAGGAAACTATCACGCTGTAGACTGACGGCTTCTGACACGCTTCAAAAGCTTCGGGGAACTCTAGCGCCAACTTCTCGCTGTCAATCCCTTTACGGCTTCTCCAGTCAAGTCTTGCGAACTCTATGGCGTTGTGTGTCAAGGTTGCGAACTCGGAAGTCTTAGCCTTTTTGTCTACGCCAAAAGCCTTTTCGACTTCGGTGGTTACGGCGACCTTCAACTTCTCAAGGCGAGCAATCTCCGCACGAATCTCGGTGAGCTGCTTTACCTGCTCTAGGACAACTTTGGTTGCCTTGGTGGTGGTGGTCTGCTCTACTGTCTGAACTGTCATTTTGAATCCCCTTTGTAGGTGGTGCTTGGCTACCAACTTCTGCTGGTGTGACCAGCTTACTAAGGTCTTACATAACTTGTCAAGTCAATCGTCAAACTTTTTTGAAGCGCCAGAAAAAATAACTACGCCCCCAGACTCGGCAAAGGAAAACCCCGCCAGCCAAAAGGGGGATAAAGGCTGACGGGGCTTAGGGGGTTAGGTCTATAAGGCTAGTTCAATACTCCGCTGCTTGTGTTCGGCTAAAGCTCCCAGTATAAAGAACGGGATAGCTAAGGCTCCAAGTGTCCAGACAAATCCTAAGAACTCTGAACGCTCCCAAGTGAACGCAAACAACGGCGCTACTTGTTGATGAATTGTTGCTAGGGCTAGGACTGCAAAAGCAATACCCGCAACTGACCAACAAACTAAAATTGTTCTGGTCAATCGGTAAAGTTGTTCGTCAATGATGTTCATAGTTCCTCAGCTTCCCAGTCGCCAGTAAATCCTTCGGCTTCAGTTTCGTAACCCAGTTTGTATCCACTACTAATAACTTTGCGAGCTGTTTCGTAAGCTTCTTCCTCAGTCCCAGCTCCAACAGTCGTGGTGTGTTTTACAGTTTCGTAAATAGTTACTTCCCACATTTTACTCATTATGCGTGACCTACTTTCAGTTCTTGCTCTCCACCGCACAATTTACAGAACGGCGTGCAATCAAAATTTCCTTCGTGGTTCGGACACTCAACCATTAGAAAACCAACTTTCCATTTATGACTAGCTTCCCAGTTATTGGGTCGGTAAAAAATATTTCCATAACTGCGGTGTGCAATTTGTAAAGGTTCAAGGTTGCGCTCTGGCTACTACCAGCTAGATACTGAACTGCTAGGTTGCGAATCTTCGTGTTGCTCTCGCACTCTGCCCAAATCGCTGACTTGGTCATTTGTGAATAATCGCTCTGACCTAACTTCATAACCATTCCGAAAATCAACTCTGCTTCTTGGTCTACTGTCTTTAGCATTTTGTGCCTCCCTTTATGTTGATACCCCCATACTACCAAACACCCCAGACATTTTGCAACATCTTTTGACGGCGTGTCCGAACCGCCAGAAAAAATAACTATTGGCTGCCACCCCAGGAAAAAAGAAAGCCCCCACCGAAGTGAGGGCTAACTTTGAATCTTCTAACCAAACACGACCTGGCGTGCGTCATCTGCAATCTCAAGCAACTCAGCGAGAACATCTTCTGCCATTCCCAGTGTGTTGCCATCTTCATCAGTTCCACCAGTAAAGACGGCGTTACCCATTATCGGAGTCTCGGAGCCAATCTCCTGCATAAAAGCAGAAGCCAGTTGGTTGATAGAAAGACCGCCTTGGAAAAGACCTTCCTCGTTGACCCACATAGTGATGATGTCTGTAAGTTCAACGGGTTGAATCAAACCCTCGACGGCACGCTGTAGCTGTCCCAGTTCATCGCCCTCGATGTCGATGACCTGAGTAGTCAAATCTGAATTTACAATCAGTGCTTGCTTTGGCATTTCTGCCCCCTTATCTGTTGGTATTTCCAACTACTCTAAATCTAGCAGCGAGCGCCGAACTTTGCAACTCACATCAAAAGTGCACGGCAGCTCCAGAAAAAATAACTACAACTTCTCACCAGACAAAAAAAAGACCCCACGCAATCGGGGGTCTTCTCTTTTACTTGTTTAGTCTACTGTTACCCAGCGCATTGCTGTGGCAAGCACATTGTCATAATCGCCACTTGTGGACTCGGAGTAGTAAGCATCTCGCTCTTCCCTGCTAACTCCTGCACGGCGTAAAGCGGCAGACACTCTAGCCATTATTGCCATAGCATTGCCATCCTCTCCGCTCAACTGGACTTCAATTTCTGGATACTTTGGATACTTTATTGTCGTGTTCATTTCTCTCCTTAGTAATTCTCGTTGACCCAGTCAAGAACTTCGGCCATTGTGTTTGCGTAACTTGCTACCTTTACAAAATCCGCATCTTCAATTAGCAAGTATCGGGAGACAGTTGTCTCATCCTCTACTACGCTCATAATGACACTCAAGTTAAGCGAATTCATTAGACTGCCTATTGCGACCATTTTGGTCCTCCCTTTTGTTGATAGTTTCAGTGTAGCTGTGTTGTCGGCGTTACGCAACTTTTAACGAACGGCGTGTTGTTGTTCAGAAAAAATAACTACACCCCAGGGGTAAAGAAAAACGCCGGCAAGAAAAGGGGGTTAACCTGCCGGCGTTCACTTGCTAGAAAGGAAAGGGGGATAACCTTCCTAGCTATTTCATAGAGCTAGGCTCGATACGAAAACTTAATTGCTAATCTTCCTCGGAGCACCAAGCATCTAGGTGGTGGTTGATGATAATCGCTCGCGCTGGAGCAACTGTCAATCCCTTATAGCCAACTCCCTCAGGAAGACTAATCAACTTATCCAAGTCGCCTTCCCAGTAAGCGTCTATGGCTTCCATACAAGGCTTCACCATACTAGACGGCACGGGTGGAAAGTGGTTACTTCTCAAGTGCCACTCGATAGCTTGTTCCATTGGCAAAAGTTCTGCCATTTCTGCGGCTTGCAGACTTCCCATTAGTTCACGCCCTGACCTATTACAGACTCAGAAACATCAGTCGCGCTCATAAATTCATTGAAACTCCACACCATTTCACCTAGTGTAATGACCTGAGTTGTGAAGTCAATCACGGCGCTAAAGTAACTTTCCTCGAACGGACATTCGGCGTCTACTAGTGTAGACATAATACCGAATCCAGTTTCGTCGGACCAGTTCTCTCGAACTATGTTGCTGATAAAAATTCGTGTCCCATAAGCGGCGTCACTCCACCTAGGCATTGCGGCACCTAGTGCGTCTTGAGTGTCCTCGAATTTAGACTCCCCACCTGAGTGGCTATAAAGCCAAGTAGCTGCGCCACTGTTATCAGTGATAATCTTCCAAGCTGTTCTTGAACCCATTTTGAGTTCCCCTTTCTGTTGTTGCTATAACACTATCACTCCTGCGGCAAAAGTCAAAACCAATTTGCGAGCGCCGCGGGAACTGTCAGAAAAAATAACTATTCCTCTACACACGGCGTAAAAAAACCGCCCAACTCTGGCTCGCTGTCCAGAATTATTGGGCGGAAACTTTTAGGCTATGCGTAGCAAGCGCCACACTTAGGGCTGCGTGAACCAACCTCATCAGTATGAGTTTTGTAATACTCGAACCTATCGTGCATAGCCTGAGTTACGAAAACTTGCTCTTGGCATTGTCGGCACTCATACTCATAGCGTGGCTCATCTTCGGCGAACAATCTTGCGGAGCTAGTCCTAGTTGCTAGGTCTACCAGTTCCTCATAAGTTAGCTCAGGATTCTCGGCGTGTAATCTCATTAGTCCCATTCCTTATTATCGTTGTTATCCCAGTTGTCGCCCTCACGCTCGGCATCTAGGTCTATCGTCATTTCATCTTTGCAGTTCGGGCAAGTGGCGTAGAGCATACTCTGGCTATCATCAGTGATACCCAAAACCTCGCCTTCCCAGTTGCAATTACGGCAAGTGAACTCACGCTCGATACCTTCGGCATTGAATCCCGAACCCTGAATCGTATCTCTCATTTTGAACCCCTTCTATTTGGATACTCTCATTGTAATACGGCAGTCAGACATTTTGCAACATCTTTCGGCGTGTCTAAATAAAGTGAACCTGAAAGTCTATGTCGCCAGCAATTCGGCGTGAGTCGCTCCACGCACTTTCGCCATAGAAATACTTTGGCTTCCCGCCCGCAGGAATTACCTTCCAGTAATCCTCGGCGAATACGGCAGTCCCTACTTCAAGGCGAACCTCGTCAGACTCGTAAATAACTTCCCACTCTTTGACTAATGAAACGCTTGGCTTTGCCATAATCGCTTCCCCTTTCTTGTTGTTGATTACAGTCAATCACGCAGCTACGACATTATGCAAATCTTTTTGCGAGTGTCGAAAAGTTTCAGAAAAAATAACTATTACCCTAGTAATGCGAAAACCCCTCAAAGTTCTGAGGGGTGTCGGATTTTGACTTTATTTCAAGTCAGCGTATTGGGATTGCCATTCTGAAGTGCGAACAAACAAACTTTCGGGAGTGTCTGGAATCAGTTCTCGTCCGTCACTAGCCATTCGATAGCCAGCTTCGATTATCAGGTCATAGGCTTCTACACCTAACCCGTTAGCAATAGCGGTCAGATAGTCAGACGAACACTCTTTGAGTCCCCGTTCGACTTCCGATAGGAATGAGTAGGACAAGTGTCCCTTGTCAGACACATCTCTCAAGTGCAAGCCATTTGCAAGCCGTTGCTCTCTTACGACCTCGCCTAACGCTTCTCTAAACTTCATACTCATAGCCTAGCCGTTCTTATCGTCAGAGTCGGTCGCTTCAAAAGTTCGAGGGTCTATGGGTAAGCCGTGTTCGTTTATTATGTCCTCAATCACTTGCCCTGCTTCCATAGCCGTTACCTGCAAGTTCACGAGTAGCTTGTCCACTTGTAGAATCAAGCCGTTCTGGTCGTGCTCCATAGCAATCTCTTTGAATCGGTGCGCTAGGTCTTGGGCAGCTTCGAGCGCCCGAAACATAGTTGGGTCGCAATAGCCGTCCCGTATGTAGTTCTCAATAAGCACGCCGATTAGGTTTAGGCTTGCCCCTGCAACATCTTCAAGTTCTAAGTTATGTGTGTCCATTAGATTCCCCTTCTGTTTGATTCTCCCAACCTATCACAGTCAGCTATAAATACCAAACACTTTCCATAGCGTGTTGGGAGCTTCAGAAAAAATAACTATTGGGTGTGCGTGACTGATCATTTCTACATCAACTGGTGCGATTCTAACTTTTGATGAGCCATGACCTGAGCTGGTCAGGATTAGCCAGGACGATTCTCAGGGCAAAGCGAAACCCCTGCCAACTCATTGGGGGAAAGTTGTTGGCAAGGGTTTCTGTTACCTGTCCGTCTGAGGGAACTAGTGTCAGCAAAGGGGGATAAGCAGACTTTCGCTCAACCTCTCTGGTCAGGCAATCCGTTGTGGCTTAGGTCAAACTACCTACCCTCGCCAAAGCTTCACTTGCCGACTTGCCGACAAGGGTTGCAATCTGGTCGGTTTCAAGGTCGTCCAAGTGAACGCCCCAAGCCGACTTTGAAATTATGTCCCTCGCTCCGTATGAGTGGCAACCCTTCGGGGTAATCCATAGAACTGCCACGCCTGTCTGCTTGCACTCTCGAAGTAGCTGGACTGCTTGCTCGGTCTGCTTCGGTGTAAAGTTTCCGTCCGATACGATTACCAGAATCCGAACGCCTCTGCCGAAAGTCAGTCCAAGCTCTCCGTCCAAAGCTCCGAACGCCTCGGCGAACTGCTCAGTTCCGTCTGGCGCTGAATAAATTGAAACCTCGGACAATCGCTGTCCACGCTTTAGGGTCGGGAAGATACCCGAGCCAAAATAAATCATGGCTGTTTCTGCCTGAATCCTGCGACCTGCTTCGGACATAATCCAAGCTGTCTGTCCCATAGCTTCCATAGCCATTCCCATAGAACCTGAGATGTCTACCATGACTCCAAGACTGAGTGTTGGGTCGTCTGTGTGCTTGCGACTCTTTGACTTCCAAGTTGGAAGCTCTCCACGCAATCCTCTGGACTCCATAGCTTTGTTCTGGACTGCGTTGCGTGCAATCAGCTTTCCTAACGGCGCTTGAGTCTTGCGAGTGTGAACGGAACGCTCACGATACTTCGCCTTCTCCAACGCCTTTGCAATCTGGACTGCCGAAGCTCGCTCTGCCCCTGTTGGCTGTCTGGACTCACGAATTGTCGAAGCCGAACCCGAACCACCTTCTTGGTTGTGTTGCTTGTGGAAAACCTCTCGGGCTTCTTGCTTGCGCTCATTGTTCTTCTTCGCTTCGCTCTGGCTTGCTCCAACTGCCTCGTCCCACTTCTCTTTGGTTTCCTGTTCGCCAAGTGCCTTGCTCGAATTGACCTGTGTGTCCTCGGCAGAATCCGAAAGCTGGTCTACAAGCTTTTGCATAATCTCAGATAGTTCGCCTTCACCTTCGCCTTCGCCCTCGGAAGATTCCTCGAACGCCGAACCAGAATTAGGCTCGCCCTCGGGGTCAGCTTCTCGAAGTAGCTCCACCCACTTTTTGGATAGTGCAATAGCTTCGACAATCTGTGGAACTCCGAGTGCCTGAAAACCAATCCAAACTTTGCGTAGCTCGTCAAACAATTCCTTGCCCAAAACTTCGACAACCATTTTATAGATGTCTGTAATGTCGGCAACCTCAAGAACTCCCGAGTCCACTCTGGCAATCGCCAAACCTGCGAGCTTGGCTGTTTCCCAAGTGTCGCTACCTGTTTCTTTTAGACTCTGCTCATTGACATCTTCGAGCGCCATGTCCAAAGCGGAAGTGCGTAAGAACAAACGATTCTCTGGTCGCTCGGCAACACCCTTAGCTTCGATACGAGATTCCTCTAGCAACATAAACGCCTGTGATTCTTGGCTGTCAAGATTCTCAATCAAGTATGGAATGTCCCAATTAGTGTGGCGAGCGTGCATAGCTTCGTGGAACAAAATACCTGCAACCATTGGAAACTCATGTTGGGTTGCTCTGTCCCTCATGTCGCCAACAAAGCTGGCTGGCATAGCTTCGCCGAAAGCTTTGGTTATGTTTATCTCAATCTCTGAGATGTCGGCGTAATAAGCTGCAACTGCTTGCCCCTCGGCAGAATCTTCTCCGCCATAGACTGCTAGGTCGCTTCTCCACGCCCAATCGTTTACTAGGCGACCAATCTGCGAGCAGACCTTCAACCACTCTGGGTTGGTTGTCGCTGTGCGACTTGTAAGTCTTGACTTCCCTTTTACTTTGTAGTGCGCCATTTGCTTTCCCTTCATCTGGCTTTGTTTTGTTATTAGTCCCACTATACACCCTTTTGAGAGTGACGCAAGTTCTTTTCAAGAAAAGTTCTCACGCCACCCTCTCAGGTTATAGCAAGGACACGACTCACTTGCTAAATCTTGGCTGGCAGAATCGGCTCGCCGAATACTCTGGTGAATACATCTGAGGCGACTGGTCTGTCTATCTCAGGTGCACTTGCGAGTAGATTCTGAATTGCCCACTTCGTGCCGAACAACTTTGCTAAATCTCTAAAAGCAAGTAGCTCACGCATTTGAGGCGACCATGAGGTTTCGCCATTCTCTACCTTCTTGGATAGATTCTGGCTGGCGACAACGGCAGACTGTGGAACTCCAAGTTTCTTGGCAAGTCCCCAATCAGTTGTCATTTCGACCTGAACTGCGAATCGAGATAGTAGCGCCTCACTCAAACGAACACCTGCAACATTTGGGTTGGTTGCCGAAACAACATAGAAACCCTCTTTTGCTTTGACTGTGCCTCGCTCTGGATTAGCTGTAACTACAAGCTCACGCCTTCCGTCCATAAGTCCATAGACAACGGAAAGAACCTTAGGGTCAATCAAACCAATCTCGTCAATTAGTAGAACCTTGCCCTCGGAAGCTGCTCTAACCAAAACTCCGTCCACCCAATCGAAACCGCCACTAGGTGTCTGAACATAGCCACCCACTAGGTCGGAAACTTCTGTGTCGCCTGAACCCATAATTGTATAAAGTTCCTCTGGAAAAGCTGCTTCGACCATAGCTGTCTTACCTGTTCCTGGAACTCCATAGAGCATTACGAACTGGTCAGCTTCTCTGGCTTTGCGTAGGACTTCGACATCTATGCTTTCGCCCCACTTGCGACCATAGTATAAGTCGCCATTAGGTCGAACATAGGACTCTTGCCCCTCTAGTGCTTCTGCGGATTCCATTTCAACCTCTACTGAATTTTCTGGTGCAACTTCTGTAGAGTCTAATGGAACTGGCTCGGCACTAGCTGGCGTTGCCTTTGCCCCAACCTTAGAACGAATTGTGGCTCGTCCTGCTGTGGTAAGTAGCTCGTCAAGAACCGAAGTCGTGACTCCCATTCTTGCGCTTGTCCCACAAGTCGCAATCTGCTCGACCAACTTGTCGAAGTCGAGTGTTGCGATAGTTGGATTAGGTGATTCCTGAATCTCTTTTTGTAAATACATGATTATCCCTTTTCGTAGTCGTGTCTGTATCTTGTCTAATTATGACAGTTTCGCTGGGAACTTGTCAAGTGTCCCACGAACTTTATTTATTCGGCGAATGACTGCCTGAGGCGTGTTGCCCTGCTCAAGCTCGAAGTAGTCTTGGTCAGTAATTTCAACTGAGATAGGCTTGCTATCTCGAACTACCCAAGCTTGCCTTACCTCAGTCGAGCGATTACCCTCTAGGTCAAAGACATTACGAGTATCCACTAGCTGTCGGCGTAGTTGTAAGCTAAGTCCAAGAACCCTTGAATCATGCTTCTCTTTATCTGTCAGGTCAGGGAACTCGTCCCGAGCGTAGCACTCTACATTTGAGTATCCCGAGTAGCCTGTTTCCACTTCTGAGCCTTCACCAACTGGCTTTGGGTAATCTCTAATAGTAGTTGTGTCCCATTGTGCTCTAGGACTGTGCTCTGAAACGAGGCGTGACATAATCCTCGGCTCAATTACCTTGCCTGTATCATCTTGATACTGTGGAAAGACTAGAACCTGTTTCGTCCCCTTGTGTTGCCACCCCAAGAACTGTCGAACCTCGTCCTCTGGAATCGTGTCGTCTGCAATCATCTCAAGATAGAGTGCCTTGCCTACAATTTTCGGTGTTGCAACTGCAACTGCATGAGTAGTCATAAGACTGCCCCTTTCGTGTCGTGTCCAACCTGTCTGGCTGGTAAGAACTATCTAATCATACTTTTGACGAAAGTGCAAACTCTTTTCACGAAAGGTTGATAACAAATTGGTAACGGAAATTTAGCCTCGCTTTCCTCGCTTTCCTCGCATCAGAAAAAATAACTATTTATCAGGCAATAAAAAAGTGAGCAGTTGTTAGACGACATACTCAGGTCGTTTCTCCCTTACTATAAAACTTCGGGGAAGCTTATTTAGCAGATTTCAAATCCACCAGACTGTGCGAGGAATCTTGCAAACTGTTCTACATCTACCTCGTAAAGTGAATACCAAGTTTGGAATGGCTCTTTCTTTCCTATCCCATTACAACCATTACAATACCCCTGAGTGCGACCAACAATAATTGCTATGTCCTCTGCTAGCTCTTTAGTCGGCATACCACTCTCGACTGCAATCGCATCAGTTCGGATTCCTGTGCCTTCGCAAAGATTGCAAACTTCAAACGGAAGTTCGGAGAGCATCAGGTTTCGCTGTGCGACATACTCGGCAACTTTGCCTGAGTCTAAATCTGCTACCAACAGTTTGGCTAGCTTGCTGGAGTCCCTAGAGCCAAGGCCACTTCCATCATTGGAGTGTGCGTATTCCACAAGCTCGGCAATCTCTGGATGGTTGTTCTCTACATAATCCCAAAGTGGATGCCATCCCCAAACATTACGCCTGAAGTATTCGCCAACATCTGACTTTGGCTTTTTTCCGTAAACGTCCATACCCATTGTGTGTCCCTCTTTCTTGTCGTGTCCTATAAGTATAGCAGTATAGGTGTATAAAACAAGCGGGATTTACAAGGTGTCAGAAAAAATAACTATTAGAAGTAGTCGAGGTCTTCGTCAATTACGTAGTGACTCTTCGTCACTGGAGGAAAGAATGCATCTACGTAAGAAAGTATTGGACCTGCACATGAAACACAGATGGCCCAATCTTGGTCGTTCTCATCGATCACTACAACAAACGGTTCGAATTCAAGTCCACTGTATCCAACAGGACCATCGCATTCAGTACAGTCCGTTGATGCGAGTTGCTCAGGCAATGCAAGACCTCCCTGTATGGCAAGGTCTACATCGGTCTCTGATTCAAATAGGTGGACCTCAAGTGAGCGCATGTTTATAGAGTACAGTGCACGCCGTCAAGTGATTTGTCGGCGCTCGCCACTTTGTGGTTAGTCTACGTACTCCGTTGCATATCCCGAGCCTCCACAGATTGTGCAGGCCGAATCTCCAAACTCGCCGTCGTTATCTTCGCGCTCTTCGTCGAAGCACACGCACTCATTGTCAACAGAGATGACTACGGTTTCATCAGGCCCGTCGGTCCATGGGACCTCACAGACGTAGTAACTGATTCGGTTAACGTAGGCCGTGCCCTGTACCAGCAGGCTGGAGGAGTCGCCGTCGATGTAAGTCCAAACGTTGTGCGGGTCTTGGGTCTTTATAAACTCCCACTCGTCACCGTACGTTTCGAACTGGTCGAAGTCCGCGCTGGTGTCTGGGTACTTGGTGATGTGGTTCTTCAAAGGTCGGTACTTCGCGACCCAAGATTCAAAGGATAGCTCGCCTTCAGATAATTTATACATGGTGCCCCTTCTTGTCGTGTAGTTAAACAGTAGCAGAAAGTGCAGAACTTGTCAACCTATCTTGGAGGCGGGGCGAGCCAAAGAGTTTGTTGTCATGATTGAGCGGACAGTCAGTGAAGTCATCCTTCGTCAAAAGTTTGCCGCGGCGCACCTCCAGACAACCAATGCAAAGCATTCCAGTTTGTGCTTCTCTGTTCCAGACCTCGTCAGTGACCATGTAGTACTCAGTGTTGCAGAGGGTGCACAAACTGCAGTCCATGCATTCGAAGTTTGTAAAAGAGTCGCAGTCGCATTCCCATTCGATCATGATCCCAGTATAGCAATGGAACTGCTGAACGGCAAGTAGTTATTTTTTCTTGAAGTTAGTGCTCATCCAGGATGACGTGGGCCAACATCTCATGAGAAAGACCGGAGACCATGATGGTGCCATGGGCGTTGTGCATGCGATTACTTATTACGTGCCCTAGGCGTCCGCGCACTTGATATCCATTTTTAATCTTCAGCTGGCCATCTTCTTCAAACACTGACCAAATATTAGAGGAAGACCGCCCCATCACAAACTCCCACTCCGGACCTGAAGTCCCATAAAGAAGTCCACTAAGTTTCGCAGCGCTGTTAAAAGTGTTGGGCAATGGCTGATATGACTCCAGCCACTGGGAGAAGTTGATGGTCTCTTCAGTATATTGATAGTTATCTATATTAAATTCTTTTGCTGGCATTTCTCTTCTCCTCGTTAATAGTTGGATCTAGACGATCCCAGCTTCCCATGTTGTTTCCTACAAAGGCCTGACCAGTTTCTCGGTCAACTAGTAACCACTTCTCTGGAGCTCTAGTGTAGACGGTCATCATGATCGCGATGTCTTCTTCAGGATACTGCTTAGCAACTCGTCCGTTACGTGTATGTCTGTCATCAAGCATCTAGGGTAAACAGGCCTGTCTCTTTTGCAAGCCGTCTCAATGTATTAACGCTTGGCAGGCCCGTTACATCTTTTCCGACGAAACCCATGATCCGTTGATACCTGGCGCAGGCCACTGCGGTTATCGAATCCCAGGCCCCTGGTTGAGCTCCTCTGATGTCCGTTACTGTTGCTAGCGCGAGCTGTATGGTCTCTATCTTCTTCGATCGGTCACCGTGTCTGATCTCAGTGTTCAGCTTAATCACCAAAGGAAGACGGGCCGCTGCATCAATTGCAAGAAGATCCTCGCCGTTAAACTTTGTGCGGCCGCGATCCATCCAGGCCATCAATCTTCCGTTGAAAGTTTTGTGGACTCCAGCAGCTGGTGTGCAGAAGACTACAACCTCATTGATTGAACGGATCCTTTGATGGACGCCGTCCTTCTTCTGATACTTGCCGGTACCCTCAACGTTACCTTCAATGGAAATGAAGCGGCCGGTCTCCGTGAATTCTTTAACATCAGTAACAATCCCGCAGTGTGGCATGCCGAATACATCTGCTGCATGTCCAGTGTTTGATGAAAAGTTGAAGAGAGCAATGGATCCTGGCCGCGGCTCTCGTGAAAAGTTGCCAGCTCTGATGCTTTCTGCGAGCGCCGCCGGCGTATACGTAAAAGAAGGAAGGTTCTTCAGACCTGCCTCCCTAAGGCAAACATCAACAAAGGCACCAGCCCATGGCTGTGAATCATATCCAACCTTTGCGCCGAAGACATTGCGTCCGCCTAGGTCTGCAGCATAACCCAGATAACTCTGCGCAATCTTGATTACAAGTTGCACAGATTCTGTAGGTTGCTGATCTTTGCGTAGTTTCACAATGTTCAGTCTACACCAAGAATGAATGCAGCGCGAGGAGTGATTGGCTCAACTTGATGCATGGTGCCCCGAGGAAAGAAGATCACATCGCCAGCAGTAAGTTTATAAGTTGCGTCATCCAGGAACCACGTAACTTCTCCCTCACATAAAAAGAAGATTGAATCCTCTGGGTCTGCATGTGATGGCCAGCTCTCTTCACCAACAGCAAGATTAACGTAAGCGTTCAGTGGGGTGATCTTTCTATCAAGAGCCATTGAAAGCTGACCCCGCAACTTATCAATCTTCGTGAAATGTGTGCTGACGTCGTCTTCGAGTATCGGCGCTCGCGAATAGTGCAGACGCCTGCGATCGAGATCTCCTCGTGCAGCTGAACTTTTGATGTGGTCTTCGAAGTCTGGCCATCCAGGCAGCTCATCGCTAAAACCAGGGAGATGAATGATCCTGGACGCAGCTATTGCTGCAGACAACAGATCTAATCTCTTGGCCATTTTAGATGTCTGGGTTAAAAGGACTGACGAAAGCGGGCAAATCTAAGGGAGTGTCTGTTGATGCTTCGTTGGAAGTTTCCATCAACCTGGCCCCAATGTATTCATCAGTGTTGTTTGTGTGCGAGTAAACCAATCCACTCTCAAACTGGAGAAGATCATTTAACAACCCGTGTGCTTCATTGGCTAGCGCAGTGATGCGTATGTACTCTTGACGGTTACTAGTACTAGAGATCTCTACTTTAAGGGATTCGAAGTGAGCACGGGCTCGGTTAACGATTGATGAGTAATCTCTATGCATGTAGTGCTCTCCGTTTTACTAACTGCAGGCCGTCTTCTTATCCAACCCTATCACCCTTAGAAACGTTGCATTGGCCGTGGGAAGGTCTGACGTTATCCAATACATCCGGGCCTCCCTTGGAAATTGGGATCACATGATCAATGTGCAGACCGGTCTCCCACCCAACAGGTCCAACTCTTCGTGAATTGTTTAGATCGATCGGTCTTCCACAAAGATGGCAATCGGTACCGTAGGTCTCAAGTACCTGGAGCTCCGTGTAAACTTCCACGCCGTTGTTAAGTTTGCGGGCCCGTCGGCGGCGATCGGCTTCGTTATATTTGTCGCGGTTATTCTTCGCATACTCCCGGGAGGCTGCGTTGTGAGCCTCTTTGTTCTTCTTGTGGTACTCCTTGGAGTATACGACTGCATACTCCGGGTTATCGGCTGACCACTTCTTCTTACGTAGACGTTCGCGCTCTTTGTTGTCTTGGTAGTACTTAAGGTTGTAGGCAATGTGCTCGTCGTGATTCTCTGCACGATACTTTGAACGGGCTGCTGCATCACAGATCCTGCAGGCTGCACGTAGTTTATCCTTGGCCGCAGAGTTCTTAGAATACTCCGTAAGAAGTTTAAGCTCGCCGCACTGGGTGCAGGTCTTGGCTGGTAAACTTTCCATATCAAACTTCTTTCGTTTGGTCACGCCCCCGGATGTTCTCGCATCGCGGGGTGCTCTACTTCTAATCTTATATTACTTCTGATCTGATGAGCTGGCGGCGGCGTCTTCTTCTTCGTTGGAAGTTGTGCCGCCGGCGGACTCTTCTTCAATGACTTCTTCAGCATCAATGACTTCTTCATCACTGTCGAGCTGACTTAAACGTGCAGCAGTTGAAATTGCGCCTGCAGTTATGCGGGCCAATCTTTCTGCAATGACGTCAGCAGCTGGGCGGATGTCAAGATTGATGGACGTATCTATTTCCACTCCTCCTCTGATGCCAGCACGATCCAAAATTTCTGTTGCGGCCTTCAACATAACAGGTTCTGATTCTGCGTGTTCCAAAAGGAACTCTAGCTTATCTACAGCATACGGTGCAGCTTGCATTAGTTTAGCCCTCGCCGCTTCAATGTCATCAGAGCTTTTCTTTTTGATGGTCCGTAAGTGTACCCGGCACATACCGTCATCTTGTAGACGTCCCGATCCCCATAACATGCATCTCAGCTGGTCATGTTTTATAACCTTGCATCGGTGTGGCATTGGGACCGGTTGGCGTTTATCGGTTGCAGGCCCCCCTGCTTCTTGTTCCTTTAACCATTTACGAGTGGCACCAATTACCCACGGTGGAACTAAGTAATCGCTCGCCTCCTCTGCTATCAAATCCAGGCCCGTTAGGTAGTCGGAGTTATTGTCAGACGGTGTAACTAAGACGGGCCGTTTGGCGGCGAGGGATTCTATCCGGCGCTCGCGGGTAGATTCGGCGGAGCGTACTTTTAACAGGCCGGTTGATGTTCCCGTTGAAGAGTAGACCGGTTCCCAGATTAACTTTGAACGTCGCAACAGTCGGCGGTTCTCGAATGAGTCCTCGCAGATGCCCTTATCAACTTCTTCTATACCAATGGCGGTTAGGTCAGCAAGGATAGAGATCGGATCTTCTATCTGGTAATCCAGGCCGTCTGTTGTTTCTATCTCTTTCATCGGGAGCTCCTGGAAATAGAGGACGGCCCTGTCAACTGGGGAGAGGACTGTGACAGGACCGTCTCCGTTAATTGTAGAGTAACCGGGCCTGCATGAGTTTGGTGGACATTGTTCATGTCATCTATTGTACGCTCGTCAAAAGTTGATGAGTAGTACTCGGACGAATTTTTACGCGTGGAGAGGGAGAACGGAGCCTTTTTGCCCCTTCATTAAGAAGAAATCCACTTCCCCCCATTCTGCTCCCCTTTAAAAGATCTCAGATCTGATGTACTTTCAATGAAACTTTAGTACCTTAGTCATCCTTGCCGGACTGGAAGCGACCGTTGCCATCTCGAACGAGGCGGGAGGATTGGAAGAAGGATTGGAACCTTCGGAGGGATCGTTGCTGGAGCCAAACTTCATAAGCTTCGACCTGACTCACGTACCCTGGACGAGGCATAAACAACTTCCCCACATTGATCCAGTTGTAGATTGTCTTCACAGATACGCCAAGATCTTCTGCTATCAAGGGAACCTTGACCCAATCATTTGAGTTCATGTCCACCTCCAAAAAAGAACTACCCCCACAGCATAACACGTGGAGGTAGTCTTTTTGTCCCTCTCCCAAGGGCAGTTTTTAGTCCCCACTAAGAATCAGTTCTTCCCAGGCTTCCCGGCCCAGCTAATCCTCAGTGGGAATTTTAGTCTACTACTTTTTTGGCTTTGGTGTTGCCTTAGTTGTAGAAGCTTTTGGAGCAGCTTTTTTGGCAGCTGGCTTCTTTGCAGAAACCTTACGCTCGTTAGCTTGTCCATCGTTGATGTAACCATCGCCATCGCCATCACGAGTTGCCTCATGAAGTTTCTTAGTTCCAGACGAAGCGGTCTTACCCTTACCAGCTGAAGCAACCTTCTTGACTGGAGCAGTCTTAACTTCGGCAGCCTTTTTATCGGCAGCAGCTTTAGCAGCTTTTTGCTCAGCTACAGCAGCAGCAAGCAAAGCATCAGCCTTACCCTTTTTGATAGCAGCAGCTCTTTCAGCTTCGAAGGTAGCTATCTCTTCTTGAGTTGTTTTTGAGTAGCCGAGACCAAGGCCATTACGAACCTTGTCCCATAGTGTGATGTTAATCATTGGATTTCCTATCTAATTATTTTGAAAGTCTAGCACAAAGACTTGGGTAAGTCATTGGCTTGAATCTGATATTGCGATATCTTCTGGCACGACTGCATCTTGCGAGTTTCTGCAATCGACACAAACGAAAGCGGTTACGCCTTCATCCTTTTCATCATCCTCAAGGATCTTGCCTAGTGGTGAAACTCGCACTGGGAAATACTTAGCTGGCTTATGGCAGAAATCACATTCTGCAGGAACCAACCACTTCTTTCTTTCAGTGAAGTCATCGCCTAGTGCTTCCATTGAAGCAGCAATTCCTCGTGGTAGTGAGTGCTTAGCACCAGCACCCATGCTCTTACGCATGAAGTATCTCGTGTTAGGCACATCGATGACAGCTCTTGGAATCAAACAAGGACAAGACAACTGTCCTGGCTTGCAATAATGCTTGCCATCATATTTATCAAAATGGTGCCTAGACATAGCATGACCACAGATACAAATCCTACGATCATTATTACGAGGCTCTGCCTGATACACAGCATTAAGTTCATTGACCTCTTTTAAGTCTAGGTCGAACTCATCCATTATGAACCTACAGCGGTCTCAACCTCAGCGCCAACATACATGCCCATTTGGGCAGCTAGCTCTGCGTAGATTGGATTAGTAACAGCAGCAGCAATCTTTGCGCCCTGATCAACGATGATGGTTTGCAAGTTCTCTTCGAACTTAAGTGCTGCCTCATCCTCAATAACTACGACCCACTCTGATCCGTTATGGATTGATGGAACGCCCTCACCGTAAGTGACCACGTAACCCATCTGGGTGCCCATGTAATCGAATGGATTGAACAAGATGCCATCTGGGTCACGAGCAATTCTAAACCCACGCATCTGTCCTGCTTCTGGCTTAAACATATTTTCCTATCCTCCTAGATATTCTAGGTTCTTGATTTGTTCATCTGGAACATTGTCCCAAATTACCCCATCGTAATGATATAAATCACCAATGGAATTCTGATACCAGCCCGAACTCATTCCTTCGAATCTTCCTTCTTGTCTCATGAATCGCAGTCTCTCTAGAGTCTGCAGAGTTTCCTCAATCGATGGAGCATCATTCATGTCTCTTCCAACATGTCTATGCATTTCTCGATATGTCGTCTCTTCTTTCATACTCAAACTCTAGCACCTTTCTTACTTAAATTCAATCTTCTCTCAAGCACTTTCTTACTCTACTTAAAATCTATTAGAAATCAGGAAATAGATATTAGATTTTACTTACTTTACTTATTATATATACTTCTCTCAAGTATGTTCTTACCTGTACTTAAAAATACATGACACTGTAGCACACACATCACGCGTAATAGTAATTATAAGTAGTACTAAGAACATACTAGAGAGAGATTAAGTGGTATTATCAAGTTCTTACCAACAGAGCACTTCGTTCTTTGCTAATACAGAAAAATTCTATTATCAACAAACGATAAAACACCACCTTTTTCCCTTCCCTCTTTTTTCCTCCCTTTTCCTTCCTTCCTTCCTCTTTTTTTGATAATACAAATAGGACGGTTGACATTTTCCCTCTTTTCCCTTCCGCCTCTTCTGTCAATAGGACCGCTTATTTTTCTTCACGCCCCTCAACACACAACCCCCAATCACCGCGTAAACTATTAGACATGGCAGCCGAACAATTACCGAGCACATCTTTAAGGGTGGCTCTCCGGAGACTAGAACTCTGCGCTTACGCTGTCCAAGAGATTCATACAGAACTCAACCAGCCAAACGACTCAGAAGAAAAGGCAGACCTTATTCTTGCCACAGAGAAGTTGGTTGGAGAGACAGTAGATCTATACTCAACCGTTAGGCGTTACGTCTGGGGTGAAGAGGAGGACGAACTAGGATTCGTTCACAGGTCACGTCACAGTGACGACGAAGACGAAGAAGACGGGGAGTAACCTAACACTTGTCTAGACGTAAAAGATATAACGCCGAGCAGGCAAAGAAGCCTCAGCAACCGCCAAAGATTAAACACGTCGTATCTAAGCCCAGAGCTTTGCTTAAGTCCCAGAAGAAGCACGGCGTTAAGAAGTATGAACAACAATCCAAGATGGCCATACCAAAAGAGCCACTAGACCAGAATGTTGTAGAGCCCACTTACAAACCAAACTTTGTACTAAAAGATAAGCCTGGTGCCGAGACAGTCGTAGACCGACTTCTAAGAAGAGGTTGGATACAGGGCGCACCGGAAGACACGAAGAAGCAAGAAGAAGAAGAAAAAGAAGAGGGAACAGAGACTACTAGTTAGTCCCGAGTAAACCTTGGAGGGAACATGGCCTTCACAACCTTGTTACGAATAATAGTCTGTTCCTCAGTAGTGGCATCTTTTAGTGCATCCTCAACATTCTTCCGCATTCTAATTGAAAGTACATAGAAGCATATCCCCGCAATCACAACCACGCCAATGGCAGCCAGGAAGAGGATGTTGTACATAACTGAAGATACCATTTCTTCATTATACCGCACATAGAAAAGGGCCTGATTGTTACCAACCAGACCCTGACCTTTGTTTAAAGCTTAGATTATTCTTTAGGGCTATTCCAGCCACTGAATAGTTGCTCAATGTTTGTAGTGCTTTTCTTTCTTTTCTTGTACTGACGATAGGCCAGTCCAATGATTAGCCAGAACCCTAGTACTACGATTGACGCAGCTCCCGCGAAGAACGACAACCAACTCCATGTTATTACTACCTCCATGGTGTTTCTCCTCTCATATATATAACTTTACCCTTAGTATACACTTTAGACTTACTTTGTCAATAGCCAAATATAACAGCCGTCTGACATTTCTACTGACTATACCATACAAAAGAAAAACGGCCTAATTGCAGGTAGACCCACAACCAGACCGTTTAACTATTCCGATCAACAGAAAGGCGCAATCGTAGACAGTACAATTACTAGCAGTATTACTACCGAGTGCTATTACTTTAGCACAACTTAGTGGCGATACTTCCTTAAATTACAAAGTGCATGGCTCGGCTTCACATTATCTAGACGATGGCTCCCGCCATTAAATAGTGCAATGACGTGCTCTAGATGTAGCCCCCGCTCCCAACCTTCACCTCTGCAGTTCCTAGGAGCGTCCATGTCGACAGGTTCCATACATAGATGACAATCAATACCCCACTTAGCTAAAACGTCTGCAGTAGAGAAGTCCTCTATAGTTGCTTCAAGCTTTTTTGCATAGCGACGCATTGTCTTCATGGAGTTCTTTTCAGGATTAGCTTTACGCCATGCTTCATTACGCCCCCGCTTTACCAACCTATATTCC
>CAJXOD010000019.1 GCA_913057795.1 uncultured Aquiluna sp.
TGGCGGCGTCCGATGTGACTAAGGGACAGCTCTGCCACCAGACTGCTGCAAAAACTGCTTGAAGCCCCGGCTGAAATTCCCGGGATGGACCAAGCCACCGATTGAATTTACAAAAACCTGGTCAGTGTCTTTCCAGCGATTCCCGGCGGCGGTTTTTGTTGCGGCAATTAGATCTCGGTGCCGCTGGAATGCCAGTAACACCTCGGTTCCAATCGCAAGTTTTCGCCTGCTGTTTCTGGTTTTTGTTTCGCCAATAACAAGCGCAGTTTGGCCTGTGCCATCTTCCCGGATGGTTCTTACTTCTCGTAGCGAGACGTTTATCTGCAAGTGGCCTTCGGCAAAATCAATGTCCTTCCAGCGAAGACCAAGAATTTCGCCGCGTCTGGCCCCGAGTAACAGCGCAAGCCTTAGAAACAAGTCATAAGTACTGCCGGTAGCCTGCTGCAGGACGTTTCTGGCCTCTTCAAGGCTCCAAGGTTCCTGCAACTGAGTCTTTTCATCTGAGAGCCGTCTAATCCGATCAGTGAGTAGCACTTGATTTTTTACAAGCACTCCTGATTTCACGGCATGACTAAAGACTGCGCCCAATACCTGCCTTGCGCCGTTAATAGTCGCCGTCGCGCTGCCGGATGACCGAAGCAGCGACAGCCAGTTTTGGATGTCCCTTGATTGAATGTCTTCTAATCGCCGATTGCCAAAATGTGGAAATACGCAGCGGCGTAGTCGATCTTCGTAATCGCTCAGCGTGCTTTGTCTAACCTGCAGGCTCTTGACGTTTCTAACCCACCAAAGCGAGTAGTCCATTAGCGTCTCAGCGGATTTTGTTTTTAGATCGCCGGCATAGAGTTCGGCTAGCAGTTTTCGATGTAGCTTCTTGGCGGCCGCCAGACTGTGCGCAGTTCTGCGAGTTCTTATGCGTTTGCCGTTAGGTGCGTAGCCGACTGTGACTTCAACCTGCCAGATTGTTTTTCCTGATTTATTGTTTGTAGTAAAGATGCATCCGTTGCCGATTCCAGCCATTACAGAAACCCCCTCGATTGAGTTAGGTGAAGGCGCAGTGGATGCTAACTGTGACAACCGGATACCCAAAAAAGGTTGGGGACTATCGCTTGATGTCAGAGTTTTGCTCTGTCGCCTCTTAATTTCTGTTGTCCGCGTAATTGAGCCAGAGACATTCTCGCCGTGTACCTCTCTATTACCTTCTTTAGGAGGGACGGGAAAAATAGCTCGCCTACTCGACTTCTTTATTTTCTCACGTACTGGAATTTCCGGATTGCAACACGCCGATGAATGCGAACAAATGTTCGAATGATTAATGACTAGTTGGCTGAGTTTTTGGCTGACCATGGTTATAGCTCCCTGAATCGGAGCTAAGCGATGAAGTAGAAATCCTTTTAGTAAAAGGGTCTACGGTGGTGCGCTTGGAGGGACTCGAACCCCCAACCTTCTGATCCGTAGTCAGATGCTCTATCCGTTGAGCCACAAGCGCTGGTCAGTTCCAAAGTCTAACTTATTTCGGGGAAGAAAAGCACGGGCGTCTAAGTTCATCCGTGTATCGATAGAGAAGTAATTGCCTCGACTCTCTAACTTCGTCACCATCACATAAGGAGCCACTGGTTCTATGAAAGTTCTTGCATTGCTATTAGTTGCAGGTATCCTGACCGGCTGCGCAGCAGCCGATGACAGCGGTTCTATTTCGAGCACCCAAAGCCAGCCACTCAAAGTTGTGACCGAGTCACCGTCTGAAGCTTCGGAAGAATCAGCGAGTGAGCCTGATGGGAAAGAAGCCGAGGCTTCGATGCAGGAAGCCGAAAACGAGCCGGAGGCAAGCGCTTCGGCTAAAACTCAGTCAGTGCAACCATCCGCGACCAAAGCTCCGCTGGCAGCCCAAAAAGCTGAGCCGGTTGAAACTCAAGCCCCAAAACAAACCCAAGACCCGGAACCAAAGCCAAAGCCGGAGCCCGTCGAATCCAAGTATTCAATGGCGAACATTGCAAAGAACAACTCGACCTCAAGTTGCTGGGCTGCTATCTCAGGCAAGGCATATGATCTAACCGCTTGGATCTCAAAGCATCCAGGCGGTGCTGGGGCAATCGTGAGCATTTGCGGTACGGATGCCACATCCGTTTTTCAGGGTAGGCATGGAGGGCAGTCAGCACCTGCATCGTCACTTTCTGCCTACCTACTGGGCGATGTCGACAGCTAATTCGTTTGTTGATTAGATAACCGCGCCGAGAATTACTTCGGGATTCGCCCCTCACAGTTTTTGTCAGGGCATGCAGAAAGCCCCGGTGTAAACACCGGGGCTTTCTGGTTTGGCAACCTATAGAAGGTTCGGTACTGTCTCGGCTACGGCTGTTGGTGAGAAGCCCCACTTTTCAGCGATTTCGCCCAAAACACCAGACTCACGAAGTGTGTCTAGGTTGTCGTTTATGGCTTCCTGTAATCCAGGGTTGTTCAGGCTCACAGGGAAGTTAGTCTGCCCGGGCTTGGTGGTTGAGACAACGCGCTCATCTGGAGCTGGAACATTAAAGACGGCACCCTCAACAGGTGTGTTCTTCAATGCGGCCTGTCCGGATGGGAAGGTGTCTACAACAACGCTGATACGACCGCTTGCGAGGTCAGCGTAAAGAGCCTGAGTGGTCTCGTAGAGGCTCAGGTCTTTTCCTAGAACGTTCTCCAAGTCTTCGTTCCAAAGAAATCCAAGAGTTGAACCGACCTTGTTTCCGATTAGCCCCTCAACGGAGTCAACGCCGCTTACGGAGATGAGTGTCAACTGATCGATGATGACGGGGTTGCTCAACAAAACGATTTCCGCACGAGCAGCCGTGCGGTACCAGCTACCTAGAGTTGTGTCTGCACGACCAGATTCGATCGCGGGAATCATTGCTGCACCGGTTCCAGGCTGCACCATTACATCTAGGCACTCGAGCCCGGCTATGGCGTTCAGGATTTCACCTTCGGCGCCGCTAAGTGACTCGCCGTCGATTGCCGAGAACGGTGGGTACTCGTATGCAGCGACCGTGAGGAAGCCGGCCTCGACAGTGGTGAGGTCAGGGTGTGCGGGCACACAATCTACGGTTGTCGCTACTTCGGTTGTCGCCTCGATAGTGGCGTCAGTAGCGCACCCCGTCAAGATGAATGAAGAGGCGGCTAGAAGCAGAACTAGTCTGCTGGCGTTCTTTGGCATATTTTTACTTTCGTTGCGCTGTTTATCAATCGGACTATTCCGATTGAATTCGGTTTTGGTCGCCTCAGACATGTCTTGCCAGGCGTTTTTCTATGGATGTAACCAGGGCTGAAGCTGGAATTGTTATGGATGCATAAACAGCTGCCGCTGCCAAGAAAACTGGGAGGTAGTTAAAGGTTTTAGTTCCAAGGAAATAAGCGGACTGCATTACTTCGCTGATGGTTATTACATAAGCCAGTGAGGACAGCTGGAACATTATTATGGCGAGGCCCATGAGGGGCGGGATTGCGATTCTGGCAGCCTGAGGCATAATCACAAAGCGAAAACTATCAAGACCACTTAGCCCGGCAGCACTCGCCGCCTCTAACTGGCCCCTCGGAACACTCTGGATGCTGGAGCGAATAGTTTCAGTCGCATAGGAGGCAGTTGACCAAGTAAAGGCAGAAACCGCAGCAACCATTGCAGACGGCACGATGTCGATCTGCGGTAGCCCCTGGTAGAAAATGTAGAGGAGCACTAATAGCGGGACACCTCGACCGACCTCGACCACAGCTATGACTATCCAGTTGAGTGGCTTCGGCGCGATGTCGATTAGCAATGCGAACGCTAAAGCCAGAGGAAGACCCAGAGCCAAAGATATTCCGGTGAGCTGCATGGCTGTGACTAGACCAGGCAGCAATTCGAGTACGTAACCGAACCAGGTTTGTAGATCCACTAGTTCACCACGTATTTCAGTCGACTCTTGGTGTCGGCTCTTCTGGCCAATACACCCAATGGGATGCTCAGCAGTAGATAAGCGGCACCCACAATTGCGAATGCGGCTAGCCCCTGCCCAGTGGTTTGAGCCTGCTGGCTAGCCCTGAAGGTCATTTCGACGACACCGATAGTTGATGCCAAAGCGGAATCTTTCATCAAGCCCATTCCGTAGGTCACCATGGACGGGCTTACGGTTCTAAAAATCTGCGGCGCAATAATTTTTGTTAGTAAGTCGAAGCTTCCAAGCCCCAAGGCCCTGGCAGCTTCTATCTGCCCGCGATCGAGAGTTGCAAGCCCTCCCCTATAAATTTCGCCTAAATAAACGGACGCAATTATCCCGAAGGTAAAGATTGCCGCCTGCAGTGGCGTGAGCCTCAGCCCAACTTCGGCGAGCCCGAAAAAGACCACAAATAGCCACACGAGTGGTGGCACACTTCTAATTATTTCTACCCAGACGCGGCCAATTCCCCGCACAATTAA
The DNA here is from genome assembly GCA_913057795.1 of uncultured Aquiluna sp. Classification (GTDB taxonomy): domain Bacteria; phylum Actinomycetota; class Actinomycetes; order Actinomycetales; family Microbacteriaceae; genus Aquiluna. Next base: position 4,427 of record CAJXOD010000019.1, read on the forward strand.
GAAGGGTGCCGTTCTGGCTCCAGCCACCGCAACACCAATAACCGCGCCAATGGCAAAGCTGGACAGGGTTATAACCACTGTCCAAATCATGCCCTGAAGAATGTAGCCGATCATCAGCGACCCATAACCGCGCTGAGAAACTGCTTAGTACGTGGATGCTCAGGTTCACTCATGACCTGTGCCGGCGGGCCACTTTCGACAATACGACCATCGACCATCACGTAGACGCGGTCACCAACCTCCTTGGCAAAACCCATCTCGTGGGTCACGACCATCATGGTCATTCCATCGTTCGCTAGTTCTCGCATTACCGCAAGAATTTCCGCGCCCACCTCTGGATCCAAGGATGAGGTTGGTTCATCGAAAAGCATCACCATCGGGTCCAGTGAAAGCGAGCGCGCTATTGCCACGCGCTGCTGCTGACCACCGGAACATCTACCCGGATATTGATCAGCCTTGTCCTTCAGACCAACTCGGTCCAAAAGCTCCATGGATCGCGCTCTTGCCTCTTCCTTATCTCGACCTAAAACTCTGCGCTGAGCTAGTGAAATGTTTTCAAGAACCGTCAGGTGCGGAAATAAATTAAAGGACTGGAACACCATCCCGGCGTTTCGGCGCAGAGTAGAAAGTTCTTTCTTGCTGGCTCTCCTGTGGCCTTCGCCGATCTCGATTTGAAAATCGCCAATTGAGAGCACGCCGCTTGTTGGAGTTTCGAGCAGATTTATGCATCTAAGAAAGGTCGACTTTCCAGCACCAGAAGGGCCGATGATTGAGATCACATCCCCCGAGTGAATTTCAATTGAGACGTCATCCAGCACCCTATTGTCACCAAAGTCTTTGACTATGTTCTTAGCGCTTAGGTAGGGCAGTTCTCCTTTTGTCATTTCTTGGCTTTCTTGTTGTGTCTAGGAGCAATTCCGTTTAGTTCGAATCTTTTCAGTTCTATAAACTCCAGCCCGAACGAGGTTGTTCCGGATACCGGCGGAAAATGGCCAAAAATGTTTCGCACCCTGCCGTCAGCTTGGTCGAGGCTCGTTGTTGTATTTATTCGGGCACCAAGGACTTCCAGGATAATTTTTAGGGGGACCGTCCAACCGAATCGACTGCCACTCCAGATCGCAGTAACCAGGTGGAAGCATGTTTTGCATAGAGAGACTTAACCTGCCGGTGCGCATTACTCGTCTGGAAAGCAACGATTTTGGCTAGAGCCCAAACGTTCATTGGACTCTTTAAGCCTACCCTCTGATGCGCAGCAGCAGCCTGCATGCCCAGAAGAACCCTTGATCTCCCCGGCCAAAAAGTTCCCGTGGACTCCTGTCCATCACGCCAGAGCACCTGGGGAATGCCCCCAGTCAAGCCGGCGCTCGGGAAATGGATTTCACCATCACGTTCCCCTAATGCAAAAACAAGTGCCAGTCACTATGTGATTCAGCGATATTTTCTCGCTTCACTGCGAGACAAGCAGTTCGGGTAGTGACGAACCTAGGAGTGGGTTTCCACAACAACCAAGTTGGGAGCGTTCCAAATAGTCACATTGTCGTCCCGCCATCGAAAGTAAAAACCCACAACCCAGTGAACTGGGTTGTGGGTTTAGAGCGGAGACGGAGGGATTCGAACCCTCGAGGGGATTTTGGTCCCCTACCCACTTAGCAGGCGGGCGCACTAGACCGGGCTATGCGACGTCTCCATTTGCTAGCAAAGCCTACAAGATACTGGTCACTATCCCAAACCTAGTTTTAGGCTAGTTGGAGCAGCTGGTTGTTGCGGCGTTGGTTCCCTTTACCCAGCTTGGTAGTTCAGCGGTTGATGTTCCATCTACCGGCTGCCCGGTTCCGTCCGAGTTATTGGTAGGTGTTGGGTTTTGAGTTTTAATTGGAGTTGCCGTGGCCGCTCCAGACTCTTCAGCAATCACCGCACCTGTTCCCGGGTTGGCCTCTGCTAAGACGAGTGGTTGGTCACTCTTTATTAGGTCAAAGAGCTCTTGGGCGCGCTCGGGAGAGGCCGCAACCCTGCCTGCGTATTCGCCCTCTAGGTCATAGACCGGAAGCTGAATGAAAGTAATTTTGTCCAGGTCGACGTTGTTGACCTGTTTGGCAAGCCCGTAGATCACTCCAAGGTCAGTCAAGCTGTTGGAGAGCGTCATGTTGGACAGAGCGGCTGTTCCAAGCTGGAACATTTTAAACGGGTTAGCAAGTGCGCCTTCGTCTTTCAGCTTTCTCATCATTGAGGTAAGGAATACCTGCTGATTGGAAATCCGAGATAAATCGGAGCCGTCACCAACGCCGTGACGGGTTCGAAGGAAGGCTAGGGCTTCATCACCGATAAGCGTGTGGTCGCCTGCCTCTAGATAAAGATCCGTATAGCTGTCATCGATCGTGGTCGCGACGCAAATATCGACCCCACCGATTGCTTGGCTCATTGCAATTACACCCTTGAAATCGATCATCGCCAAATACGGAATCGCTACACCGGTTAGCTCCTGAACAGCAAGCAGTGTGCAGGCAGGGCCTCCCTTAGTCATTGTCGAATTGATCTGAGTAAAGTTCCTGGCCGGGAAAACTGCTCCACTTTTTGGATCTGGACATTCTGGAACCGAGACCATCAGGTCTCTCGGGATGCTCATGGCAACAGCATTCTTGCGGTCTTGTGAAATGTGCACCAAAATTATGACGTCCGCGAGCGCCGATCCGACTGGTCCGTAGGAGGTTGAACCCTGACCGACTCTGGTGTCGGAGCCAATCACGAGCATATTAATCGGACCGTTTATGTCGGCTGGGCTTGGAAGATCGAAGCTACTGCCATCTGTTGAATAAACCTCAATGCCTGAAGCACTTAGCTGACTGGTTATGTAGAAATAGCCGCCAGCTACAGTTGCCACGGTTCCCGAAAGAAGGGCAATCAATACCCAGACAATGGCCTTCAGCCATCCGCGTCGTTTGGGTTTTGAGTCCTCTAGGAACTCGTAATCGGAATCAGTCACTTAGGTCATTTCCAGAAGGTCTTATTTACAGTTCAGAGAATACTCGAATCGGGGGGATACTCGCCGGGATTCCAATCAAATTCACATCTAGCCCCCTGTCCGGTTACGCTCTGATTGCCCGCGAAAACAAAAAAGCCAGTTTCAACGAGAGTTGAGACTGGCTTCTAAGCTTCGATGGCGGAGGCCGTGGGATTCGAACCCACGAGACATTTCTGCCCACTGGTTTTCAAGACCAGCTCCATCGGCCGCTCGGACAGGCCTCCGCGGAAGAGTTTAGCGGTTATTGAATAAACTCAAGTCCCTCAAGTGACATCAGCACTTGAGCGACACCGTCTTCAGTAACGGAAGCAGTGACGGCACTGGCAGCAAGCTTTACTTCTTCTGGCGCCTGGCCCATGGCAAAAGCATGGCCGCCGAGACTCTGGGCCCACTGGAACATTTCAATGTCGTTCCTGCCGTCACCAATCACGACAACACGATTAGAGCTGTGGTTGTAGTGATCTCTTAGTTGGTTTAGAGCGTGACCCTTATCAATGCCCTTTGGAGCAATGTCTAGCCAGGCTGTGTAGCCAATGGCGTAGCTCACGGACTGCAAACCAACCTCGTCCATGATCTTCAGAAACTGATCAACATCGTGGTCCGGTGACAATACAACGACCCGGCTCACTGGGTGGTGAAGTAGCTCTTCTAGGGGTGTTTCAACGTTCTGGTCTCCAAGTGCATAGCTTGGGAAGGGTTTGTTAAACCGATAACCACCGTCTAGGTCCTCAACAGCAAAGTGCGCATTAGGAACAGTTTCGATAAGCCTTGCAAGTACCTCAGCCGGATCGAAGGTCTTTATGTCGTGGATTGAAAAACCCTTGGGGTGAGCACTATCCAGCTTGATAGTCACCGCGCCGTTAGAACAGACCGCGTGCCCGGTGTTGATACCAAGTTGCCTGATAACCGGGTAGGCGTTCGATGCGGCTCTGCCGGTTGCAACAAAAACGTGGTGACCCAAATCACGAACTCGGTTTATTTGAGCAAGCACATTCTCGGAGAGGTGGCCGTCATCGTGGACCAATGTGCCGTCTATGTCGATGCCGATCAACCATTTGTTATCTTCAACCATTTAGTTCTTGGGTCCAATCTTGTCGACGCCACCGAGGTACCCACGAAGCGCGGCTGGTATCAGAACTGATCCATCCGCCTGCTGGTGGTTCTCCAAAATTGCGACCAGCCATCTGGTGGTTGCAAGGGTGCCGTTTAGGGTAGCTGCGACAGCCGGTTTGCCATCTTGATCGCGGTAGCGAGTGTTTAGCCTTCTGGCCTGATAGGTGGTGCAGTTCGAGGTTGAAGTCAACTCTCGGTAATCACCCTGGGTTGGAACCCAAGCCTCTATGTCGTACTTCCTCGCCGCGCTTGAACCGAGGTCTCCGGCTGCCACGTCGATGATCCGGTAGGGCAATTCACACTTCTGAAGCATCTGCTCTTGCCACTCGAGCAACTTGGCGTGCTCAGCCTCAGCATCCTCAGGCTTGCAGTAAGAGAACATTTCAAGCTTGTTGAACTGGTGAACCCGAAGAATGCCTCGGGTGTCCTTGCCGTGACTGCCGGCTTCCCGGCGATAGCAAGTCGACCAACCGGCATAACGCATTGGAGTTGTTAGATCATCGAGGATCTCGCCGCTGTGATAACCGGCGAGGGCGACCTCGCTAGTGCCAGTTAGATACAAGTCATCGGCGGGAAGGTAGTAAACCTCTCCAGAATGCTCTCCCAAAAAGCCAGTGCCCTGCATGATTTCGGGCTTTACCAGAGTCGGAGTTATCAAGGCCGTGAAGCCAGCTTCGCTGGCTTGATCAAGCGCGAGCTGCATTAGGGCAAGTTCTAGTCTTGCTCCAAGGCCCTTCAAAAAATAGAATCTAGAACCAGAAACCTTGGCGCCGCGCTCAATGTCTATTACATCTAAGGATTCACCTAGAAAAACGTGGTCCTTCGGCTCAAAAGAAAACTCAGGCTTATTGCCGACCTCTTTGAGAACCACAAAGTTTTCTTCGGATCCGGCTGGCACCCCTTCAAGAACAACATTCTCGATTTTGTGAAGGACGACCATCAGTTCTTGGTCAGCAAGGTTCGCCTCGGCCTCGAGTCTTTTTACGTCGCTAGACATCTCCTGAGCCTGAGCGACTAGCTCTGCCTTTTCTTCCTTTGGGGCCTGGGCAACCAGCTTGCCATGGGCGTTCTGCTTTGCCCGCATAGCTTCGAACTGCTGCAATGCAATTTTTTTCTGTTCCGCAAGTTTCACAGCTAAATCAACGAGTGCCACGTCCGCGCCGCGGGCAGCCTGAGAGTCCCTAATTGCCTGAGGGTTTTCCCGAAGTAAGTTGATCTCAATCACGGAGTCAAGCCTACCTGCTAGCTAAGCGCTGCTTGGGATTAGCGGCTCTCCCGAAGTTTTTGAAGCCAGGTTTGGGCCGACTGGTAGTCCGGGTTTGCGTTATTACCGAGGTGAACAGAGTCAGAGTGGTCGGCTCTGGGATAAGAACCCAGAAACACCACCTTGGGGCTGAACCTATGAAGACCCATCAAAGCCTCACCGATAGCCTCGTCATCCAAGTGACCTTCAACATCGATGTTGAAGCGATACCTGCCGAACCGGTCGCCGACTGGCCTGGACTCAATTCGTGAAAGGTTGATGCCCCTAGCCGCGAACTGCTCAAGCATTTCCAGTAGCCCACCCGGACGATCATCCGGTAGCTCGACCACGACGCTGGTTTTGTCCTGGCCGGTTTTCGCAGGAGGTGATCCGGCTTTACCTATTTCGTAGAATCTGGTTTGAGCGTCCTGGTTCTCACCGATGTCGCTCGCGATAATCTCAAGGCCGTAAATTTCCGCAGCACCACTAGCTGCAATTACGGCGTGAGCAGTCGAGCCATTGGCCAACGACCTAGCAGCAGCTGCTGTTGATGCTGCAGGTATGTGGGTGTGAGACTTGAGGTTTTGACTCAGCCACTTCCTGGATTGGGCGTAGGCAACCGGATGCGTAAGTATCTCTTGGATGTCTGCAATTACGGTTCCAGGCCTAACCATCAGGTCAAATTTCACAGGTACCAGATATTCACCGTAGATCTGAGCACCCGCAATTGTTGCAAGAGCATCGCTGGTGGCACTGACGCCGCCCTCTAATGAGTTCTCAATTGGCGCTACTGCTCGATCCGCTAATCCAGACAAAACAGCGTCAATCGCCTCGGTAACACTTGCCATCGGAACAAGTTCAGCACTAGCTGCCCCGGGCAGCATCTTTGCCGCCATCTCGGTGAAGGTTCCGGCTGGTCCCAAGTACGCAATCTTGTTGTCATTAGACATGCCTCAAGATTAGGGCAGGCAAGAAACCTCCGATAGCAATACGATGCGTTTATGCATAAAAGAGGAGATGTCCAAAGACTGCGCGGCGTGCTGCGATTAGGCGCCGTAGTCTTTGCAATTAGTTCGCTGGTGCTGTTCATAGCACCGCGTTTGTTCACCGATCTTCTTGGACTACCTGGTTCCTTGAACCTCGATTGGTCGATGCAGCTATCTGGCGTGACGATACTCACTCTCGGGGGTTTGATGTTTGTGATCGCTCAGGCGGGCAGCGCTAATGCTGTCTTATGGGCTTCGCGGGTCATGATGATTGGCGCTTTTGGATTAGGTGTGATGACGCTACTGATTCCTACCGGCGTTACTTGGTTCGTAATTCTCTACGCGCTGATTGGTTTTGGTTTTTCATCCGCGTACCTGGTCTTCCTGACAAGGCGTAACCCTCAGACAGATTGATTCTCAATCGACCTTGGACTCAGCATCTTCCTCCGGGTAAAACTCCGCAGCCGGCAAAGACCAGAACTCTTCGAGGGTATGTATTCCGTTTTCGGAATACTCAGCCGCTAGTGCCTCTCCGACGAATCGCAGGTGCCAAGGTTCATAGCTATAGCCGGTAATAGCAGTCGTCTCTTCTTCGTAGCGAACAATGAACCCAAATTGCCAGGAGTTGCTGGCCACCCACTTACCCGCAGCAGTTTCTCCAAAGCAGGTCATTATTGCGCAGCCTTGGGCCGGCACAGAAACATCAACGGCCAAGCCAGTTTGGTGTTCCGAGTGACCGGCCTTTGCACTTCTAACAAGAGCGCCCGCCAAACCGTACTGACGAGTTTTTGATTCAAAGAGTTCCACTTGATAGTCATAGGTTCGATAGGCGGAATTCACGAACAGCTGACCGTAGCCCTCGGCATGCATTTGCTCCGCCATCAGAACAAGCGCATTGGCCGCCGAAGACGCTAAAACTAATTCTCTCGAGTTGTCCAAAGACTTACTCGAGGGCATGACAACCAAGCTCGACGGTGCGAAGTCGATTGGGTCTAATGCCCGCTGCTTGTTGACAACCACCAAAGGCTGGTTAGCCGATTCAATTGTGAGCCGCGGGTAGATGTAATCGGTTAGCCCTAGGGTCGGGGGCACGAGGCCCTGGGCAGCACTGATCCTGTTTTGCTCGTTGATCATTTCGAGCTTTGGGCTTGCAAGGATTCCAGATTGAATCAGCAGGCCAAATCCCAAAATTGATAAAAGAACCGGAGGCCCAAAAATAAATAGGGGACTCCGTTTCCGAGGCGTAGACTTAGGCATCTCTAAACCCTAAATCCAGGAGACTAATTGGCCACGAACACCTCTCGGGATGCCGCAAAAAAGGCAGCCCAATCTGGAACCATGACTCCTAGGCAAATTTGGATAGTTCTCATCGGACTCATGTCTGGAATGTTTTTGGCAGCTCTTGATCAATCTGTGGTTGGAGCCGCTATGCGGACGATCGCCGATGACCTTTCTGGTCTTTCGCTTCAAGCATGGGCAACCACGGCCTACTTGATAACCGCAACTGTCTCGACGCCCATCTACGGAAAACTCGGAGACATCTTCGGTCGCAGGCCTCTGTTCATGATTGCAATCGTGATTTTCATAGTTGGTTCGGTAACCTCGGGCTTTGCAACCTCCATGGCCGAACTGGCCGCTTTCCGAGCGCTGCAAGGCATGGGCGCTGGAGGGCTGTTTTCACTGGCCTTCACAATTGTTGCCGACATTGTTCCTCCAAAGGAAAGAGCGAAATACCAGGGCATGTTCCTGGCGGTCTTCGGCACTTCATCTGTACTGGGCCCAGTTGTTGGTGGCGCACTTGCAGGAGCCGGCGAGATTCTGTTTATCGATGGCTGGCGCTGGATTTTCCTGATGAACATTCCAATTGGTGCCGTTTCGCTATTTATGGTGGTTACGTTTCTACATATTCCGAATAACCCAAGACCTCAAAAGATCGACTGGTGGGGTGCAGTCACAATCGTGTTGGCCGTCGTTCCGTTCTTGCTGATCGCAGAGCAGGGCCGCGAGTGGGGCTGGTCCAGCCCAATGGCTATCGCAATGTATGTCACCGGAGTGTTTGGAATTGTTAGCTTCATCATGATTGAAAAAAGGATGGGTTCTGCTGCTCTGATCCCACTTTCTTTATTCAAAGAGCCAACTTTCGCAAGAACGCAAATCTTAGGTTTTATTCTCGGTGTTGGGATGTTCGGCGGAATGATTGTGCTGCCCCTGATCATCCAGGTGGTTTACGGGGCCAGCCCAACTGAGGCCGGCTTTTTGATGCTGCCAATGGTCGCCGGAATGATGACGGCAACAATTACCTCCGGACGCATCACCTCTAAAACCGGTAAGTATCGAATCTTTTTCAACACTGGAACCGGTGTGTTGTTCCTGGGGTACCTATTTATGCTTTTGATGATGGATGCCTCAACCCCAATCTGGGTCATCTCAATCGGAATGGTGATGATCGGGCTCGGCTTCGGCCAGCTAATGCAGACCACAATGATTGCGAGCCAGAATTCGGTTGCCGCAAGAGACATTGGTGTGGCTACAAGTTCCGCAACTTTCTTCAGGCAGATGGGTGGCACCTTCGGTGTTGCGGTGTTTATGTCGATTCTGTTTGGTCAGGTTGGAGACAAAATAACCACCGCCTTCCGGCGCACAGACGTTCGTGAGGGAATCGCTAGTGCAACTAGTGACCCGCAAGTATTAGCCAACCCGGACAATGATGCGATTATCGAAATACTCCAGAGTGGACCATCGGGTGCAAGTGAGATAACGCTCGATTCCTCCTTCCTGATTGGCGCGGATGACAGGCTGACACTGCCCTTCAGAATCGGCTTTGTCGAGTCATCTCTGACTGTGTTTTTGGTTGCGATCTTCTTCGTCGGGGCAGCCTTTGTAATTAGCTGGTTTATCAAGGAGATACCGCTCCGAGAAAAGAGTGCCTCGCAAGAAGTTGCAGATGCGGCGAACTCCGCCAAGTAGTTTTATCGGTTAGGCTTTTCACGTAACACCACGGGAGTTCGGTAAACCGGACTGAGAGGAAGACTAGAAATAGAGTCTTCGACCGTCAAACCTGATCTGGGTAATGCCAGCGTAGGTAGAGACCTCTAACCCGTGCCTACTTATAACCAAAAGGCACGAAAATGAAAAAATTAGCAATACTGGCAATCAGCGCTTTGGCCCTAACCGGTTGTAGCGCTCAAGACATAACACTGGTTCGCCTAGCAGCCCACGACTCCTTCGTCATCAGCGATGAACTTGTGGCCGAGTTTGAAAGCCAAACTGGATACGAACTAGAAATCATCAGACTCGGTGATACCGGGTCACTAACAAACCAACTAGTGCTAACTACCAACGCGCCCGTTGCAGATGCGTTCTTTGGCATCGATAACACATTCGCTGGAGTGGCCACCGACAACAACATTGTTGACGGTGAGATGCAAGCAATCGACTACGGGGATGTTTGCTTCAACTATGACCTTGACTGGTTTGCAGAGAGCTCAATTGCCCCTCCGACTTCTTGGCGTGAACTAGGCCAGGATCAATACGAGTCTCTGGTCGTTGTGACCAACCCAAACTTTTCCTCCCCCGGATTGGCATTTCTGGCAACCACTCACGCCGGCTTTGAAACCAGCGCTGAGGTTTCCGACTACTGGCGCTCACTGAAAGATAATAATCTCAAGGTAGCCGCTGGCTGGGAAGATGCTTACTTTGTTGACTTCACTCGTTACGGCGGTGACCGCCCGATTGTTTTGAGCTACGCATCGTCGCCCTCAGCCGAAGTAAAGGAAGACGGTACACCGGGGTCAGCTGCACTTCGAACCGAGTGCTTCAGGCAGATTGAATATGCCGGAGTCTTAGACAATGCGGACAACGCCCCTGGCGCCAGAGCAATTGTCGAGTTCTTGCTAGGCGATAGCTTCCAAGCTTCAGTTCCGGAAAACATGTATGTCTATCCAATTAACGAAGCCATCGAGGTCCCAGAGGCCTGGGCAAAGTTTGCACAGCCGGCAGATAGCTTGCTGGGTGAAGCCTCAGACATAAACGCCAATCGCGACCAGTGGTTGGCCGACTGGTCGGACGTATTTGACAACTAGCTTGGAACTGTTCGCAACCACCGCACTGATTGCACTATTGAGTGCGGTGGTTGCGACAATCCTTGGTTATCCAATCGGAAATTGGTTGGCAGGAACAGGTCGCAAAACAAGGCAACTGGTCTCAGCGTTTTTGCTGGTGCCTTTCCTTCTGCCGGCGTTTCTAATTGGAATAACCCTGCTTCCGCTCCAGCCCAATGCCTTTAATTCCATTACTGGAATACTTTGGATCATTGGAGCGCATGTTTTTATGAATGTGGGATTCATGGCGCGCGTGGTTTCGGCAAATCAAATACCCGCCGATCAAATGGAGGCCGCATCACTTGATGGGGCAAGCGGCCTAATAAAGCGCTTCGCAATCGAGCTTCCACAGCAGCTGGCTGGAATGCTGTCCGCTGGTTTGTTGGTCGCACTCTACAGCGCGACAAGTTACGGGCTTGTGCTGACACTGGGAGCGGGCAGAGTCGACACTCTAGAAACCGAGATTGCAACGGCAGCGCTGAGGGATCTAGATCTGAGTCTTGCACTGGCGCTAGCGCTGTTGCAAACAGCGCTGACCCTGTGTTTTTTTTACCTGGCAAGATCAATCGGTGCCGAGCCGACTCCGTTATTTGGCGAGAAAGAAACAGCCTCGACTGGCTCCAAACTGGGTGGGGTGTTAGCGGCTTTATTATTGGCCGCGATAGTGATCGTGTTCGCAGGGGTTTTTGTAAGAGCCATAACTTATGGACCGGGTCTAGTCGAGAATTTTGCTAACCTTGCGGGTCGAGGTGGCAGACAGATCCTGAATATCTCAGTTGCCGAGGCTGCTCTAAACAGTCTTCGAAACTTGCTTGTTGCGGCCCTGATTGCGCTTCCCGTTGCTTGGCTTGCTGCCGGAAGAAAAAAGACTAGCTACTTGGTTCTGCTACCGATCGGTATTTCCCCGGTCGTTTATGGTTTGGTGTTTTTGGTTCTAAGCGGATACCTGCCTTCGGCACTAAGTGGCACTTGGCTCCTAGTCCCGATTGTTCAAAGCCTTTTCCTCATCCCGCTTAGTTACCAGGTACTCAGGCCAGCGAGGCAATCAGTTTCCACGGAGATAAAAGACGCGGCGCTTCTAGACGGAGCTTTTGGTTGGAAAATGTTTACTCAGGTCGAGGGGCCCCTTGTTCGAAAGCCACTCAGTGTTGCTGCAGCCTTTGTTGCCCTGGGCTCGCTTGGTGAATTTGGGGCGGCGAGCTTTCTTGCCTACGGATCACAAGCGACATTGCCGCTTGTGATGTTCAGGTTGATTTCAAGGCCGGGGCCGGAAAACCTGGGAATGGCCATGGCTGCGGCAAGCCTATTTATTGCTGTTGCGCTGGTAGTCGTCTGGATTATTTCACTTGAAGCACGTACTCAACGCCAAGAGCGTTGAGACGATTTGTGATTACCTCAATTGACTCTGGGTTTTGATCCACAACAACAAATTTTCTTTGCAGTTCAAAGGCCGCCTGCGCGGTAGTCCCAGAACCCGCAAAAAAATCAAGCACCCGATCACCCGGTCTTGAGCTAGCACTAATTATTCGTCTGAGAATGCCAAGTGGCTTTTGGGTTGGGTAGCCGGTTTTCTCTTTTCCAGTTGGTGACACAATCGTGTGCCACCAGACATCGGTCGGAAGCTTGCCTCGAGCCACCTTCTCTGGAGTCACTAGACCGGGAGCCATGTAAGGCTCACGGTCGACGGCGGTGCTATCGAAAAAGTACTTTGCTGGGTTCTTCACGTAAACCAAAATCGTGTCGTGTTTTGCCGGCCAGCGACTTTTTGACTTTCCGCCGTAATCGTAGGCCCAGATAATTTCGTTTAGAAAACACTCTCTGCCAAACAGGGCGTCCATCAAAACTTTTGCGTAGTGGGCCTCTCGATAGTCAAGATGCAGATAAATCGTCCCGGTTTCGTGGAGCAACCGATAGGCCTCGATGAGTCGGGGTTCTAGGAATGCCCAGTAGTCGGCGAAGTCGTCGTCGTAGGACAAAACTGATTTGACTACCTGCTCGTATCTCTTGCCTTGAAAGCCGAGGTTCCCAGTCGCACTCGAAATGGAGCTGCGGTTTGTTCTTACCTGAGAGCGACCGGTGTTGAATGGTGGGTCGATGTAAATAAGCTGAAAAGACTCATCCTGCATAGATTTAAGTGCTGCGAGGTTCTCCCCGTTGATAACCTCGTTAGTAGCCATAAGAAGAAAGGTTAACAGCATGAGCACTCAGGTAGTGAAAGATAGCGATAACGACCGCTTTGAAATTTACATGGATTCTTCTCGGGTAGGACTGCTAGATTACGTCGTCAAGGACGACGAGATTCACCTGGTCCACACCGAAGTGAACCCTGAACACCAAGGCAAAAAACTAGCCGCACTTTTGGTTCGCGAATCTCTTCAAGACATTAGGGAAGCCGGCGATAAGAAGGTTGTTCCGGTCTGTTCCTACGTAGTCAAATACATGGAGAACAATCCAGACACTCACGACCTTCTAAAGGGAACCATTGAAGAAGCTGTTGCTTCTTGCAGGTGGCCGGGGGCTAACTAGTCCCAAGTACTAGGAGCCGGTTCTTTACCCTTGGGTAATGCTGCGTCTTTGGCCCATCTGACGATCCACTTTGGTAACTCGGGTCGTTCTCCGGGCCAGCCACCGGAGCCGTCCATAACTTCCTGCGGGGTGAGAGTGCCCCAAGCGCGCTTCAGGAACCGTCCGCGCATAATCGCTTTGGCATAGATCTCACCATTTCGGACAAATCGCTGCTCGATGTAAACGGCTATGTCGTCCCAACCGACCACCTTGGTCTCGAGATCAAATTTTTGCCAGGGCTCAAGAGACTTGCGGTAGCTAATCGTTGAGTTGACGACTATCGGGTACCAGCCTTTTTTGTTCCAAATTTGCCAGATACCTGTTCTTAGACCCTGGTCGTAACGACCGAGGTCCATGAGTGTCAAAAATATGCCGTTGTTCATGTGGTTGTAGACATCCAGGTCGCTTGGCATCACCCGAAGGGTCACCGACGAAACCTCGTCGATAGTCACCTTTGATCGACGACGCCAGGTCAGCTTGATGAAAAGGATTCGAAACCAGAGCTTCACCAGATAACCACACGCTCTTCTGGTGCAAGCCACATTGGATCTGATTCAGTGGTTTCGAAGGTGTCGTGGAAGATGTCCAAGTTTTTCACAACCTGGTTGCACCTGAATTCGGCCGGAGAGTGTGGGTCGGTGGCCAAACGCTGAATAGCAATTTCATCTCGGCTGATACCGCGCCAGCACTGGGCCCAAGAGAACAAGAACCTCTCGGCAGCAGTCACTCCGTCTATGGTCGGTGGCTCCTTGCCGTCAAGTGAAATCAAATAAGCCTTCCAAGCAATACCGAGACCTCCCAAGTCTCCGATGTTCTCACCGATGGTGAGCTCGCCGTTTACCTTGTTGCTGTCATCAAGCTGGGTCGGACTTAGCTCGTTGTATTGATCGATAAGAGATTTCGTTCGCTGCTCGAATGCCTTTAGGTCCGCCTCGGTCCACCAGGAAACCAACTTGCCATCTCCGTCGTACTTCGCACCTTGGTCATCAAAGCCGTGACCAATTTCGTGACCGATTACGGCCCCGATGCCGCCGAAGTTCATGGCGTCATCGGTATCTTCAGAGAAAAACGGTGGCTGCAAAATTGCCGCGGGGAAGACAATTTCATTCAGACCAGGGTTGTAATAAGCGTTCACGGTCTGAGGTGTCATGTGCCACTCGTCGCGATCGATTGGTGATCCGATTTTCTTGACCTGGAAATCAAACTCCCACGCGGAAACATTTTGAATGTTTTGCAGCAGATCTTCTCGCGAGATAACGATGCTCGAGTAGTCGTGCCACTTAACCGGGTAGCCAATCTTCGGAGTGAACTTCGACAGCTTCTCTTGAGCCTTTTCTTTGGTGGCTCCAGTCATCCACTCGAGCTTGTCAATACTTTGGCGATAGGCCTCAATGAGGTGAGCCACCAAGGTGTCCATTTGGGACTTGGAGCTTGCCGGAAAGTGCTTGTCAACATAAATCTGACCGACAGCTTCCCCAAGGCTTCCTTCAACCAAGCTGACGGCACGCTTCCATCGTGAACGATTGACCGGCTGGCCAGTCAACTTCGTTCCATAGAAACTGAAGCGCTCAGCTACAAAATCGCCGGAGAGATAAGGAGCGTGAGCTCTGATGTAAACCCAGCTCAGCCATGCCTTTAGAGCATCTAGGTTTTCAGCTGTCAACACGTCAACGAGCCCCTCGAAGAATGAAGGCATCATAACTACATTCCATTCCAGGAATGAATCGGTGAGACCTAGGCCCGAAAGGTATTCGTCCCAGTGAATGCTCGGTGCGAGAGTTTTTAGTTCCGCAAAGGTTTTGAGGTTATAAGTCTTTTCAGCGTCTCTCGCTTCGACTCTGCTCCAGTGCTTGGAGGCAATCTTGGTTTCGAGCTTCAAGATTTGCTCCGCCTTGGAGTCGGCTTCTGCTTGAGGCAAGCCAGCCAGAACCAACATGCGTGAAATGTGCTTTGGATATTCTTCACGAACATCCTTGTACTTCTCGTCGGTGTAGTAATCCTTATCCGGCAGACCTAGGCCGCCGTTATAAAAATGAACGAGGTACCGCTCTGGGTTACCGGCGTCATTATCGATGTAACTGCCCCATAGCCCGCCAACGCCCATGCGCTCGAGGTGGCCCATCAAACTGTGCAGCTCCTTGAGGTCAGAAACTGCTGCGATTTTAGATAAACCCTCAACCAGTGGAGTGGCTCCAAGCTTCTCAGCTCGATCTTCGTCTAGGAACGATGCGTAAAGATCTCCAATTTGCTGGCTAACACCTGGAAGTGGGTTGTTGGACGCCTCTTCAAGGATTTCCTTGACGGCGAGTTCCGAATCATCGGCCAGCATATGGAAGCTACCGAACACGGCTTTGTCCTCGGGTATCTCGGTTGAATCCAACCAGCTTCCATTCACATGGCGGAACAGGTCCTGGGTCGGTTTGGTGGTTTCACTTAGTTCGGCTTTATCTAGCCCTGGTTTCATTGACATGCTTCCTAGTGTAAGTCAGTGCATTGTCACTTGGCTGACAGCTGATGTCCCTCAATAAGATCCTCCTTTACTACGGGTTCGCGCCGATAGCAGATCCGCAAGCAGTCATGCTCTGGCAGCGGACCTTGTGCGAGGCTCTCGGGCTAAAGGGTCGGATTCTCATCTCCCCCCACGGGATAAATGGAACCCTCGGTGGCAAGATGGAAAGTCTAAAAAAATACGCCCACGCCACCAAGGAGTTCAAGGGTTTCTCCAAAATTGACTTCAAGTGGTCTGCCGGCACCGGTAATGAATTTTCAAAACTCATGGTGAAAGTGCGAAAAGAGCTGGTTACCTTCAATACCCCGGACGAAGTGCAAGTTGACATCACGGGCGTGGTCAATGGAGGTAAGCATCTAAAGCCACAACAGGTCAATGTGCTAGTTGATAAGCGCGGCGACGATGTTGTCTTTTTTTGACGGCAGGAATGCCTTCGAGGCCGAAATTGGCAGATTCAAAAATGCAGTCGTGCCTGACATTCAGACCACTCACGATTTCGTTACGGAAATCGAATCGGGCAAGTACGACCACCTCAAAGACAAGCCGATTGTGACCTACTGCACCGGTGGCATCCGGTGTGAGATTTTGAGCGCGGTAATGCTAAATCGCGGATTCAAAGAGGTCTATCAAATCGAGGGCGGCATCGCACGCTACGGCCAAAAATACCGGGATGCAGGGCTCTGGGAGGGCGCTCTTTACGTATTCGATAACCGCATGGCCGTTAATTTTTCAAAAGACGCATTGACCCTGGGAACTTGCGTGAACTGCTCAGAAAAGACT
The DNA here is from genome assembly GCA_913057795.1 of uncultured Aquiluna sp. Classification (GTDB taxonomy): domain Bacteria; phylum Actinomycetota; class Actinomycetes; order Actinomycetales; family Microbacteriaceae; genus Aquiluna. Next base: position 20,742 of record CAJXOD010000019.1, read on the forward strand.
TCGCAGTTCCGAGACTGCGAAGGACCTGGCTGCAAGGATTTAGTGTTGCTGTGCGAGGACTGTTTTACCGACCCAAAGAACCTAAGGTGTGACGAAAGTCACATTCGGGGTAGAAATAAGCTCAGGCAAATAGGTTAAGGAAAAAACCCTCGGGTTCTTGCCCGAGGGTTTTCCTATTAGGAGGGTATGCAATCTATGAGAATTACATGGCTCTAACTCTAAAAGCCAAGCGGTGTCGACCAAGTAAAAGTCAGGGTTTCAACATCAAGCTCTCAGTGCTTTCTCAGCTTCAAGAGATGTCAGATTAGTCAGCAACATCTTCATACTGCTGGCCGTGGTTGCGCATCCCCTCATGCTTGCCCTTGCCTAGCTTTTTCCCGCGAGGTTCAAAGCTGGCGGCGTCATCTGCATCGTAGTTGAGGCGAAGAACTCCACTCGCGTTCGCGGTTGCAACTCCAGACGCGTCGGTGGTTACAGTCACAAGAATCGGAGCCGATTCATCCGAAGGGTAGAAAGCAAAAACCTCCACGCCCTCGATTGGACTTGCCTTGAAAACTAGATTGCCTGTGACGGTTCCAGCTGCAATCTCCGGCCTTATCAGATCGAGATTTGCATCAAGTACTGGATGAACGCCGATTACATGGCCACGAGTTGTCGGCTTAGTTGTTGGGGCCTCGGTTGCGCCGGGCTCGAGGCGAAAGATCTCGTAGTTGGCGCCCTTTACAACTTCTCTCAGTTCTGTAACATCTGCCGGGATCCCGATGATGGTGGCTGACAGAGTCGCAGTGTTATGTTCTTTTCGCATTTGGCCTTCGTTGGCCCTGTCAGCGTGCATGCCGCGCTCGATTTTAGGTTCGGAGCTATTTGGTCCTTGCGAATCGTGAGCCAGAGATGGAAGCGCGAATGCCAGCGCACCAACTGCCAGGCTGGCGGTTGCCGCGATGGCAATTGTCGATTTTATTTTCATGTTCTTTCCTTTGTTTGTCGGACAAGCAACAAATTAGTAATCCAGATTGGGAAAGAAACTAAATTTCAGGTAGTTGAGACGCTTTTAGCAGTGGGCTGCCAGACAAGGCATATTTCTGGCAGTTAGCTGAGGGCTAGAGGTAGCGCCAGCGGAAAAGCTCAATTTTGAATCGAACCGCAATGAGCCGCATGGTGACAATCAAAATTGCCGCGATAGCGACGTCGAGGTACTCGGGGGTGTTCAGGTAGCCCAGCAGCACGACAGCCCAGCCGCCAGCAAATGCGATTACTGCGTAAGGCTGGTGGTCATGAAACGCTCTCGGGACTTCATTAATCAGGACATCTCTCAATACACCGCCGACAACTCCAGTAATTACGCCCATCAAAACCGCAATCATCGGGCTCATGCCTGCGACCAAAGCAAGGTGAGTGCCACCAGCTGCAAATATTCCAAGGCCAACAGCGTCGGGGATCACAATCGCCTTTTCGGTCAAGTCAACGTGGGTTGCCCGGTAGAAAAACGGCAGAGCCAAACCCACCAAAATAAGCGCCCAAACCCAAAATTCTTGCTCAACCCAAAAAAATGGCCTTCTGTCCAACAGCACATCCCTGAGGGTTCCGCCCCCAAAAGCGGTGACCGCTCCGATCATCACAACGCCCACTAGGTCAAAATGCTTTCTAGCCGCTTCCAATATCCCGGAAAGCGCGAACGCCAGCACCCCTAGTGCTTCTAATGAGCTTAGAAATATCTCTAACAATTCGCTTCCCAATTTAGGTTCTCAATAACCCTAATAAGGCGGCGCCCGGATTAGCAAAGATTGCCCGACTAAATAGCCACTCGGCGATAGACTGACCTGACCTAAGAACCGCTCAGGGAAGCAGGTAACGTGGGCTTTCTAGACAAGGCCGAGGCGCGCATTGAGAACATAGTTGTCTCAATGTTTTCCAAGCTATCCAAAAAGCAACTTCAGCCGATTGAAATCTCTCAGGCTGTCAAAAATGCTATGGACGTCGCAGCGACTGCTCCAGGTAAGGACCGGAAACTAGTTCCCCATAGATACCTGATCAAACTTAACCCTCAAGATAAAGACAACCTCTCCGACCAGCTTCTTCGAGCCATAAGTTCAGAGGTTGCAAACCATGCCGGGCAGAAGAGCTATCAACTGACAGGTCAACTTGAGCTGAAGGTTTTAGCTGACCAGAAAGTCGCCAAGGGGCGAATTCAAGTTGGATCTGCGGCAGTGGGCAGTTTGGTGAGCTGGAAACCGATAATTTCCTATGGCAGCGAGCGCCGAGAGCTATCTAGTGGAACTACTACTTTTGGCAGGGACGATAGCGCCGACGTGGCGATAGATGATCGCGGCCTGAGCCGGATTCACTTCGAAATCGCATTCAATGGAGACATTGCAGCAATCAGAGACTTGCAGTCGACCAACGGAACCTTCGTAGACGGTTCGAGAGTGAACGAGGTGGTTCTTAGGTCTGGCAGCAAGATAAATGCCGGTAGGACTGAATTCGATTTTGAGCTATTGGCCCTGACGGGTGGGCCAAATGAGTGAGCTTGCCCTATTTCTGATTCGTATTGGTTTTGTTGCGGTGCTCTGGGTGTTTATTCTGAGCCTGCTTTCCGTTATTCGCGCTGACCTGTATGGCAGGCGAGTTATCAGTCGCATAGCTAAGCAGAACGCTCCCCTGCTAACCGCAGGTTCGGCTGCGAGCCTGGGCATAGACGATGGCGATAGTTTTAATCCGACCGAGATCGCGGTGCTTACGGGCCGGGCCGCCGGAACTAACATCCCACTCGAGAACAAAAAGGAAGTGCTGATTGGCCGCGCTCCGAGTTCGGACATGGTAATCAGCGATGACTTCGCCTCCTCGATCCACGCAAAGCTCGTCCATGTGGGGGAGGACTGGGTCTTACAAGACCTGAACTCCACCAACGGCACCAACCTAGACGGCAAGAAAATAACCACCCCGGTGACCATTAAAGCTGGGATGACGATACGAATTGGAACCACGACCTTTGAGCTGAGGTCTTAGTCAGTTGGCGATCAAGACCATTAGCTATGCAGCCAGCGACATCGGCAAGCACCGCAGTTCGAACCAGGATTCCGGTTATTCCGGTTATCAGCTGTTCTTCGTGGCGGACGGCATGGGCGGTCACGCCGGAGGAGACATCGCGTCGGCGATTACCTCGCAGCGAGTTGCACTAACCGACAGCAAATACGACACGGTTGAAGAAGCCATTGAAACCCTGAAGGCCGGAGTTCTGGAGGCCAACTCCATGTTGACCGGGACCGTAGTTGAGCATCCGGAACTTCAAGGAATGGGAACCACGTTTTCAGGGCTTTTGGTGCACAGAAGTCAGATCATTACCGCTCACATCGGTGACTCCCGTATCTATCGAGTTCGTGCCGGTGAGGTTACTCAAATAACCAAGGACCATTCGTTCGTTCAAAAGCTTGTAGATCTTGGCCGAATTACTCAAGCCGAAGCTCTAGTTCACCCCCGTCGATCGGTGCTAATGCGCGTGCTCGGCGATGTTCAAGGTGACCCGGAGCTAGATATTGCCCTGCACGACGCACTGCCCGGTGACCGCTGGATGATTTGCAGCGACGGCCTGAGCGGCGTGGTCCCGGATGAAGTGATGGCCAAGATTTTGGCTTCAAATATTCCAACCGAAGAAGCCGCCGAACTTTTGGTGGGCGAAGCCCTTGAGCATGGCGCCCCGGACAACGTAACGGTGGTTATCACCGACGTTGTCCGCCCAACCGTTAAGGCAGACTTTGAACCCGGCGCTCACTTCGTTGGTTCAGCGGATCATGAAGTTGTCATTGAAGAGCGCAAGGGCGGAAAGATACTGCGTCTTTTCAACCCACTGAGTTTGCTTGAGCTGCTACAAAGCCCAGAGGACCCAGCCCAGTATGCACCTGAGTCCGAAGAGCTTCTTGAAAAGATTTTGGCCGAGACCAGACGGAAGCTACGCTGGCGCGCGGTCAGAATAACTGCGCTTTGGCTGCTATTTGCTGGCGTGATGGTCGGTGTCATCTTCGGCGCGTACCAATACACCCAGACCCGATACTTCGTTGATGTATCTGACGGTCAAGTCACTGTCTTTCAGGGCATCAAGGAGCAATTGGGGCCCCTGAATTTCTCAAGCCCTTACCTAGTGTCGGATATAAACATCGAAGACCTCCCGCAGTTCCAGCAGACCCTGATTGAAAGATCCATCTCGGTTGAGTCGTTGGATGATGCGTTGCGCCTGATCGAACAGCTTCAGGACGGAATCAATGAGTAACGTCTCTCTAACTCAAGCGATTCCAATGCTGCTGAAGGCTGTTCCACGCTCCAGAAACTTTGAAGCAGTGTTGCTTTTCTGGGTTGCCGGTATTCACGCTTTCGCCTTGGCCCAAATTCAACTTGCAGTCAGTCAGCGGATGTCTTGGGACATGCTCTACTACTGGGCACCGCCAACGATCAGCGCATGGATACTGCACTACGTGCTCAGGAAGTATGTACTGAACGCTGATGGCCTGCTGCTGCCCCTGGCTTTTTTGCTAAACGGTCTAGGCATCGCAATGATTTATCGACTTGACTTAGCCGAGATAACTCGAGGTGGTCAGGACTTGTTTGCCGAGCGCCAGGTTTGGTTGAGCTGCTTTGCAATGTTGATTGCCGCAATCGTGGTTCGGCTGGTTCGGAACCCACTGGTTCTGAGGCGTTTTCCATATTTGGCAGGGGCGGCGGCCGTGGTCTTGCTGCTACTTCCGGCGGCACCGGTCATTGGCAGGACCATAAATGGTGCGACATTGTGGATTGCCATTGGAGATCTGAGCTTCCAGCCAGGCGAAATAGCGAAAATTTTGTTGGCGATCTTCTTCGCGGGCTACTTAGTTTCCAGAAAAGGCCCGCTTTCTGAAATTGGATCTCGAGTGTTAGGGATGAAGATTCCGAGCGCGAAGGACCTGGGTCCAATATTGCTGTTCTGGATCGCGTCCATAGCAGTGCTTGTGATCCAGCGTGACCTTGGAACGTCGATTCTGTATTTTGGTTTGTTTTTGGTCATGATCTACACCGCCACCGGTAGAGGCTTTTACGTCGGTATTGGATTGGTCATGATGGTAACCGGAGCCCTAGTGGCTTCGAGACTTTTTGGCTACGTCGGTGCTCGCTTCGATGCGTGGTTGGCTCCGTTTGCGACCGAGAACTACACCGCTCAAGGTGGCAGCTACCAGCTGGTGCAGGGTCTGTTTGGCATGGCTCACGGCGATGTTATCGGCGCGGGACTTGGTTCGGGTTTCCCGCAGTTGATCCCACTTGCCGAAAGTGACTTTATATTCGCAGCGCTCGGGGAAGAGCTTGGTCTAGCCGGAATTTTCGCGATTTTGGCTATCTATCTGCTGATCGTCTACCGAGGTCTGCGAATTGCAAACACCCATCAAGATGATTTTTCAAAGCTGCTTGCATTGGGGCTCTCATTTGTACTTGGTCTTCAAGTGTTTATTGTTGCCGGGGGCGTAATGGGCCTGTTGCCCT